>DAOTZM010000183.1:0-2088 GCA_034434035.1 Anaerolineales bacterium
GATTTTATGCTCGATGAACAAGACCGGGTCGTCGTCGGCAATGGCGGCGAGGAGCAATTCGCCGGGATCGCCGAGGGTGTTGGGGGCGACGACCTTCAGGCCGGGAATGCCCAGGAAGAGTTTTTCGAGCGACTGGGAATGAGTTGGCCCATAGCCGCGCCGTCCGCCCATGGGGGCGCGCAGGACGAGCGGCACGCGCACGTTATCATTGTACATCTTTTTGAATTTGGAATTGCTGGCAGCAGCATTGTAAAAAGCGCGGAACAAAAACGCGCCCCCGATGGGCGCGTTTTTGTTCGTTGGGATGTTGCGTAACAGGGTGGAATTACCGGCGTAATAGGTCGTAACCGGCGGTTTACTGAACGTACTGGTAGGCTTCCTCGGCCTCCCGCCGGACGATGTAGGCATAGTCCCATTCGTAATGCTCGTCGATGCCCATCAGACGCTCGAAGATGGTTTTGAGCGCTAGGCGTTCTTCTGGCGAGAGGTGGCCGAATTTTGCCAGTTTGCCCAGACTGCGGACGGCCTTGGCGCGGATGACCGGATTGCTATCGGCCAGGTTGCGCTGGAGTTTCTGGATGATCTCCCCGCGCAGGGAATCTGACAGCGAGGGGGCGAATTCGACGAATTTGCCAACGGCCCGCGTGGCGGTGTCGCGCAGTTCTTGGTTGGGAGAATTCACCGCTTCGAGCGCCAGAGGCATGGCCTCCATCACGCGCGGCGACTTGATTTTTCCCAATGCATATAAGACGAAGACCCGCCGGTCAGGGTCGCTGGTTGCGTTATATTCGGCAATCAGCGGCTGGATGGCGTCTGCCCCGATGCGCCCCAGGGCGTGTCCAATTGTCAATTGGGCCTTCAGGTCGCCATCATCCAATTCGTGTAACAGTTCCGGGATGACCCAGTCGCCAAACCCAACGACCAGGCTGACGGCTTCGTTGAGGACGGGAACCAGGTCGGGGCGGTCGAGCATGTCGAAGTGGAAGAGGGTTGCCACAATCTCGAACAGGGGCCGGGCTTCTTTCGAGCCGATGCGGGCAATTTCCTTTCGGACAAGTTCCAGCCCCTCGTGTATTTTCTCTGCATCTGCGCTGGAAAGCAGGGCTTCGATTTGCTGGTAGGGATGGTCTGGCATATTTTCCTCCGGCATGTAATGAAAGCGTCCCGAAGGCTGGCCGAAAACGGCAAAAATCGCTCATGAAAAACCGCTCGGCTGAGCGCTCGCGACGAAGCCCTTCGGGACGGTGTTCGGTTTTGTGAAAACTTATTTCCAGTCGTCGGTTTCGTCTTTGAGGGCCGCAACGATTTTTTCGTAGTGTTCGATAGGATGGTTTTCACCTTCCTCGAACACGATGTGGTTATAGGCTTCGGCGATTTTGTACTGTTCATCGGGCGGGATGAGCTGTTCGGCCAGTGGGAAGATGATGCCGCGCGAGCGGTCGATGTGCTGGCGCAGCATCGAGGTGTAACTGCTGGCAGCCCAAATAATACTGTTTCGTCCATCCAGGTCACCTGCCTGCCACTGGCGCGCAGCGGCCAGCAGTTCGTCGCTTATTTCTTTGCTGTTGGCAATGTCTTCCAGCATGTGTTGCAGCGGGCCGCTGTCAGAGGCCAGTCCGTTGTCCTCCATCGTCTTGAGCAAGACTTGTTCTTTTTTGAAGTAATTTCTCTCGATGAACTCTTTGATGAAACTGCACCCGTAGATGAAAAAACCTGGCTGGACCGGTTTGTTTTGGGCCGCGTTGACCGCGCCCAAGCCAAACACAGCCAGGAAGCGGTCGATAAGTTCCTGGTCGTTGCGGAGAATCTTGGTCGCCTTCATGGATTTCCTCTTGTGTTGGATTCGTTATGTACAATGTACCACAGAATGCTTTTCGGTTTCAATTGCAAAAGCATACACGCCATTCACCTTTTTCGGCACAGTTAGCGTAATTCTACCTCACCTGCCCATTTTGCGCAGCCTCTACGCGATGGCTCTCTGAGATTTACCGTGAAAACCCGTACACGGACACTTGCGCCTGCGCGCAGTGCAGGTGACACGCGGATTTGACGGAAACGTACGGAAAGAGTATTTTAAACAACGATTTT
>DAOTZM010000184.1:0-7152 GCA_034434035.1 Anaerolineales bacterium
GGTACAGGATTTCGCCCGTACCTTCCGGTACGATGATCAATTCCAGCCCATTAACCAGTAACTTGAGTTTTCTCTACCGGACAAAACAATCTCAACTGTAATTCATATCTTATTCTTGTCATTTCGAGCCGCGCAGCGGGGAGAAATCTTGCGCACTGGGAGAAGATTTCTCGCTGTCGCTCGAAATGACAAATGAACACGAAGTTTGTCTGGTAGAGAATTTGGAATTGCTGATATATACAGGGCAAGGTTGCGCTTCATAATCATTGCTTATATTAATGGAAAAACTTATAAGTACAAGTATTACATTTGTCACACATCCTTTGTGAGATTTGGTACAACACGAAATTGAAAATTAAGGATATATTAATCAAGTCAAATTGTGACAGGTTTGTCCAATTACAGCAAGGAGGTGGTTCGATTCGCGCGAGAAGAAAAAGGGAAGAGTACATCACCGTTCTTACATGTAACGAGTAAGAAACCCAAAAAGGAGAATGTAAACAATGTCTACAAAGAAACTGCTCGTTTTACTCGGCACGCTCGTGCTCGTTGTTGCCTTGTCGGCCTGCGCTGGCCCCGCTGGCCCACAAGGTCCTGCTGGTCCCGCTGGTCCTGCTGGCCCTGCTGGCCCTGCCGGCCCTGCTGGCGCCGATGGCGCCTCCGTTGATATGGCCAGCCTGACCTGCACCGAATGTCACAACGACACATCCATCATCACCCGCCATAAATCCAATTGGACAACCTCCGCGCATGGCTCTGGCCCCGGCCTGGCCTATGCCGGCGAACGCAAAGACTGCGCGGGCTGTCACGATGGCGCCACCTTCAGCCAGATGATTGCTGAAGGCAAGAACTTCAGCCAAATCGAGTCAGGCGATAGCGCTCCGACCCATCAGGACTGCCGCACCTGCCACCAGGTTCACGTCACCTTCACGGGACAGGACTGGGCGTTGGAAACCACCGCTCCGGTGGCTTTCGTTACCAACGGCGTTACTTATGATGGCGGCTCCGGCAACCTGTGCGCCAACTGCCACCAGGCCCGCCGCAATATGCCCAGCTTCAAAGACAAGGCAGATGCCACCAAATACACGTCCACCAGCCCGCGCTTCAACCCGCATTCGAGCATTCAGGGTGACGTTCTGATGGGCGTTGGCGGTTTTGGCGTCGAGGGCAAGCCGGGCGTGCACTACTCTGGCATCAAAGATACCTGCGTCGGCTGTCACATGAGCACCGAAAAAGTCCACACCTTTGAGCCGCAGATGTCGAATTGCGTCACCTGCCATGCCGACGCCAAAAATTATGATGTCAACGGCTTCCAGACCGAAGTCAAGAATCGCATGGAAGAGCTGAAAGCCCTGCTGACCGAAAAGGGCTTGCTCGATGCCAATGGCGCGGTTGTCCCCGGCACCTGGGATGAGAAGACCGCTACCGCATTGTGGAACTATGGCGTCATCGAAGAAGATGGCAGCCACGGCGCGCACAACCCGAACTATGTGAAAGCCCTGCTCGATGCCGCCTTCGATGCCCTGAAGTAAACGGCAAAAAGTTGTACATAGAAGCGGATGTCTGGTGACATCCGCTTTTTTCTTACCCAAAAACGATTTTTGCAAACCGCCGCAGCACCTTCGCCGCGGTGGGCGTCTCGCGCACCCCGGCCAGGATTTGCTCTGGATTTTGACCCTGTTCGAGCAGTTCGGCGCGCTCTGCCTGGGTGTAGGCGCGGGCGATGTCGGCGTCCATTTCGGGGTGGAACTGCACGCCCCAGGCGTTTTCTCCCATCCGAAACGCCTGGTTGGCGTCCCAATCGTCGAAGGCAAGGCGCACCGCTCCCGGCGGCAACGCCAGCGCGGATTGGGCGTGGCTGACCTGGGCCTCGAACTGTTCCACACCCAAACCGCCCAGCAGCGGGTCAGCGCGGCCTTCCGAAGTCAGCTGAATCGTGGTCGTGCCTTCTTGCGTGCCGTTGGGGTTGTTCCCCACCGCGCCGCCGAAAGCGTAAGCCAGCAGTTGGTGTCCGTAGCACACCCCCAGGGTCGGGATTCCAGCCTCGACCGCCGTTTTCGTCCAGCGGGCGGCGCGTTCGCTCCAGTCGAGATGTTCCGTCACCATGCTGTGCGAACCGGTCAGCAGCAGCCCGGCAACCCCCTCCAGCGGGGGGAAGTCTGCCCCGGTGCGAGGGTCGAAAACGGCCAGTTGGCCAGAATCCAGCCCCAGCCCGGCAATGAACCAGTCCTCGAAATCCCCGCGCCGCGCGGCCAGGTTGGGCAGGGTGTCGCCGAGTTTCAAGATGAACAGTTTTTTCAGCGCTGGCATAGGGTCATTTTCCCGGCGTCATCGGCCTGGTACACGGTCAGTTCGGGCATGGGGAAGTGCCTGGGGTTGGTCGTCACCAGCGGCAGGTTGTGCTGGAGGGCGGCGGCGGCAATGAGCGCATCCGAAATTCCGAGCGTAACTCCTTTCGACCGCCATTCGCGTACCAATTCCCCGGCTCTTTCGGCAATGTCATCCACAACCGGTAAACTTTCCAGCACTTTTAGCGTATCGAATGTTTTTTTGCGCTCACGCTCTTTCATGCCTTGCAAAATCTCGAAACGCGTCATGGTTGAGATAAAAAGCAGACCCTGGTCTGAAAGTTGATCGAGCAAGGCAACGTAACCTGGCTGGTTGCGCAGGTGCAGAATCAGGATTCCGGAATCGAGCAAAAAATCACCCATTTTCTTCGCCCCATTCTTTCAAGGTATCCTGTTCCGAGCCGCGCCGAATTTCATCCAACCAGCGATTGACATCCTCGAAGGTCATCAAATCTGGGTGGTCTTCATCCTTCCAGGCCCCGGCGGTGCGGGCCAGCACTTCGCGCAGCCGGGCGCGGCGCAACTCGCGGGCCAGCACATCCTCCACAAAGCGGGTGCGCTCGCGGGCGGGAACCAGGCGGCGCAGTTCATCGGCAACCGCTTTGGTGAGGTAGAGATTCATGCGTTCTTTGACAGCGCGGGGCATGGGGGCATCCTTTTGCACTACATGTTTGCACTATGATTATACGGCAAAAAGCGTCCCAACGGTTTCTGGAACCAACAGGAATTCCCGCTCGAAACCCTTCGGGACGGGTTTTGCTGGTTTTTTGCCCTATAATTGACCTATCACACCTGTTTGTGGAGGGACACATGAGCGACGAGCAAAAGACCATCACCGTAAACGACCTGCCAGCCAGGACGCGCCGGATTTCAGGCCTTATATCGAAACCCTGGCTGAGGTGATCGAATCGAGCAACACGCCGTTGACCATCGGCATTTTCGGCGCCTGGGGTTCAGGAAAAACCTCCCTGATGGGCATGGTGCGCGACAGCCTGCCCGAAAATTTCACGGTGGCATGGTTCGACGCCTGGAAGTATGACAAGGAAGAGACGCTCTGGCGCGCTTTCCTGCTCAATGTGTTGGGCGCGGTGCGCAAGAGAATCAAACCGGGCGAAAACACCCAGGATTTGGACTACCTCGCAACCATGCTCTACCGCGCCATTGACCTGGAGAAAGCCGGCGGCGTGACCATTGACCTGCTCAAACTCGGCTCGAAGGTCGCCCAGGGCGCGGTGCAGGTCGGCTTGTCCTTTATCCCCTGCGGGGCACAAGAGCGGGCGAAATTAAATTTTCAACATGATGACACTTCAAGAACAACTCTGTGACTGGGAAAACCTGCTGCAAGCCTGGCGCAACGCCGCGCGCGGCACACTTGCGCCTGCACGCAAGTGCAGGTGAGCGCGGGCGCGGCGCAACTGCCCTCTGTGAAACCTATCTGGCCGACAACCTGATTGATTTGCAAACGCGGCTGCAAAGCCAAATCTACCAGCCGGGCAACTATGCCAGTTTTTACGTTCATGAACCAAAAAGACGGCTGATTTCCGCCGCCCCGTTTGATGACCGGGTGGCGCACCATGCCCTGTGCAACATCACCCAGCCCTGTTTT
Organism: Anaerolineales bacterium; assembly: GCA_034434035.1. Taxonomy (GTDB): domain Bacteria; phylum Chloroflexota; class Anaerolineae; order Anaerolineales; family Villigracilaceae; genus UBA5195. Next base: position 3,955 of record DAOTZM010000184.1, read on the forward strand.
GAGAAAAAATTCATTGCCGATAGTTACGCCAACCGCCTCGGCAAAGGCACGCACCGCGCCCTAAACCGCGCCACACAATTTGCCCGGCGTTACAAATATGTGGTGCAGTGCGATGTCGTCCAGTTTTTCCCCAGCCTCGACCATGCCATCCTGCTGCAAACGCTTGCCAAAATGCTCCCGGATAAAAGCGTAAACTGGATGACGGAGCGCATCCTTGCCAGCGGTCAGGGCGTTCTTGCTGCTGCATACGATATGGTCTATTTCCCTGGCGATACGTTGTTTGCCGCCAACCGTCCGCGCGGTTTGCCAATCGGCAACCTGACCTCGCAACTATGGGCCAACTGCTACATGAATCCCTTTGACCATTTTGTTAAGCGTGAACTCTCCTGCCCGGCCTACCTGCGCTATGTGGATGATTTCCTGCTGTTTGGCGCGGCGCGGCTGCGGCTGTTCCGCCGAGGCTTTTTCAAAGATGACCGGATGATACCCTGGCTGAGCCTTTCTTGGGTTCAGCCAAATACACAAACATCCCGCGCCCTGGTCTGGCGAAATCCAAAACCTGGCGCGGGATGTTTTTACAGGTTAACCTTCTCCCCATTCTTCCGAATCGATTCGACCGCCGCGAAACCGGCCTGGGTGACGCCGATGAGCTGCTCATACGGAATGGGCGGAATCCCGCTACGAATCGCGCGGACCAGGGCCTGCATCTCGTTGAAGTGGCCTTTGTCCTGGCCCCACAGTTTGACCGCTTTCTTCTTCCCATCTTTGACGGTTTCCAGCGTCCTGAAATCGTCCAGCACCGCTACCATGCCGCCGCAAAAGACCTCCACCCGCTCCTTGGGAAAGGATTTGTCGCCGTTGGCGAGGTAGTCCACCACCCCTATCGAACCATCCGCGAAGGTGAAGGTCATCGTTACGTTGTCCTCGCGGTATTTGCCGCCGTTTGGCAGCGCCGCTGCGCTGACAGAAACCGGCGCGGAGCCAACCAGGAAGGTGAGAAAATCGATAAAATGGCAGCCCTCGCCGATGAGGCGTCCACCGCCCTGTTCGGGGTCGTGAACCCAGTGGTTGAGCGGGATGTACCCGGCGTTGACTCTGTAATGAGCGTACAGGGGTTCGGCGCGAGGAAAGATGGAAGAGGAAAGAGTTTGGGCGAGTGGGGCGAAGCGTCTGTTGAAACCGGCGGTCAGTACCCAGTGTTCAGTATCCAGTAACTGCTTACTGACTTCTGACAGCTGGATACTGTTTACTGCAAGAGGTTTTTCCACAAAAACGTGTTTCCCGGCTTGCAAAGCCTTCACCGCCAAATCGGCGTGGCTGTCGTGGCGGGTGAGAATCAGGACGGTGTTGATCTCCGGGTCGTTGAGAATCTGCTCATCCTCTGAACAGGCGTAGCGGAAGCCGAACTTCCTGCCGGAGTGCGCCGCGTGCAGCCCGCCCGCCGAAGCAATGCCGACCAGTTCGACATCTTTCACTTTTTTGAGCGCGGGCAGGAGGGTGGCGTTGGCGTAGAGACCGGCGCCGAGGACGCCCAGTTTTACGGTGTCAGGTTTTTGGGTGTCAGGTGTCAGGTTTTTGGGTATCAGGGAAATTTTGCCTGACCCATCGCCTGAGACCTCATCACCTGACACCTCATCACCTGACACCTCATCACCTGACACCTGATACCTTAAAAGCACCCCCAAAAACGGCTCTTTCTTCTTCCCGGTAATAATCTCATACGCTTCAGCCGCTTGTTCGATGGGGAAGCGGTGCGTAATAAGACTTTCAACCTTCAACTTTCCACTTTCCAATAGTGAAACGACCGCCTCGAAGTTGCGGCCTTCCGTCCAGCGCACGTAGCCGATGGGATAGTCGCGGCCATTTTCCTCGTAATTAGAGTCGTAGCGGCCTGGGCCGTAGGAGCGCGAGTTGATGAAGGAGAGTTCTTTCTCGAAGTAGATTTTGCGCGGGAAGGTCAGGCCAACCGCGCCGGTCGCCACGATGTTGGCCCGGTCGCGGGCAATCGTTCCCGCCAGGGTGACGGGGTCATTCGATGAAGTATCGGCGCAGATGATGACGCTGTCGAAGCCGCGATTGGCGGTAAAGGCTCGGGCGGAGTCTTCCGCCTCGTGACGGGAGCAGGCGGCAGCCCCGAACTGCCCGGCGAGGGCGACCCGCTTCGGGTTGGTATCCACTCCCCAGACGCGGCAGCCGGCGGCAGACGCGAGTTGAATCGTCAATAATCCCAACAAACCCAGGCCGATGACGGCCACATTCTCGCCGAGTTGGGGTTCGGCCAGCCGGAAGCCGTGCAGGGCGATGGCGCCCAGGGTGGTGAAGGCGGCGGACTCGAAATCGACCGAATCGGGCAGGGGCGTGAGCAGGCTGCGCGGCGCGAGGTTGTATTCGGCATGGACGGCGTAGCCGCCGCCCGCGCAGGCCACGCGCTGGCCGATGTGGAAGCCATTCATGTTGGGGCCGAGCGCCGCGATGACCCCGGCAGAGGAGTAGCCGAGCGGCATGGGCTGGTCGAGGCGGTTGAAGGCGGCCTGGATGGTTGGGACGATGCCTTCGCGGGACATTTTATCGAGGACTTGCCGCACCAGGTCGGGGCGGGAGCGGGCCTTGCCAACCAGCGATTTTTCGGCGAATTCGACCACCATGCGCTCGGTGCCGGCCGAAACGAGCGAGGCCGCGACTTTTACGAGGGCCTGCCCGGCGCGCGGGGTGGGGATGGGGACTTCGGCGATGGTGGTTTTGCCATCGCGCAAGTTTTGGAGGAGTTGTTTCATGGCGGGCTTTCTACAGTGTCACTAACGTGGCAATGTCACATTAAAAGATTGGCGCGTTTTTTACCACAACGGTAACGAAGGAGCGCGACGGAAACCAAATTTTCGGTTTTGCTCTCCGTTGTTGCCGTCGTGGTGAAGTGGTTGTGGCTTTCTGATTTGAAATATGACATTGTCAAACTATTCAGGATTTGCATTGAACGCGAAAAGCCTGTTGCATGGTGGGCAGGCTGCGGAATGAATTCCGCATTACGATTGGAATGCGGGGAAAGTATACCCGAAATCAATCAGCAGTCCCAAAGATGACATTAAATGTGACCGCAGGTGTAACAGACTTGTCACTAAGGAAAACCTTAATGATTGACTAACGTTTTTATGGATGCTATCCTAATTTATAGCAAGGTGTCATCGCATAGGTGACAGTTTT
>DAOTZM010000185.1:0-12554 GCA_034434035.1 Anaerolineales bacterium
GGCGCGTTCTTCTGCAATGATACGCGCATTTTGCCCAATTTGGGGGAGCAATTTGCGATTTTCAAGGGCTTGCGTAATTTTGGCAGCCAGGTCATCCACGTCGCCATCGCGGAACAGCCAGCCGTTCTCTCCCTCCCGCACCCATTCTTTGTTGGCGGGAATATCCGAAACCAGGCAGGGCAGCCCGCAGGCCAGTGCTTCCATCAGCGAGACGGAGGACCCGTCCACATGCGAAGCGGAGAGATACAGGTCGGCCATCTGGTAAAAGCGCGGCAAATCGGCGTTGTTGATTTGTCCGGCGAATGTGACCTGCTCCAGAACGCCGCCGTTGGTCAGGATGTCCCGAATCAAATGGCCTTGCGACCCGCTCCCCAGCAGGAGCAGGCGCAGCTGGGGCCGTTCTGCCGCTATTTTGACAAAGGCCCTGGCTAAAACATCCACCCCGTAGATTGGCTCCCAGGCGCGGTTGCAGAAGACAGTGAAACAGTTATCAGTAATCCGTGACCAGTCTTTTGGGACGAAATGATTCAAATCCACGCCCCAGGGGAAGACGACGGTTTTTTCGGGGTTCATCCCATAAGAGACGGCTTTGTCGCGGGTGACGTGGGCATCGCTGGTGAAGGTTTGCGTATTGCGTAGTACATAGCGGGTAATTTTCTCCCAGGCCCAGCCGCGTTCCACATCCCGCATCAGGTCGAAGCCCCATGACATGGTCAGGATGGGGCGGAATCCGCTCAGGACGGCGATGAAAGCGCAGGTCTGGATAGGCCCGGCGTGGATTAAATCAGGCTTGATTTTGCGTACCACGCGCCGAAAATCGAGAACCAGGCGGGGCAGGTCGCGCCACGCGAACGGTTTTTGCCCGCCCGCCCACTGGACAATCTCCACATTCTCTGGCACCGGGCGGCTTTCGACCTGGCGCGGCCCGCGCTGCAGGCGGACGTAAAAGACTTCGTGTTCGCTCTGCGAGAGGGCCGAGAGAAAGCGATGGTCGTGAGGGGAATAATCGAGGGTGAAGTAGATGATTCGCATGTTGATACTTGATACTCGATATTTGATACTCGATATTCGAGCATCAAATATCGAGTATCGATTTATCCCAAATCCGTCCAGCGCAGCTCCTTGCCATACGGCATATCGACCAGCGCCTTTGTGCCAAGGACATGCTCGATTTGGTCAGGTTTAATCGCGCCGGGGGTGGCGGGGCGCAGCACGTCAATCATCTCGCGGGTGAAGGTTTCCCCGGCTTTAATCTCGCGGGCGGCGCGCAGGCAGCGGCGCTGCACGACGGCGGTATCACGCTCGTTGTCGGCGATGAATTTATCAGCGGAGCCGAGCGCCCGTTCGAGCAGGCGAGTTTCCTCGACCATGCGCGCCCACTTGTCGGGGTCCATCGCAAATTTGTGGTCGGGGCCTTCGCGGTCGTTCGAGTCGGTGAAATGCCGTTCGATGACGCGCGCGCCCAACGTCACCGCGCCGACGACCGGCGCGACCGCGTGGGTGTGGTCGGAGAGTCCCAGGATGACATCTGGGAACATGCTGGCGTAGGTTTTGAGCACGTTCAGGTGCAAGTGGTCGTAATTGCTGGGGCTGGCGGTGTAGTTGGTGTTGCATTGCATGAGCACCAGCTGCTTGTTGATTTTCAGGATGGCGTGGACGGCCTTTTGCACCTCGCCAATCGTCGAAGCGCCGGTGGCGATGAAAAGCGGTTTGCCCTTGCCCGCCATGCGCTCCAGGGCTTCAATCCAGTCGATTTCGCCGGAACCGGCCTTATAGACCGGCACATACTGGTCGAGGAAGTCGATTGCGGCGAAATCGTAGGGCGAGGAGAAATAATCAATGCCGACCGCGTTGCACTCCTCGACCAGCGTCATTGACCACTCGAACGGGATGGAGGCCGCCCGGTAGACTTCCGTGACCGATTTTTTCCACGTCGCCTGGTGGCTGACCTGGCTGTTCATGTGGCTGAAGCCGTAATCCGAGACGATTTTGGGCGCGTCGAAGTTCTGGAACTTGGCCGCGTCTGCCCCGGCTTGCTTGGCGAGCCGGATGAGCAGCCTGGCCCGTTCCAGGTCGCCGTCGTGGTTGGCGGCGATGTCGGCGATGAAATAGGTTGGGTGGTTGGGGCCAATCAGGCGGTTGCCGATTTTGATTTCCATAGGTTCCTCCGATGTAAAATTTTCTCACAAAAGCAAAGGCGCGCGGCCGTTTCTTGTTACTTTTTGTTATCTTTTGTTCGCCTGCGCGCAGTGTTGGGCCGCTTTTGACTTTAGAATTTACTCATCTTCAGTGTCGTCATCATATTCATCTGAAATCTTCTCTACCGGACAAAGTTAAGGAACGAACCGCGAAGCCCGCTAAGAACGCCACCCTTGCGCCGCCCGCAAGGGCAGGTGAGAAGAGCTAAAAAACTTCGCGCCGGCTTGCTCCCGCACGGGGGTTGCGCTCTTTGCGGTTCGATAAAGGTTTTGTCCGGTAGAGAAAAATCCAAAAGGATTCCCACCGTGCTTTCCAAAGCCGAAGCCCTCGCCGTTATCCAAAAAATGAATGGCATCTACCGCCTCATGGCCCCAACTGCGAAACATACGGACCCGGCAGCAGCGCCACAGGCCGCAGCGGATTCCCTAATTCATATTGGACAACGCGCTTGGTTCCCAACTCTTCGACCTGGTACACGCGCGCCGGGCGCTTCCCTCCCCCGGCATCTCCCCTACCCGACTCCCCGGAACCTGCCTCGTCGTTGGTTGGCGCGCTGCCCCCCGTCAGCGGACGCTTGCCCGCGCGCGCCTCGTCCGTCGTCAGCCTGGTGATTTCGACATGCAGCGGGTCCCAGCCCACATCATGCACGGGCGCGTCCCAGTTGCCCGCCGCAATCGCCGCCTCCACCGCCTGGATTTTATCGTCCGAAAGTCCCCAGCGGATGCCGGTGATGAGTTGGTTGCGCTGCGCGGCTGCCGCCAGGTCGATTGCCAGGGCCTCCTTGCCGCCGTCGGCCATCGTCACGTTATGGAAGCCATACAGAACCTGGCTTTTTCCGCTTTGATACGCCGCCTCCTGGTCTGCCGCCGAACGCCAGGCCTCGCTAATGCGCGGTCTCAGCCCGGCAGATTCCAATTCCTGCAAAACCGCCTGCGCCCGGCTGCGAAAAACGGGATGCAGCTCCACCAGTTTGCCCTGGTTGTGAATCTTGCGTTCAGGTTCCAGCATGGTTTCTTTTCCTTTCCCAATGGTCAGGCGCGGCGACGGTGTACGAAAGCGCAATCCAGCCCAGGCCGTCTATCTCGCCCCAGCCGCCCATTTCGCGCGCAATCTCGACCACTTCATCTTTTTTCAACACGCGCAGGATGGGCGCGGTCAGCGCGTTCGAGGCGCGCACATTCAGGGCCGGGACGTTGACCCTCACCCGGCGGCTCAGCCTGAAGCCAATGCCCGCCGTCGGGATGATGGCCGAGCGCTCCGGGTTGCGCGCCTTCGGGTCAGTGGCCGCCTCCTTCCAGGCCCGCCAGAACAGTTCCAGCGGGTAGGGATGCGCCTCGCCATCCGCCGGGTTGGTGTAAAGCGGGTCGTGGATGTAAATAGAGCGGATATCCAGCCCCACCGCCACCGCAAAGTGCGGCCCCTCGAACTTTTTCTCGGTCAGCCCGGCATCCTCGAATACTTTGCAGCGCAGCAGCACGATGACGGGTTTGCTGGCCGCCAGGAAGCCGAATAAATCGTGCATGGTCAGGGTTGCCCGAAAATCGGTCAGCAGGCCCAGGCTGCCCATGGCGTTACGCAGTTGGGTCACGCTCAGGTACGGGTCTGCGCCGGGGATGGCAAAGCGCGTGTAGAACTCATCCGGGGTCATCTGGAAGTTGGGAATGTAGGCCTTGAGCAGCATGATGGACGAAGCCGCGCCGCAGTCGTTCTTGCGCGCATCGGCCCCCGGCCCCAACTGTGAGACGTACGGAACCGGCAGCAGGGTGGCCGGTTGGAAGGGCGCGCTCCAGGTGAAATCGGCCTTCTGGCCCGTGTCTAGATTTTCCACCCGGTAGCGCATCAACGCTTTCTCTTTGGGCGGCTCGACGACGACCTCGCCGTCCTCTTTCTTATTTCCTTCATCCCCCGCCTGCCTGCCCGCCAGCGCCGCCACATCCTGGCGGAATTTCTCCATTGGGAAGGCCGGGCCCGGGTCCCACTTGCGGCCAGTCGCAATATCGTCATGCCCGATCACTTCTTCGATGCCATACGCCTTCACCAGCGCCGCTACTACCTCGGCGGCGGTTTGGAGCTGAATATCGGTATACCGGTGCCAGCCGTAAAGTACATTCGGGACCGATTTGTGCGGCGCGGCCAATACTTCGGCTTCGGGATAGACCCGCCCAAACGTCGAAACCCACTGCCCCCCGCTGCGCTTCATCATCCCGGCGTTGTCCAGTTCGATTCCGATGGAGTAATTATTCAGCCCGGTGCAGCCCTTCCACGCGCTCGTCCCGGCGTGCCAGGCGCGCAGGTTGAACGGAACCAGTTGCGCCACCTCGCCATCCCGCCCGATGACCAGGTGCGCCGAAACGCCGCTGCTCTTCGAGGTCAGCCAGGCCACCGACGCGGAGAAACTCGCCCCGCCGGTGTAGTGCATCACCACAAACCGCCGCTCTTGTAATCTAACATCGACATTCGGGGATTTGACGAACCGGATGGGCTGGTTGTTTTGCAGGAGTTGGAAATTTTGAACAAGCATGGCGGACCTTTCATCGAATGCGGCTATAATCCAATTATCTACCAAATTCCGCTCCCGCACAACCCAATTGTAGAAATGCCCCCCTTCACCTCCCCCGCCCTCACCATTCGCCCGACCCTGCCCGCCGACCGGCAGGACATCTTCGATTTTTGCAAATTCATCTGGGACGGCCACGACTACATCCCCTGCGTCTTCGACGAGTGGCTGGCCGACCCGCGCGGGCAGATGTTCAGCGCCCTGTACGCCGGGCGCGCCGTCGGGCTGGCGCGCGTCGTCCGGCAGGCTCCCGCCCAGTGGTGGCTGGAAGGCTTTCGGGTCGACCCGCGCCTGCAAGGCCAGGGCATCGGCTCCCGGCTGCACCGTTACGCCGTCGCCTGGTGGGGCGAACACGGTCAGGGGGTCTTGCGTTTGTGGACCAGCGCGCAGCGCGTCAAAGTCCATCATCTATGCGAGCGGGATGGATTTATCAAGACGATGGAGCGCGCCCTGTACAACGCGCCGCCCCTGCCTCCGGCAGAATCCACCGGCCTGACTCCCCTGGCTGAATCCGATTTCGCCGAAGCGACGGACTTTGCCCTGCGCCCCGAACATGCCCCGCGCGAACGCGGGATGCTGGATGCCTGGTGGCAATCCGCCGTGCCGGAAGAACCCCTGCTGCGCTGGCTGGTGCAACAGGTTAGCGGGCAAATCTTCTGGTGGCGCGGACGCCGGGGACTGGTCTGCGCCTGGGACGGCAGCGAAGACGGGCAGCGCATCTCAGCAGTGGGCCTGCTGGCCTGCGCCGAAGCCGACCTGCCGGCCCTGCTGACCGACCTGCGCCAACATCCCTCGCAACGCGGCTATGAACTCCTCGCCTGGCGCGCGCCCTTGCGTCCCGATTTGGATGCCCTGCTCCAGGCGGCTGGTTTCTGTTACGATGACGAGAGTCGGATAGTTCAATACGAAAAAACGCTGGCCGGGTAGACCAGGCGGTTGTCGAGCAGTGGGTCGAGTGACGAAGCCGTATCGAGACCTGGGTCCATTGGGTCAGGTTGCCCGGACATGCTATAATACGTATATTACACGTGCAAGGAGTATTGTCATGCAGAAAAAACTCACCATCACGATTGACGAAAAAGTTTACGAGGGGTTATACCGCGTGGTTGGGCGCAGGCGAATCAGTCAGTTTATTGAAGGGTTGGTGCGCTCCAAGGTTTTAACTGACGAGTTGGAACAGGGCTATTTGGCAATGTCACAGGATACGGAGCGCGAAGCCGAAGCGATGGAATGGGCAGAATCTCTGATTGGGGATTTACGCGTATGAAAAGGGGCGAAATCTGGTGGGTAGATTTTGAGCCTTCCATCGGGGGTGAAATTCAGAAAAAACGACCGGCTATTATCGTGAGCAACGATATTTCCAACAAATACATCAACCGTGTACAGGTGGTGCCGGTCACGAGCAAAACGGATAAACTCTATCCGGGTGAAACACCCGTTTATGTTGCAGGAAAACATGGCAAAGCAATGGCGGACCAGATTGCAACCGTCAGCAAAGAAAGATTCATCCGGCTGATTGGAATGGTAACCCAAACTGAAATGGAAGCAATCGAACGCTCAATTAAAATTCAGTTGGGACTATTGTGAAACTCCCTCCCGATTTCCTCCACAACATCCAAAACGCCTTTGGCGAAGCGGGCCGCCGCTGGCTCGCTGAATTGCCCTGCCTGCTTGAAGAAGCCGCCCAAAAGTGGGGTTTGACCCTCGGCGAGCCGCTGCTGCTCTCTTACAACTATTTCAATATTCTCTCGTCTGAACGCGGCTGGCTGGTGATTGACCCCAAAGGCGTGATTGGCCCGCCCGGCTGCGAGGTTGGCCCGCTGCTGACCAATCCCATCCCCGACTGGCCCTGCCGCCCCGAATCGAAACGCCAGACCCAGCGGCGGATTGCGATTTTGAGCGAGCGGCTGGGCTGGGCGCGCCAGGTCATTCGGGATTGGGGCGTCTGCCACTGTCTGCTCTCCGCCTGGTGGGACCTGACCCCCGAAGATACCGGCATCGAATACGCCCTGGCCTGCGCGGAGTTGTTATAAAAAACGTCCCGAAGGCTTTGCGTGGTGATTTTGCCCACTCCTAAAAACCTTCGGGACGGTATTAACAAGTGACCGTCACCTTTTCTTTTCATTATTCGATTTTCACAGTGTAACTTCCCACACTGCGCGTAAAGCGGGTTGTGCCGCTCACCACCAGGATAACCTCCCGCGTATCGCCGCCCAGGTCGAGGTTGATTTCGGCAGTCTGGTCGGGGTTGACCGTGATGGTCTCGACGGTGGTCTGCCCGCCCTTGCGGATGAGCGCCAGCCGGAAGGTCTGCGGCAGCAGGTTTTCGACCCGCGCAAAGCCCTCGGCTTGCCAGTCATCTGCCCCTTCTTCAAAATCGACAAAGTAATCGATTTCAGGGATGGAGATGTCATCCACCAGCAGCCCCTCGCCGTTGACGGCGGCGTCGGTGATGTATTCGAAGCGCAGCAATACGGTTTGCCCGGCAAACTGGCTCAAATCGACCGATTCTTCGATCCAGCCGCTGCTCGAACCGGTGTAGCCCCAGCCGTAGGCGTTGCCCGCCGGGTCATCGGCGGTGCCGGAGGGGGTGATGAGAATTTGCCAGGTCTGCCCGTCATCGCTGGATGCTTGCAGGTAGGCATAGTCCCAGCCTTCTTCGATATCGTACCAGGCGCGGTAGTTGAGTGTCAGCGGGCCGGTGACGTTCGTAAAGTCGAATGCGCGGGTCAGGGTCATGTCCGACTCGTCGCCTTTGTTCGACCAGAAGGCGTATTTGCCGGAGTAGGCATCGACCGGCAGCAGGGTAGTGGTTGTGGAGCCTTCGAAGCGCAGGGTGTACTGGCCCTGGCAGGAAAAACGAATGTAATCGACGCCATACTGGTTGACCGTGTCGGAAAACTCCGCCGGGCAGGACGTGAAGGCTTGGGATTCGGAGGCCGGCCGGTGCGGCTGGTAGAGTTCGTAAGCATAGCGCCCGTCCTCGACGGACTGATCGAGCAGGAGATTGGCAACGGCCCAATCCATGAACAGGTCATCGGCGCGGATAGGCTGACCAGTCAATGGGTCGGTTATGCCAATCGCGGCTAATACATTATCCACGCTGTCCATGCTGTTATCGGCCTCCCGCACCAGCGCCTGGGTGGCCTCCTTGCCGAAACGCTCCAGGAAGTAGGTGGTGAACAGGAAACTTGCGCCGTAATAGGGCGCGTTCAGGCCGACATCCGGCCCCCAATCGGTGAGTTGCAAGTCAGGCTGGGACAGGTAAGAAGAGTCTTTGAAACCGGTGGAATAGTTATTCAGCAGGACGGCCAACTCGGAGAAGCCTTCATTCAGCCAGGAGGTCTCGTTGCGGTCGCGCCCGAAGTGAATCATGTGCTGGAATTCGTGCGCCAGCACGCCGTAGGTGTAGGTATCAGAAAGCGGCGAGTTATCGGCGTTGAAGACGAACATTTCGTGGCCGTTGGAATACTCGTTGACCAGCGGGTGTAATGCATCGGACGAGGAGAAATACCCGGCGGTGCTGCCGCCAATGCCCCGGGCGTAGAGCAAGTAGATATGCGGGTCGCCGTCGATGCCGGGGGAGGGTTCCATGCCGAAAAATTCGCGGTTGGTCGGCACCATTTTCTGGCTGAAGGCGTCCACCAGCGCTTTGGCCTCGTTCTGGCTGAAGCGGACTCCCTCCTCGACCCAGAAGTAGGCCGCGTCGGTTTTGCAGGCCAGGTTGGCGGTCAACTGGCGGTATTCGATGGTCTGCACGTTCATCACCCAGAATTGTTTTTTCGCGCCCACCTGAAACGGTCCCTGCGCGAAGGTCTCGGGTATGTTGCAAATATTCTTCAACCGGCAGGCCAGTTCGCGCGGGTCGTTTTCGGGGACGATGGTGTTCTTGAGCGTTTCGAGGGTCTCGGTCGAGATTTCATCCAATGCCGGGCGCGTGATGACCGGGGCGGTGGGCGTGACCACAGGGTCGGGGTCGAACGGCGAAGGCGTGTAAAAATCGTAACTGGGCGGTTCATCGATGTAGGGCGGCGCGGCCTGGCTGGCAACCACGAACAGGCTGCCAAATCCGCCGGCCACGACTGCAATACAACAGCAGCACAACAGGACGATGACAACCGTAACAATACCGAGCGTGCTAGTAAAGAAGTTTTTTTCTTGTTCCATGAGAGTCTCCGCGGCCCGGAATCCATTCCGCCCGCCTGACGGCAGACAGGCAGCCTGGCCGCATCGCAATAAGTTTTTTGCGCTTAATGCGGAGATTATACCCCACTCATTCGCTCCCCTGTTTCATCCGTTTGGGCTATTTGACTTTAATCGCCCGCTTTCAATATCTTGCGTGTGTTCGGCGAGATGATGACCCGGTCGCGGCCCTTGCCCTTGGCCTGGTATAGCGCCGCATCGACATAGTGCAGGATGTCTTCGGTTTTCTCGCCATCGATGGGGTAGACCGCCACGCCAATCGAGGCAGTGATGTCGATGATGTTTCCATCGGCTTCGGTTTTGAGGGCGATGAAATCGGCGCGCAGTTGCTCGGCGCGGCGCAGCGCATCTTGCGGGGCGGTGCCGGGCAGGATGACCAGGAACTCCTCGCCGCCATAGCGGAAGGCATAATCTCCCTGCCGGATGTGTTTGAGGAGCATTTTCCCGGCCGTTGCCAGCACCACATCGCCCGCGTGATGCCCGTATTTGTCGTTGATTTTCTTGAAATGGTCGAGGTCGATGAGCATGAAGGTAACGGGATAGTTGCCGCGTTGGGCGCGGCTCAGTTCGCCCGACATCACATCGGTCAGGTAGTGCCGGTTGAACAGGCCGGTCAGGGCGTCGCGGATGGCTTGTTCGCGCAGTTTGGCCTGCAACTCGATGATTTCGTTCAATTTGGCCTGGAGCGCGTCGTTGGTTTCGCGCAATTGTCCCTGGGCAGCCTGACGCCGCAGGATTTCCTCCCGTAGTTCGATGGTGCGCTCCAGGACCCGTTTTTCAAGTTCGGCATTCAGCCGGCGAATTTGGCGGGTGCGCCAATGCAACCTGCCAATCACCAGCCCGGTCAGGCCGAAGATGGCCAGTCCCCTGAACCACCAGGTCTGCCACCAGGGCGGCAGGATGATGATTTGCAACTGCGCCGGGGTGCGGTTCCACTGTCCGTCGTTGTTGGCCGCATATACGACAAAGTTATATGTGCCGGGTGACAGGTTGGTATACGTTGCGCGGCGAATGGTTTTGGGAGGCGACCATTCCTTGTCGAAACCTTCCATCTGGTAGCGGTACAGGTTGTGCGAAGCGTTCTGGTAACTCAGCCCGGTAAATTCGATGGTGAACACCGACTGGTCGTATTGGAGAGTGATGGAGGGGGTATATTCGATGGGCCGGACCAGGGTTTCACCATCCACTTCCACCGGCAGGTTGAACAGTTCCAGCCCGGTCAGGATGACTTGCGGCTCATGCAGGTTGTCGAAGATATCCCCAGTGTGGAAAAAATTGACCCCGTTTGGCCCGCCGAAGAAGACCTCGCCATCCGATGCGCGGGCGGTGCTGGCGATGTTATATTGGTTGCCCTGCAAGCCATCGCGCGCGTCATAATTCCGAAACGTTCCCAGCACGGCATCGAAGCGGCTCAGTCCGCTCGTGGTGCTGACCCATAGCCCTCCCGCGCCATCCGGCTGGATGCCGGCCACCGTGTCGCCGGGCAATCCCTGGCGGGTGGTATAGTTTTTCCACCGGCCTGTGCTGATTTCCAGCCGGTTCAGGCCGCCGGATGTGCCGGCCCACAAAATCCCGTTGGCCTCGTCCAGGTAGAGGTGATTCACCGAATCGCTCGAAATACTGTTGGGGTTGGCCGGGTCATGCCGGAAGCGGGTAAACTGACCGGCGCCGGGGTCGAGCCGGTTCAACCCGCCGCGCGCGGTGGCAACCCATACCATTCCCTGCCTATCGGTTACGAGGTCGTAAATGGTATCTTCGCCCAAACTGGCAGGGTCATTTGGGTCGTTTTTATAGAGCCTGACGACTTTGCCGCTTTCGGTATCGAATAAAGCCAGTCCCAGGCCCAGCGTGCCAACCCACAGGTGGTTTTTCCCGGCCTGTTCGAGGGTGGTGATGAAGTTCGTGGGCAGGGCGGTTGGGTCGTCTGGAATCAGTCGATATGCGGTAAATGTACCATTCATCTCATCGAATCGGTTCAACCCGCCGCCCGATGTCGCCACCCAAAGTGCGCCGTCCGCGTCCCGGAAGATGGCATATACATTATCGTTCGAAAGGCTGGCCGGTTTGCCGGGGTCATTCAGATAGGCCTGTACCGCGCCGGTCTTGCGGTCGATTCGGTTCAATCCGCCGCCAAAGGTGCCAACCCACAGGGTCTCTCCTTCAGGCAGGATGGCAAATACGTTGCCGTTCGACAGGGAAACCGGGCTTTGTGGGATTTGCCGGTACCACCCAAAGCGCTGCAATGCCGGGTAGAGCAGGTTGACCCCGCTGCCGCCCCGGCCCGTAACCCACAACACGCCAGAGCGGTCTTCACAGATTGCGAATATATCGTCCGCGCTCAGGCTAAAGGGGTCGTTGGGGTTGTGCCGGAAGGCGGTGAATGTTTCGCTCGCGTGGTCGAACAGGTTCAGACCGCCGTTTTCGGTCGAAATCCACAGCCGCCCGGCCGAATCCTCGTAAATGCTCCAGATGCGGTCATCGCTCAAACGGTTGGGCGCCACTGGGTCATATCGGTAAGCAGTAAAAGTACCGCTTGCGCGGTCGAACAGGTTCAAACCGCCCCCGCGCGTCCCCACCCAAAAATTCCCCTGCCCATCTTCCAACATAGTCCAGACGTTGCTGGCGGAAAGGCTCTTGGGATTCGCCGGGTCATTCTGGAATATGGTGAAATCATCGGTCAACGGGTCATACCGTTGCAGCCCAAATCGCGTAGCGACCCAAATCGTCCCGGCGCGGTCCTGGTACAGGCGCTGCACCACCGGCCAGGCCAATGAACGCGGGTTTTGGGGGTCGTGCAGGTAGTTCTTGAAGAGACCGGTCTGGCGGTCGAAGCGACTCAGCCCGCCGCGCGTGCCAACCCAAAGCGAACCGTCGCGCGCTTCGAGCAGGGCCCATACGCTATCATTGGGCAGACTGTTGGGGTCTTGCGGGTCGTGCCGGTAGGCCTGGAATGTATCGGTTTTGGGATTGTACACATTCAACCCGCCGGGGTCGGCGCCTGCCCATATCAGGCCGTCGCGGCTTTCGATGAGCGCAAACGTGTTATTGTGGCTCAGGCTGTTGGGATTTTGCGGGTCGTGCCGAAAAACTTTGAAATCATAGCCGTCATAACGCGCCAGCCCGTCGGCAGTGGCAAACCACATAAACCCCTGCTGGTCTTGCAACACCCCCAACACCGTGCCGCTGGGCAAGCCATCTTCCACCGTCAAACGCTCGAAACGAGCATCCCTGCCATATTGGAAAACTGGACTGGTATCTAATGAGGGTGAAGCCTTGCTGGTCGTAGGAAGATATAACCCAACCGCCAGGCTGGCAGCCAGCAGGCAGGCTGTGACCAGGCGGATGATTGGGCCAGTTTTGTGCGGGCGCATCGAAAAATTCATGATTACAAGAACCTTTGCCCTGATTATACATAACTCTTCTTTCGCCTGGAACTTTCTCGAAGGCTTCGCCGCGAGCGCTCAGCCGAGCAGTTTTTCCAAAAAAGGCCGAAGTTGCGCTAAATATCTTTGGGGTGTTCCCTTTTATACTATAATTCACAATCGCAACCACCCCACACTGCGAAGATGATTATGAACCTCCCCAATGCCCTTCC
>DAOTZM010000186.1:0-1637 GCA_034434035.1 Anaerolineales bacterium
CCGCGTTCCAGCCCCAAAATAACGGAACCCGCCGAAAGGAAGAGCAGGGCCTTGAAAAAGGCGTGAGTCACCAGGTGAAACATCCCGGCCACATACGCGCCCATGCCGACCGCCGCAACCATGAAGCCCAACTGGCTGATGGTGGAATACGCCAGCACTTTTTTGATGTCGTACTGGCCGACAGCAATGGTGGCGGCGAACAGGGCCGTGACCGCGCCGAGGGTGGCGACGAGGTACTGGGCGTCGGGCAGAAGGCTGAAGATGGGCGCGGAACGGGCGACCAGATAGACGCCCGCCGTGACCATCGTGGCGGCATGGATGAGGGCCGAGACCGGCGTCGGGCCGGCCATTGCATCGGGCAGCCAGACGTAGAGCGGAATCTGGGCCGATTTACCAGCGACGCCAATCAGCATAAAGACGGTGATGAGCAGGATGATTTCAGGGTTGGTCTCTGCCAGGAGTGGGGCGCCAGCAAAAACGGCGTCGAACTGGAAAGAGCCGATTTGCCAGAAAATCAAGAAACCGGCAATCAGGAAACCGAAATCGCCGACGCGGTTGGTGATGAAGGCTTTTTTTGCGGCGTTTGAATTGGCCCAGGACGGACGCCCGAGGGTGTCCATGTCGTACCAGAAACCAATCAGCAGGAAGGAGGCCAAACCGACGCCCTCCCAGCCGACGAACAGCATCAGGTAGTTGTCGCCGCTGACCAGAATCATCATGGCGGCGATGAAAAAGTTCATGAACACGAAAAAGCGGGGGAAACGCGCCGGGTCGTTTTTGAAGCGCACATCTTCGCGCATATAGCCGATGGCGTAGATGTGAATCAGCGCGCCAACGCCGCTGACCACGAGCATCATCGTGACTGAGAGCGTATCGACGCGGAAAGTCCAGTCGAGGGCGAGACTGCCGATGCGCATCCACTCGGCAATTTTGACCTGCGCGCCTTCGGGATAGAGCGCCAGCGCGTACATCTGGAGGGCCGAGACAAGGAAAGCCGCGCCCGACGCCAAACTGGCGACCAGCCCAACACCGGTCTCGCCCAGCCGCTTGCCCAGGAAAGCATTGATGAGCAGGCCAATGACCGGGGCAAAGACAATCCAGGGGACGAGAACGAACAATCCGGTCGCGGGATTTGCTTCACTCAAAAGCATAATTGCTCCTTCGACTGCTTTTGGACTTCGGCGCGAAGTGGTCTCGGTACGCCCCGCAAAGAGCGTGGGGCTACTCGACCACCTTGCTGGATACTGGTCACTGAATACTGATTACTGTTCACTGACTACCCCTTCAGGCTGCTCATCTGGTCGATGTCGATGTTCTGACGCGAGCGGTAAATCGCCACGACCAGCGCCAGGCCGACCGCCACTTCGGCGGCGGCGACGGCCATTACGAAAAAGACGAAGATCTGCCCGCTAAAGGTCTCATGGACGCGGGTAAAGGCCACAAAGGCCAGGTTGGCGGCGTTGAGCATCAACTCGATGGACATGAAAACCACCAGGGCATTGCGCCGAATCAGCACGCCCAGCGCGCCCAGCGAGAACAGGATGGCCGAAAGGATAAGGTAATAACTGACAGGAACCATCGGTTCAGGCCTCCTTCGCCGCTTTTTCGCGCTTGCTCAGCACAATCGCGCCAATCAT
>DAOTZM010000187.1:0-5259 GCA_034434035.1 Anaerolineales bacterium
TGAACAGGGCTAAAAAGTCCGATTTATCGGACGCTGCGTGATAGCCCGGACGTTTACGTCCGGGCAGGAAATAGCAAACCACAAATTCTGTTAGAACAAGGAAAATTATCTCGAAACGGCCAAACAGCGCGGGCTGAAACTGACCGTTGCTTCCAGCTCGCCGCACAGTTGGGTGGATGGACATCTCCAACGCCTCGGCCTGTTTCACTATTTCGACGTTATCCAATGCAAAGACGATGTCCGCCAAATCAAACCGGCTCCTGACCTGTTCCTGGCGGCCCTGGATGCGCTCCAACTCCGGGCCGAGCAGACCCTGGTCTTCGAGGATTCGCGCAACGGTGTATTGGCGGCCCAGGCGGCGGGAATCCGGGTCGTTCTCGTGCCGAATTCCGTTACGCTCCACCTCGACATCCGGGGAGAGAGTCTGCGCCTGGTTTCCCTGGCCGAGATGCCGCTCGATGACCTGCTGGCGCATTTTTCGGGCGATGGCGGGGTTTCCTGAAGCGCGAATTGGCAGGCTTGGGGCTATTTTGATGATGTTCTGCGCGTAAGTCATGACTCGCGGATGCGGTTTTGTCTGTACAATAGATGTATCTCACACGTTCGCTGGAGGGACGTATGCAAATGCCAACCATGCAAGATTTTACGCGCCAAATCGAGGCGCAGCGCGATGCCATTCGCGCCGTTCTTAACCGCTACCAGAAACCGAGCATCCCGCGCAGTGTCTGGCAGATGGTCAACACCCTGGTCCCGTTTTTTGGGTTGTGGGCGCTGGCCGTGTATACTTTCAACAATTTCCCTTATTGGGTCACGCTGTTGGTCTCCATCCTGGCGGCGGGATTCATGGTGCGCGGCTTCATCCTGTTTCATGACTGCTGCCACGGCTCGTTTTTCAAGTCCAAAGCCGCCAATGACTGGGTCGGGCGCGTCCTGGGCGTGATTGTGTTTACGCCTTATGACTACTGGAAGCACGACCACTCCGTCCACCACGCCACCGCCGGGAACCTGGATAAACGCGGCGTGGGCGATGTGCCAACCTGGACGGTGGAAGAATATAACAGCAAGCCCTGGGTTGCCCGCCTGGGCTACCGGCTGATGCGCCACCCGCTGATTCTGCTGACAGTTGTCCCCTTTTACGTCTTCGCCATCTCACATCGCTTCTGGCTGCCGGGCGCGGGCCAACGCGAAAAAGCCAGCACCATCTATACCAGCCTGGCCCTGGCTGCCGTCATTGCCCTGCTCGTCTGGCTGGTTGGCTGGAAAGCCTTCCTCGCCATCCAACTACCGCTGCTGGTGGTTGCCTCGACCGGCGGGCTGTGGTTGTTCTACGTCCAGCACAACTTCGATGGGACGTATTGGGAGCGCCAGGCCAACTGGGATTTTTACAAAGCCGGTTTGCTGGGCAGTTCCTACTACAAACTGCCTGCCCTGCTGAACTGGTTCACCGGTAATATCGGGTTTCACCACATCCACCATCTCAGCCCGCGCATTCCCAACTACTACCTGCCCAAGGTCCAGAAAGAACATCCCCTCTTCGAGCAGGTGCGCCCGCTGACCCTTTGGCGCAGCCTGAAATCGCTCAACTACCGCCTGTGGGATGAACAGCGTAAAATGATGGTCGGATTCAACGTCTTGCGCAACCATCGCGGCCAGCAGGGAATGTAAATGCTGGTGATATAATTCTGGCAAGAGCCTATGACCACGCCAGCCCCACTCAACAACCGCTATCAGATTCTCCAGCCGCTTGGCGCAGGCGGCATGGCGCAGGTGTACCGCGCCCGCGACCTGATGCTGGAGCGTTTCGTGGCGCTCAAAGTGTTGCGTACCGATTACTCCGCAGACAAAGACTTCCAGATTCGTTTCCGGCAGGAGGCCAAGGCGGCGGCCAACCTTTCGCACCCCAACATTGTTACAGTGCATGACTTTGGCTTCGACCAGGGGCAGTTGTTCATCGTCATGGAATTCGTACCGGGAACCAATCTCAAAACGATGATTGAGAACCTGGGCAAATTCAGCCTCGAAGACGCCATCCCGCTCATGGTGCAGGCCTGCGCCGGGCTGGGATATGCCCACCGCGCCGGGCTGGTGCATTGCGACGTGAAGCCCCACAACATGCTCGTCACACCCGACCGGCGGCTGAAAGTGACCGATTTTGGCATCGCCCGCGCCATCGTCGGGATTCATCCCGAAGAGCAGAACGATGTCGTCTGGGGCTCGCCGCTCTACTTCGCGCCCGAACAGGCCGTCGGGCAGGCCCCCTCGCCCGCTTCGGATGTCTACTCGCTCGGCGTGGTGATGTACGAACTGTTGACCGGGCGCCCGCCTTTCGTGGCGCGCACCGCCGAGACCCTGGCCCGCCTGCACCGCGAGATGATGCCCCAGCCGCCCAGCCAACTCAACCCGGCCATCACCCCCGAACTCGAACAAATCATCCTGAAGGTGCTCTCGAAAGAACCCGCTGCCCGCTACCGCACTGCCGACCAGTTGGGGCGCGTCCTGATGACTTTTGGCCAGGCCCAAAAATCGGCGGCAGTGCGCCTGACCCCGCCCCCGCCAGTCACGGAAACCCAGGCCCCGACCGTTGCCGCCCAGTCAACCGCCGCTCGAACCCGAATCACTCGTCCGCAACCCGAGCCGGAACCTGAACCTGTAGAAGACCCGCTCGCCAGTTTCGATTGGGTGAGCGTCGCGCTTGGCCTGGCGGCCCTGACAGCCGTTGGCGGCCTGATTCCCTGGTGGTTTTACGTGATTGGCACCTTGCTCAATACAAGGTGAGAATGCCCCCCTTCGTCCTCGCCCCATCCATCCTGTCCGCCGATTTCACCCGCCTGGGCGCGGAAATTGCCGCCGCCGAAGAAGCCGGGGCCGATTGGATTCATCTGGACGTGATGGATGGTCATTTCGTCCCGAACATGACCATCGGCCCGCTGGTGGTGGAGGCCTGCCGCCGCGCCACCCGCCTGCCGCTGGATGTGCATCTTATGATTGAGCAGCCGGAGCGCTATCTCGAAGCCTTTGCCCGCGCCGGGGCCGACCGCCTGACCGTCCATGTGGAAACCTGCCCGCACCTGCACCGCACATTGCAGCAGGTGCGGGATTTGGGTGTCAAGCCTGGCGTGACGCTCAACCCCGGCACGCCTGCCATCTTGCTCAAAGAAGTCCTGCCTCTGGTCGATTTGGTGCTGGTGATGACGGTCAATCCCGGTTTTGGGGCGCAATCCTTCCTGCCCGAAACGCTTGCCAAAATCTCCGAAATTCGGGATATGCTGAACGCGATAAACTCCCCCGCCTGGCTGGAAGTGGATGGCGGCGTGGCTGAAAGCACTCTTCCGCTGGTGGTCGCTGCCGGGGCAAACGCCTTCGTGGCGGGGAATGCCGTCTTCAAGCATCCGCAGGGCGTGGGGGAGGGCGTCAGGGCCTTGAAAGCAGTGTTGGCAGGGCTGTAAGCAAAAGCCCGCTCTATTGCTTTTGGTTCCCCGCCCCGGCTTTTTGGGCTACGGCTTTCATGAACCCCACAAACAGCGGGTGCGGGCGGTTGGGGCGCGAGAGGAACTCCGGGTGGAACTGGCTGCCGACCATGTAGGGGTGGTCTTTCAGTTCGGCAATTTCCACCAGTTTTCCATCCGGCGACAACCCAGAGAAGACCATCCCGGCTTGTTCATAGGCGGCGCGGTAGTTGTTATTGAACTCCCAGCGGTGGCGGTGGCGCTCCTCGATTTGCTCCACCCCATAGGCTGCCGCGGCCTTGCTGCCGGGCTGTAACACGCATGAGTATAGCCCCAGGCGCATCGTTCCGCCCATGTCGGTAATGGCGCGTTGTTCAATCATCAAGTCGATGACCGGGTGCTGCGTGGTGCGGTCGAATTCCGACGAATTGGCGTCCTCGAAATTCAGCACATTGCGGGCGAACTCGACGCACATCAACTGCATCCCCAGGCACAGCCCCAGGTATGGCACTTTTTTCTCGCGCGCGTAGCGGGCCGTCATGATTTTGCCCTCCGTGCCGCGCGAACCGAACCCGCCGGGAACCAGGATTCCGTCCACTTTTTGGATGATCTCCCAGCCTTTGTCTTTTTCCAGGTCGGCGGAATGTACCCATTCGATGTGGACTTCCACCCCGGCGGCCAGCGCGGCGTGCTTGAGCGCTTCCCGCACCGACATATAGGCATCGTGCAGTTCGACATATTTCCCGACCAGCGCCACGCTGACGGTCGGCTTCTCTTTCCTGGCTTCCCGAACCAGGTTCTCCCACTCCGTCCAATCTGGTTTTTGCAATGCCTCGAGTCCGAGCATGTTCAGTACCGAATCGGCCATGCCCGCTTTTTCGATGAGCAGGGGAATTTCATAAAGCACGCGCGATGTGACCATCGGGATAACCGCTTTTTTGTCCACGTCGCAGAACAGGGCGATTTTTTCGCATAGTTCATCGTCTACCGGGTAATCGGAGCGGGCGATAACCATGTTGGGGGAAATACCAATCGAGCGCAGGGCAGCCACCGAGTGCTGGGTGGGCTTGGTCTTCAGTTCGCCGGTCGCGCCGATGTAGGGCAGCCAGGTGACATGCACGAACAAGACGTTTTCGCGCCCCACCTCGGTGCGCAGTTGGCGCAGGGCCTCCAGGAAGGGCTGCGATTCGATGTCGCCGACCGTCCCGCCAACCTCGACGAGAACGATATCGGCCCCGGTCACTTTGGCAACCAGCCCAATGCGGCGCTTGATTTCGTTGGTGATGTGCGGGATGACCTGGATGGTGCCGCCCAGGTAATCGCCGCGCCGCTCTTTCGAGATAATCTCGGCGTACACCTGGCCGGTGGTGAAATTGCTGACTTTGCTGACGCGGATGTCGATGAAGCGTTCGTAGTGTCCCAGGTCGAGGTCGGTTTCCGCGCCATCGTCCAGCACGAACACTTCGCCGTGCTGGTACGGACTCATCGTGCCGGGGTCGACGTTGATGTACGGGTCGAGTTTCTGCACCGCCACTTTGAATCCGCGCTCTTTGAGCGTGCGTCCCAGCGCGGCGGCGGTCACGCCTTTGCCGACCGAACTGACGACCCCCCCGGTGAAAAAGATGTATTTTGTGGGCATGGTTCCTCGCAAGAATTGGGTCAGGACAAGTAGCGTCCCGAAGGTCGGTCACGAGTCAGGGGCTGATTCGCTGGCAACCTTCGGGACGTTGTGTCAGGTTGGGTGGGATGGGGAAAGTCCCCGAAACGAAGTGGAGCGGGAAAGTCCCCGAAACGAAGTGGAGCGGGAAAGTCC
>DAOTZM010000188.1:0-2309 GCA_034434035.1 Anaerolineales bacterium
ATCCCGGTGCGCCTGCACTCGGAATGTCTGACCGGCGACGCGCTCGGCTCGCTGCGCTGCGACTGCCGCGACCAGCTGGAAGCCGCGCTGACCGCCATCGGCAAACTGGAAAAAGGAATTGTATTGTACCTGCGCCAGGAGGGGCGGGGGATTGGTTTGGCGAACAAAATCCGCGCTTATTCACTGCAAGACGCCGGGCTGGATACGGTGGAAGCCAACCTGGCGCTCGGTTTCCGCGACGACGAGCGTGATTACGAAGTGGCCGCGCACATGCTGATGTCGCTCAAAGTACAGTCCATTCAACTGATGACGAATAACCCGCGCAAGATTGACGACCTGAAACGCTATGGCGTGCGCGTCAATGGACGGCTTCCGCACATATT
Organism: Anaerolineales bacterium; assembly: GCA_034434035.1. Taxonomy (GTDB): domain Bacteria; phylum Chloroflexota; class Anaerolineae; order Anaerolineales; family Villigracilaceae; genus UBA5195. The sequence goes on from DAOTZM010000188.1 coordinate 384, forward strand.
GCCTTCGAACCCCTACAACGAGTTTTACCTGCGCACCAAATCCGAAAAATCGGGTCACATGCTGGAACTGAAAGATTTCAAAGGCAAGGTGCACCTGCGGGAGCAGGATGACCGTCCGGTGGTCAAGGGGATGTCTGAAGCGCAGATCGAGGCCCTGCATGAATAATCCGGTGGTTGTCATCACCGGGGCGGCCGGCGCAACCGGCATGAGCGCGGCGCGCGCCTTTGGTGCGAAGGGTGCCTCGCTGGCCCTGCTCAGTCATGACCAGGCAAAACTGGACGCGCTGGCATCCAGCCTGAACCTGCCCTCGTCTCGATTGCTGACCCATGCGGCCGACTTGCGCAGCCCTGACGAAGTGCGGGCTGCCTCGCGGTTCGTCACCACCCGCTTTGGCCGAGCCGACATTCTGCTGCACCTCGTCGGCGGCTGGACGGGCGGCAAGACCCTGCCCGAAACATCCGCGGATGACCTGGCAGGCATGCTCAACCAGCACGCCTGGACGACCTTCCACCTGCTCCAGGCCTTTACCCCTGGCATGGCGGCCAACGGCTGGGGGCGTGTGATTGTGGTCTCCTCGCCGCTTGCCGTCAGCCCATCGGCCAAAATGAGTGCCTATGCTGCCGGGAAAGCCGTCCAGGAGACACTGGTGTCCACCCTGGCACAAGAACTCAAAGACAGCGGCGTGACGTCCAATATTATCCATGTCCGCTCGATTGATGTGGAAGGCAAAGGGAAAGGTACTTCGCCGGATGAAATTGTGGCGGCCATGCAGTACTTGTGCAGCGAGCAGGCCGCGAAAATTACCGGGGCGCGCATTCCACTGTATTAAAAAAAGTGACAGTCACTTTTCCTATCACCGCCTATCCCTGACAGCACTCAACCACTGACCCGTCCGCGACCAGCAGGCGGGTTTTTTCGATGTACCCTGCCATTGGCGTATCCGACTCGATGAACGGAATATGTTGCCGTAACAGCGCGTAAACATGGCGCGTTCCCCGGCCGAGAACTTTCTCCGCCCCAATAACCTGCCTGCGAAAATCCACGCCCTGCGCGGCAGACATCAACTCGATGGCGAGAATCCGCTCCACGTTATCCAGCACGCCGCGCAATTTGAGCGCGGCGGTCGCGCCCATGCTGACGTGGTCTTCCACGTTGGCCGAGGTGGGAATGGAATCTACACTGGCCGGGTGCGACAGCACCTTGTTTTCGGTCGCCAGCGCGGCAGCAGTGTATTGCAAAATCATGAAGCCCGAATTCAACCCACCTTCGCGCGTCAGGAAGGCCGGCAGGACATGCGTGTTGGAGCACTCATCGGTCAGGCGCATAATCCGCCGCTCGGAAATATTTCCCAATTCTGCCGCCGCAAACGCCAGGTAATCCATCGCTATCGCCAGCGGCTCGCCGTGGAAATTACCGCCAGAAAGCACGGTGATTTCATCCGGGTCATCGATGAAAATCAGCGGGTTATCCGTTACTGCGTTCAGTTCGATTTCGAAAATCCAGCGCGCGTAGGCAATCGCATCGCGCGCTGCGCCATGCACCTGGGGGATACAGCGCAGGGTGTAAGCATCCTGCACATTGAGCGAGGAATGCTCGCGGGTAAACTGGCTGTCCTTCAGCAAACTGCGCAGGTAGGCGGCGCATTCCTGCTGACGCGGATACGGCCGCAGGGCATGAATCCGCGCATCGAAGGCCAGGTCGGTGCCGTTCAGGGCTTCCAGGCTCAGGCAGCCGGCGATGTCGGCAGTCTGGCTGCAGCGTTCGGCGCGCAGGGTTTGCAGCACGCCCAGCGCGGTCATAATGGATGTCCCGTTGGTCAGCGCCAGCCCCTCTTTGGCGGCCAGCCTCACCGGTTCCAGCCCGGCGCGCCGGAAGGCTTCCGCGCTGCTGATGACCTCGCCCTGGTATTCGACCAGACCCTCCCC
>DAOTZM010000189.1:0-4146 GCA_034434035.1 Anaerolineales bacterium
GGAATCAGGTCATCGACCACAATTAGAGCGTTTTTCACGCCGAGCGGCGAGGCGTAGCCAGGAATGGCCCCTACGGCGCGGATTTCGTCTTCGGTGGCGAGGCGGGTCTCACCGACCAGGGCGGTCAGTTTGGCTTCGCTGAGGGTCTGGTCGCCGCGAATGACGACGAAGACGAAATCTGGCGCGCGTTCCAAAGTCTGGAGACTTTGGAGTCCAAAATCTCCCGATTTTGGAGTTCGGACAAACATCAGGGCTTTGGCGGTTTTCTGTTGCGGTATGCCTAAAAAGACGGCGAGGCTTTCGATGGTGGGGCAGTGAGGGGTCAGGACTCGCTCGAGGGCGGCCGGCGGTTCTGCCGAGAAAACGGTCTTTTTAACGGGAGCAAGTTCCAGCCGGGAGGCGAAGCCACATGCGGGACAGCGGAGTATTTCGGTGTCGCCGACCTCTATCGGGTAGTAAATCTCCTTTTTCCCAAAAAGAGAAAGGCCGAGTTTGGAAAGGAAAGCGGGGTCGGCGGATAAGTCGCGCAAACGCTGGATGGTAAGATTGCCGAGCGGGAGCAGTTCGCCGCTGTGGGCGAGGCAGCCGGCGCGAATCAAAAAGCCTTGCCCGGCGCTGCGAGCACGGGCGGGAGGGTCTCGATGGGTTTGGATGGGGATTTGGGCGTATCTCATGGTTCGGGCGGCTCGAAGCGGGGCGCGGTTTCGGGTTCGGGGCCGAGGTCGAGGTCGACATGGTCTTCCATGCGCATTTGGCCGCGCAGGAAGGCGCCGTCTTCGGTGACGAAGGAGGTGGTGACGACATCGCCCCAGACCCGCCCGGTGGCGCGGATTTCGAGTTTTTGGGCGGTGATGTTGCCGCGCACGGCCCCGGCGACGATGACGGTGCTGGCGCGGATGTTTTCGCAGGTGACGCGCCCGCTTTCGCCGACGACGAGCATTCCACGCAGGGCGATTTGGCCTTCGAAGGTGCCTTCGATGCGCACGCCGCCCGCGCCGCCCACTTTGCCTTCCCAGATGAGGCCGGGGCCGAGGACGGAGGTGATGCGTTCGACCGCCTGGACGACAGGCGGGGTGACGGGTTGGGGGGTGGGAGGGGTGTTACGTTTAAACATCAATTCACCTGAAAAGACAAATTAACGCAATGGCAAAATGCGGATGCGCGATTTTTGCTCATCAATCACTGCCAAAGCGCCTTGTTCCAACAAAGTTTGGTATTCTTGCAGGATTTTGACCACACAGTTGGCAAGCTTCTCTGGAAAAACATCTTGTATACGGAACGGATTTGAATCACGCTGGGGCCATTGGCCCGTGTAGCAGCCAGCAAAGCGCCAAAATCCAGGTCATGCGTAAAAAAAACGATAAAGCCGTTTTCCAGCGCCCATTGCATAATGACGGTATCAGGCGCGCGAATATCGCCAATCTCAGACCAATGCACCGCCTCCCAGCCAGACGTTCTGAGATGCTCTACCCACAGAGGGGAGAGATTCATATCCAACAACAGTTTCATACAACAACTAACGGAAGTTCGATTTCTTCAGAACGCCAGGCGGCATAGGCCAATGCCTGACGGATATCGTCTTTTTCAAGGTAAGGATAGGCCTTCAGAATTTCTTTCTGTGAATGGCCGGAAGCCACCAGGCCTGCCACCGTTCCAACCGTGACCCGCATTCCACGAATGCAGGGTTTTCCGCCCATCACCGCCGGGTCAAAGGTAATTCGATCCAGGTTTTTCATAGGTTATCACTCCTCTCAAACAATAAGAGCGCGGAAGTCCGCGCCCTTATTTTATCATCTTGCGAGGGTTTTCCCTACCCCGCCCCTCTCCCAAAGGGAGAGGGGGGAAGCGCTGCAAAAATATTCGCAAATTACTCACTCTTTTGCTCTTTCACCGCATTTGGCTCTGGGGCGGCCATGATGTTGTAGCCGCTATCGACATAGTGGATTTCGCCGGTGACATGCGCGGCCCAATCGGAACAGAGATAAACCGCCGCGTTGCCGCAGTCTTCGATGGTGATGTTTTCGCGCAGGGGAGCCATCTCGGCGAAGTTTTTGTGCATATCGCGGAATCCGCTCACGCCCATCGCCGCCAGGGTGCGCACTGGGCCGGCTGAAATGGCGTTGACGCGCACGCCCTGCGGGCCGAAATCGCGCGCCAGGTAGCGGGTGGAGGCTTCGAGCGCGGCCTTGGCCACGCCCATCATGTTGTAATTCGGCGCGACCTTGACCGAGCCGTAATAGGTCAGGGTCAGCAGCGCGCCGCCCTTGCGCATGAAGGGCTGGAAGGCCCTGGCCAGCGCCACGAACGAGAAAACGCTGATGTCCATCGCCAGGTGGAAACCGGCCCGGCTGGTGTTATAAAACTGTCCCTGCAACTCATCCTTGTTGGCAAAGCCAATCGAATGGACGAGAATATCAATTTCTCCAAAGCGCGCCCTGGCTTTTTCGGCCACCGCGGCGATTTGCTCATCCGAGGCCACGTCGCACTGCTCCACAAACTCCGCGCCGACCTGCGCGGCCAGCGGTTTCACGCGCTTTTCGAGCATTTCGCCCGCGTAACTGATGCCAACCTGCGCGCCTTCGCGGGCAAAGGCCTGCGTAATGCCCCAGGCAATCGACTTGTCGTTGGCGAGGCCGAAAATGATTGCGTTTTTACCGGTTAGCAAACCCATAAGCTCCTCCAAATACGTTGTTCGAGATTCGTTATTCGATATTCGATATTCGATATTCGTTATTCGATATTCGATATTCGTTATTCGTTATTCGATATTCGATATTCGATATTCGTTATTCGATATTCGTTATTCGTTATTCGTTATTCGGAATTCGAGTATCGAATATCCAGTATCCAGTATCCAGTATCGAGTATCGAGTATCGAGTATCGAGTATCGAGTATCGAATTACCGAACCGTGAAGCGCCATGGAATCGACTTCCACGGCTCTGGCACACTATATAAACCCACGCGCGGGCGGTTCGTCACGCGGGAATCGGGAATCGGGTTGCCCGGCTCGATCCACAGGCCGGAGTCGGTCGAAGTCAGGTCGATGTTATTGTGTTGGGAATCGATGCCGAACGCCAGGGTCAGTTTGGCCGGGCCATCGGTCCAGTGCTTGACTGGAACATTTTTCCTGCGAGAAGCCACTACGCTGATTCCTGCTTCTGTTTCGATGTCTCGACCCTGCTCGACCACCACGGCGCGAATCAAGACTGCCGCCGGGAACCCTTCGGCCTCTGTGACCACATTCAACAGCCAGTGCATTCCGTAGGTGAAGTAGACATAGGCCCTGCCGGGCGGCCCGTACATCACCTGCGTGCGCTTCGTTTTCCCGGCCCTGGCGTGGCAGCCCAAATCCGACTCGCCGATGTAGGCTTCGGTCTCGGTAATGACGCCTGCAAGCCGCTCCCCGTCCAGAATCCGTACCAACCGGCAGCCAAGCAATGCGCGGGCGACGGTCAGGGTGGGGCGGTTGTAAAAATCGGCGGGCAGGGGCATGTGAGGTTATCCGGTTTGCCGGTTGCGCGGTTCACTGTTTTCCGTTGAGGTGATGGGTATCGCCAATCACCTCCACCCGCCAGTGGTGGGTCTGCGGGTTGTAGCGGAAGGTCGAAAAGGATGTATTTCCCAGCCGGAAGTGCGCGCCCTGGTAATTGGGCTGGGGGGTGATGCCCAAAATCGAGTAGAAGACCTTGTTCAAAATCGCGCCATGGGAAACGACCAGGTAGCGCGCCGGGGGGCGCTGCAACAATTTGTGGAGCGACTGGCCCCCGCGCAGGTACAGTTCCCATTCACTCTCGCCGTTTTCGCTCCATGATTCATAGGGATTGACAAACTCCTGCTCTGGGTAGCGGGCGCGGATTTCATCAATGGTCATGCCAGAACGCAGACCCATATCGCGTTCCATCCAAAGCGGGTCGGTCTCGAAATTGGGAATACCCAACGCTTCCGAAATGATTTGAGCCGTCTCGAGCGCGCGGGCGAGAGGGCTGGTAATGGCGCAATCGAATTTCACGCCTTCGGCCTTCCAGCGCGCAGCCAATTTGCGCGCCTGTTCGCGTCCGGGCTCCGAGAGCGGGAAGTCGGCGTGACCTTGCAGGCGATTCTCAGCGTTCCCGACCGACTCACCGTGTCGGAGCAGGGTGATGTG
>DAOTZM010000190.1:0-7376 GCA_034434035.1 Anaerolineales bacterium
CTTTTGGATTTCATCCTCACCCAGGCGGACATTCAGCGTCCGGGCTTCCAAATCAATCTCAATCATGTCGCCGTGTTCGAGCGCGGCAATCGGGCCGCCTGCCGCCGCTTCCGGGGAGACATGCCCAATGCAGGCCCCGCGCGTGCCGCCGCTGAAACGCCCATCGGTGATGAGCGCTACTTTGTCGCCCAATCCCTGCCCCATGATGGCCGAAGTCGGCGAGAGCATTTCCTGCATTCCGGGGCCGCCCTTTGGCCCCTCATAACGGACAATGACCACGTCGCCGGGCTGCACTTCGCGCGCCAGGATGCCGCGAATGGCCTCTTCCTGGCTCTCGTAAATCCGGGCCGGGCCGCTGAATTTCATCATATCAGGCGTCACCCCGCCGACTTTGACCACCGCGCCATGCGGAGCCAGGTTGCCGAACAATATCGCCAGCCCGCCATGTTTGGAATGGGCGTTTTCGTAACTGCGAATCACATCATCGTCCTTGATTTCGCAGCCTTCGATGGATTCCCCCAGGCTGACGCCGGATACCGTGACCCGCTCGAAATGCAAAATCCTGGTGTTGCGCTGGACTTCGTTCAAAATTGCCGGGATTCCGCCCGCGCGGTGGACATCCTCCATGTGCCACTTGCCGGCTGGTGACACCTTGCAGAGGTGCGGCACTTTGTCGGCCACGGCGTTGATGCGCTCCAGCGGGTAATCCACCCCGGCTTCGTTGGCCAGGGCCAGCGTGTGCAGGACGGTGTTGGTAGAACCGCCCATCGCCATATCCAGCGCAAAGGCGTCATCGATGGCTTCGGCGGTCACGATGTCGCGCGGTTTGATGTCGCGTTCGAGCAGGGTCAGGATTTGCGCGGCGGCTTGGCGGGCCAGGGCTTCACGCTCGGCGGTTTTCGCCAGGGCCGAGCCGTTGAAGGGCAGGGCAATGCCCAGGGCTTCCATCAGGCAGTTCATCGAGTTGGCGGTAAACATGCCGGAGCAGGAGCCGCACGAAGGGCAGGCAAAGCGCTCCAGCGTAGTCAGCCGCGCCTCATCAATTTTCCCCGCCGAAAACGCCCCCACGCCCTCGAAGACCGAAATCAGGTCAATGGTCTCGCCTTCGGGGGTTTTGCCGGCTGCCATCGCGCCGCCGCTGACGAAAATGGTCGGGATATTGACGCGCATCGCGCCGAGCAGCATTCCCGGCACGATTTTGTCGCAATTCGGGATGCAGACCATCGCGTCGAAACGGTGGGCTTCTATCATCGTCTCCACGCAATCGGCAATCAGTTCGCGCGAGGGCAGGGAATATTTCATGCCAGCATGACCCATCGCAATTCCATCATCGACGCCGATGGTGTTGAACTCGAACGGCACCGCCCCCGCCGCGCGGACGGCTTCTTTGACAATCTTGCCAAATTCCTGCAAATGGACGTGACCCGGCACGACATCGACATAAGAATTGACAATTGCCACGAACGGCTTGCCGAAGTCTTCGTCCTTCAGCCCGGCAGCGCGCAGCAAGGCGCGGTGCGGGGCCTTATCGAAACCTTTTTTGACGGTATCTGAACGCATAATTCTCCTGGTGTTTGGAGTCCAAAGTCTCCTGACTTTGGACAATGCTCCAAAATCGGGAGATTTTGGAGTCTGATAAGAAAAAAGCCGCCCGGTGTGATTGGGCGGCTCTCGTTTTCGAGCAGGTGTGCCTGTCTTTCAGTCGCTCTCCTGCGCTCATCCAACCACTATCGGTCGCTCCCTCAAAATAAGGAGGAGGACAATGACCAGGAGAATGACGATGCCAAAGATTTGCGCAAAAAACATACTGATTTCCTTCCCGCAAAAAACGCGGGGTTTTGTTTGGGTACAAAAAGAGCCGCCCTTTGTGATGGGGCGGCTCTCTGCTTCCAGGTTCGGTTGTTGAGTTTACTTTACTCTCACCGCTGCCATCCCAACCACATTAAGGTCCTTAATAATAAGGACCGAAATAATGACGACAATAAGGGAGAGGGACAGCAGATGTGCAGACATAGGCCTTGGGTATTTCGCCCGATTATAGGCTTATTCGGAAATAAGTCAAGGGGCAATTTGTCGAAATCGGACGAATTTACACGCTCTTAACCAAATTCGTCAGCGCCGCCGTCAGAACGCCTATCGATTTTTCATATTCTTCGAGCGAGATATGCTCGTCCGGCGTATGGTCGAGCGCCGAATCGCCCGGCCCATACACGACCGCCGGACACTGCCAGACCGGGGCGACGATGTTCAGGTCGGCGGTTCCGGTTTTATAGACAAAAGACGGCGACCCGCCCTGACTCCTGATTCCGCTTAAGAAGGCGCGTACCAGCGGGGTGTTTTTCTCACATCCCCAGGCTGAGACAGCATACCCCGCCCGTTCAACCGAGAAGCGACAGTCACCTCGAAGGTGACTGTCGCTTGTTATCTCCTCCAGTTTCTCATACCACTGCTCCGGGTTCATCTCCACCGGCAAGCGGACTCCTACGCTCATACGCGCCCACTGCTCGAAGCCATCCTGACCCGCCTCAATATTTCGCAGCGTCGGCAGGATTTTATCGAAAGCGCGCTGTTTTCCTTCGTTGAACGATTCGGCAAAAGCGCGAATCGCCAGCCAGGCCTCCACCGCCGCCTCGGCTGCCGTCTGCTCGCCGCTGGCGGTATGGCTCTGCGCGCGCCGGAGGGTTACCCCGGCCCAGGCTGAGCCTTTGTAACCCAGCGCCACCCTATCCCAGCGGTTTGGCTCGCCGATAATGGCAAAATCCGGCTTGTACTTATCCACCACAAAGCGCGCCCCATCCGAATCGCGTTCCTCCTCCACCGCGCCGATGACCACAAACTGCCAGCCATCCGCCGCGCCCACCCGCGCCACCGCATCGGTGAAACAAGCCAACGGGCCCTTGGCATCCACCGCCCCGCGCCCGTATAACACCCCGTTGGTCGAGCAGCCCTGTTCGTTTTCTGCGAAGGGCGTATCGAGACCAACAGGAGCGGGCGCAACCCGCACCGGGATTTCCCCCGGCACGGTATCGATATGCCCAAGCAAAACCACCTGGCGCGGCCCATCGCCCAGTACGCCGACCGCATTCCCGGCCCCGTCGATGAACGCATCCGCGTAGCCGAGCGCCTTCATCCGCGCCACGAGCCACTCAACAGCCCCACGCTCCTGCCCGGAGGGGCCGTAGTGCGAGACGAGGCCGATCAGAGTGTCTGAAGCGTTCATTCTGCATTCATCATTCATCACTCTGCATTTCCTTCGTCAGCACCTCCGCCAGCGCCGCCACAACCGTGTCCAATTGACCGTAGGTAATTACCAGCGGCGGCAGCAAGCGGATGGTGGTCAGCCCGGCATTCAGCGCGATAATCCGCTTTTCCTGCAACGCCTTGATGTACGGCGCGGTCTTCTGTTTCAGTTCAATTCCGACCATCAGCCCCAGCCCGCGCACCTCGCGGATAATCGGCAGTTTCAAGGCGCGGATTTTCTCTTTCAGGTATTCGCCCTTTTCGGCGGCCTGCTGGGGCAGGTTTTCCTCCTGGATGGCGGTCAGGGCCGCCACCGCCGCCGCGCACGAGAGCGGATTCCCGCCAAAGGTCGAGCCGTGCAGCCCCGGGCCGAGATTCTTGACCGCCGGGCCGAGCAGCACCGCCCCCATCGGAATCCCGCCAGCCAGCGATTTGGCGACGCACAACATGTCGGGCGTAATGCCATAATGCTGGTATGCGAACATCCTGCCGGTGCGCCCAAAGCCGCTTTGTACCTCGTCGATGACCAGCAGCGCGCCGCGTTCGGTACAGAGTTCGCGCACCGCTTCCAGGTAAGCCGGGTCAGCCGGGTAGACCCCGCCCTCGCCCTGCACGACTTCCAGGAGTACGGCGGCAGTCGTATCCGTGATTGCCTTTTCCAGCGCCCCGATGTTGTTGTACGGGACATGGCTGTAATCGGGGACGAGCGGCTCGAAGGCTTCGCGGTATTTCTTGTTCCAGGTAGCCGAGAGCGCGCCCAGCGTCCGCCCGTGAAAGCCGCGCATCGCGGCGATGATTCCGGTGCGACCGGTCGAAAGGCGCGCAAATTTGACAGCCGCTTCGATGGACTCGGCGCCGGAGTTGCAAAAGAAAACACGCTCCAGGCCGGGGGTAAGGGCGGTCAGTTTTTCCATCAGCGCCGCGCGCTGGTCGTTGGGGAAGGTCTCGAACAGCGTGACCAGTTTCGCGGCCTGTTCTGCCACCGCCGCCGCCACTTTGGGATGGGCATGACCCAAATTCGCCGCTCCATGCCCAGACGAGCAATCGATGTACTCATTGCCTTCCGAGTCCCAGAGCGTCGCGCCTTGTCCGCGCACAATGGCAAAGTTTTGTTTGGTGTAGACTCCCGCCCCGTGTTTGGTTTCGATTTCGTAGAAATTGCTCATAAAAGCCTTTCCTGGACACTGATTGCGCGAATGACACGGAATCTCACGGATTTTTTAAGCTTTATCCGTGTTCATCCGTGTTTTCCGTGAAATCCGAGTTCCAAAATCACTGAATTATCGTCCCTGCGCCTGCCAGCGCGGTCGAAATGGGCTTTTCCACCCGCCCATCGGCGATGATGACCCGGCCCACCCCGCCCTGGAGCGCTTCTTCCGCGCCGAGGACTTTTTTCTTCATCCGGCCTTGCGCCATCTCCAACGCAGAAGGCAGTTTCGACTGCGGAATCTGCTTGATGAGAGTCGACTCGTCCGGGAATTTCTCCATCAGCCCCGGCGCGGCGGTCAGCAGCAGCAGGGTTTCCGCTTTCAGCGCAGCAGCCACCATCGCCGCGGCCCGGTCGGCGTCCACGTTCAGCGCCTCGCCATTTTGACTCACCGCGACCGGCGCGATGACGGGCAGGCAGCCCATTTCCATAATCGCCAATAACAAATTACCATTTACCGTTTCAATCTTGCCCGTGTAATCATCCCGAATCATCTTGCGCTTGCCGTTTTCGACGCTTTGAATCGCATCTTTGCGCGTGGCGACCAGCAGTTTTCCGTCCATGCCGCACAAGCCAAAGGCGTTGATTCCCAGTCCATGCAGTTGCTCTACCAGGAGCGAATTGACCTTGCCGTTGACCGCCATCAGGAACACTTCCAACGTTTTGCGGTCAGTGCAGCGCGAGGTATATCCCGACGGCGAGGTGATGAACTTCGGCGGCGTTCCCAGCGCCTCGCCCAGCGAATTCGCTTCGGCTGAACCGCCGTGCACGAACACGAGCCGGCGACCGCCCTTGAGCAGTTCCGCCGCATCCTGGCAGATGGCCGAGAAATCGACCCCTTCCGTGCCGCCTAACTTAACCACAGTGATTGAGTGTGTCATTCATTTCTCCATCTCAAGAGGTGGTCGAGTCTGTCGAGACCGAGCGAGGAACGTATCGAGACCACACACTCTTGCTGCAAAAGATGGTCTCGATACGGCGGCAAAATCCGCCGCCTGCTCGACCATCGGTCTACTCTTAAATCGGGTGCAATCCCGCAAACTCCAATCCCAGCGTCTCCTCCCAACCCATCACCAGGTTGAGACACTGCACCGCCGTGCCAGAAGCGCCCTTCATCAAGTTGTCGATGGCGCAGATCGAAACGATGTGACCAGTGGATTCATCCAACTCGAAGCCGATATCGGCGTAGTTCGAGCCGGCCACGATTTTCGGCTCCGGCACGCGGTAAATACCGCGCTGTTCCTTGACGACGCGAAGGAACGGATTCTCGTTGGCTGCGGCGCGATAGGCTTTCCACAGGTCTTTATTCGTCACGCCCGGCTTGACCTTCGCGTGAGCCGTCGCCAGCGCGCCGCGCACCAGGTCGACGGCGGTCATGGTCAGCGAGATGTTGGTCAGGCCGAGTTCTTGTATCACTTCGGCGGTGTGCCGGTGTCCAAAGGCCGAAAACGTGCGGATGACGTTGGCGCGCTCGGCGTGGTGCGAACCGGCGTTGCCCTCCGCGCCCGATTCAGACGAGCCGACCTTGATTTCGACATAAACTGGCTGGTCGAGGTCAATCAGCCCGGCCCGCACCAGCGGCAGCAGCGCCAGGTTGCTGGCGGTGGCATTACAGCCCACCCCGCTGATGTAGCTGGCCCCGGCCATCTCGGCCCGGCGCAGTTCCGGCAGGCCGTAGACAAATTTGCCGAGCCAGCCCGGCGCAGCGTGCGGCTCTCCGTACCACTTCTGGTACTGGGCAGGGTCTTTTAAGCGGAAATCCGCCGAAAGATCGATAACTTTTTCCGCCAGCGCGGTGTACTGCGCGATGTGGTTTTGCGCCTGTCCGTGCGGCAATGCCAGGAACAGGACATCCACCGGCTCGACCTGGGCCGGGTCGACAAATTTGAGCTGCGTCCGCTTGCGTAAATTTGGGTGCGCCTGGTAGACATACTCGCCCAAATGCGAGCGCGAGGTCACTTGCTTAACTTCGACATTCGGATGGCCGAGCAGCAGCCGCAGCAACTCCCCGCCGCCATAGCCCGAACCGCCGATGATGGAAACGGTTGTTGTCATAAGAATAATTGCTCCTTTTTCAGTTATCAGTGACCAGTGACCAGTTATCAGTGACCAGTTATCAGTGACCAGTGACCAGTGACCAGTTATCAGTTATCGGTCAAGCCAGAGCACAAAAACTGTTCACTGATTACTGATTACTGATTACTGATTACTGATGATTGGCCACTTGCATTACATACGCCACGATCTCATCCGCAATATCCACCCCGCTCACCGGCTGCATGGTATGGAATTCCATCGTGTGATTGATTTCGTTGACGAGATAACCGCGCTCCGGGTGTTCGATTAAATCCACCGCCAGCACGCCGCCGCCGACCGCCTGCGCCGCGCCCAGGCATAGCGACTCAATCTCCGGCGTAATCGGGCAAAGTTCGCCCTCGCCGCCGCGCGCCGTATTGGTAATCCAATGCTCCGACTTGCGGTACATGGCCGTCAGGGCGCGGTCGCCAATCACAATCGCGCGGATGTCGCGCCCCGGCTTGGCAATATATTCCTGAATGTAAAAGACCGAATGCTGCACCGAGCCAAGCGTGGCTTTATGCTCCAACACCGCCTCCGCCGCGTCGCGGTCATTGATTTTCGCCAGCAGCCGCCCCCACGAGCCAACCACCGGCTTGAGCACCACCGGGTAGCCGAAGGCTTCAATCGCCTCCAACGCCGCTTCGGGCGTAAAGGCCGTCGCGTTGTGCGGCTGCGGCAGACCGGCCTTCGCCAGCATTGCGGAAGTGGTCAACTTATCGCCGCAAATCTCCGCCACTGCCGCCGTATTGACCGTCGGCACGCCGAAGGCATTCAGCATCCGCAGCGCATACAACCCGCTCGTATAACTGATACTGCGCTCCAGCACCGCATCGAAGGCGCGCCAGGGAGC
>DAOTZM010000191.1:0-12328 GCA_034434035.1 Anaerolineales bacterium
CATATCTTACTCTTGTCATTTCGAGCCGCGCAGCGGGGAGAAATCTTGCGCACTGGGAGAAGATTTCTCGCTGTCGCTCGAAATGACAAACTAACACGAAGTTTGTCCGGTAGAGAAACCGCGACATCAACGAATACGCCTTTCCCGACCTTTACCTTAACCTTTACAAACACACCTGCCCCAACTGTTACCCCCTCGTTGACGGCTACAGATACAGCGACTCCCGTTCCGTCTAACACACCAACCTCCCCGCCAACCAATACTGCGCCTCCAACTTCGCTGCCGGCGGATACCTCCGCGCCCAGGCCAACCAATACGCCGACGCCGCTGCCAACCAGCACGTTTACCCCTCCCCCAATGCCTTCACCAACATCGACGCCTGACCTGGAATTTCCCCCGTAATTTCCCAGATTCATCTTGGGGGTTTAATTCTCTCCTGGGCGGGATAACCCGTTCCAATTTTTTAATTTGCCCTTAACCCTCTTTGTGATATATTTGTTCTATGTTTTTGACGCATTCACTTTCCAGGAGGCCAAATGCCGGGTAACCACTTCTATCTTGGGCGCCACTTCGACCTGGCCGCAGGCAGACGGACCGACCAGACCCTGTACTATGACCCCGCCGACCTGACCACCCATGCCGTCGTCACGGGCATGACCGGCTCCGGCAAAACCGGCCTGTGCATTGGACTGATGGAAGAAGCCGCCCTCCAGGGAATCCCGGCCATCCTCATCGACCCCAAAGGCGACCTGACCAACCTCCTGCTGCACTTTCCCGACCTGGCCCCGGGAGATTTCGCCCCCTGGCTCGATGCCGATACCCTGCGCCGCCAGGGAAAATCCCTCGAACAGGCCGCGCAGGAGAACGCCGACCAATGGAAAAATGGCCTGGCCGAGTGGGGCATTGGCCCCGACCGGATTCGCGCCCTGCAAAACGCTGCCGAATACGGCGTCTATACGCCCGGCTCCGATGCTGGTTTGCAAATCAGCGTCCTCTCCACCTTGCAATCCCCCGACCTGCCCTGGGAGGGCAACCGCGAAATCCTGCGCGAGAAAATCGCCAGCACCGTCACCGCCCTGCTTGGGCTGGTCGGCTATACTGACATCGACCCGCTGCGCTCCCGCGAACACATCCTGCTTTCCAATATTTTCGAGAATGCCTGGAGCAAGAATCACCCGCTCGACCTGACCGAACTCATCCTGCAAGTCCAGAATCCGCCCTTCGACAAACTGGGCGCCTTCCCGGTCGAGAGTTTCTTCCCCGCCAAAGAGCGCACCGAACTGGCCCTCACCCTCAACAACATCCTGGCCTCGCCCGCTTTCCAAAGTTGGCGCGAGGGCCAGCCCATGCACATCCCCGACCTGCTCTACACGCCCGAAGGCAAGCCGCGCCACAGCGTTTTCTACATCGCCCACCTGAGCGAAGGCGAGCGCATGTTCTTCGTCACCTTGCTGCTCTCGGCCTTCGAGACCTGGATGCGCACCCAGGCCGGTTCCTCCTCGCTGCGCGCCCTGCTCTATTTCGATGAGTTGTTCGGCTATATGCCGCCCCAGCGCAACCCGCCCAGCAAAACCCCGCTCCTGCGCATGCTCAAACAGGCTCGCGCCTTTGGAGTTGGTCTCGTCCTGGCCTCCCAAAACCCGGCGGATGTCGATTACAAGGGACTCTCCAACGCCGGCACCTGGCTGGTGGGCAAACTGCAAACCGAATGGGACAAACAGCGCCTGCTCGATGGCCTGCAAGGCGCAACCGCCGACCTCGACCGTTCGGCCTATAACAAAATCATCTCCGCGCTCGGCAAGCGTGTTTTCCTGCTGCACAACATTCACCAAAAACAGCCCGTGTTGTTCCAGACCCGCTGGGCAATGAACTTCCTGGCCGGGCCGCTGACCCGCTCGCAGATTCCGGCCCTCAATCGCCTGGCAAGTGCGAATAGTAAGGAATCCGCGTCGGGCGTTCCCGTCTCTTTTAGCCTGGACTCCGCGCCCGCAGCCGGGAACCACGCTTCCGCCGCGCCCGATTTCTCCCGTCTCCAGCCGGTTTCCACCAAATCGACCGACTCCGCACCCCCGGCGGTCTCCGCCCCATCTCCCGTTTCCGATTTACCCGGCAGTATCACCCGCCCGGCCGTCCCGGCTGCCGTTTCAGAGTATTTCCTGCCCGTCACCTGCTCAATGACCGAAGCCGCGCGCGCCGCCGGGGAACCCCTGCCCGCCGACGCCCAGCCGATGGGATTGCTCTACCGGCCCGTCCTGCTGGCCGACGCGCATGTGCGTGTGATGGACCGTAAGCTGGGCGTCGATGCCAATCTCCAGCGCGCCGCCCTGGTCGATGACCTGGACAAGCGCGGCGTAGTACGGTGGGATAACTTTGCCCGTTCCGGCCTGCCGCTCCAGCGCGTCGAACCCCAGCCCCAGCCTGGCTCGCGTTTCGAGATGCTGCCCGCCGCCTTAACCGACCCAAAACTGCTTTCCAACCTGCAAAAAGACTTCGTCGATTGGGTCTATCGCGCCACATTCGTGACTGCCCGCGCCAACGATGCCCTCAAAGTCTATGCCGGGCCAGATGTTAGCGCCGCTGCCTTTCGCGCCGCCTGCGCCGAGGCCGCCCGCCAGGCCCGCGATAAGGAAATTGCTCGCCTGACCGCCCCCCTGGACCGGCAACTCGCCACCCTGCAAGACCGCTTGTTGCGCGAAGAGCGCGAACTGGCCCGCGACCAGGTCGAATATGAGCAACGCAAACGCGAAGAGACCAGCAACCTGCTCGAATTGGGCGCGAGCGTCTTTGGCCTGGGACGTAAACGCAGCGTGACCTCGCAAATGAGCAAAAACCGGCTGACCCAGCAGGCCAAAGCCGAAGTGGATGAGTCAATTGAAGCCATCCAGCAGTTCAAGGCCCAGATTGCCGAGCTGGAACGCCGCCGCGCCGAAACGGAACAGGATGTCAATGACCGCTGGGCGGCGGTTGTCAACCAGGTTACAGAAATTTCGGTGACGCCCAAAAAGGCTGATATTTTCCTCGACCATTTTGGCGTGGCCTGGATGCCCTTCTATATCACGCACGCCGCCGGTCGAATGTACGAAATCCCGGCGTTTCAGTAACCAGTTGTCAGTAATCAGCGAATAGTTATCATTGATTACTGGCAACTGCTCACTGCTCACTGATTACTGATTATGGGAACTCTCTACCTTATCGTTGCGTCTATCTTATGGGGTGTCATCCACTCCATCCTGGCCTCGCACGCTGTCAAGGACGGCGCGCGCCGTTTTTTTGGCCCGGCCTCGGACCGGTTGTATCGCTTTTCTTACAATGTATTCTCGGTTGCCAGTATTTTCCCGATATTACTGATGCTTTTCACCTTTCCTGACCAGCCGCTCTACACGATTCCCGAACCCTGGGTTTACATCTCCGTACTCATCCAGGGCGCGGCTTTTTTTGCGCTGGCCGCCGGGGTCATGCAGACTGGTCCCTTCGAGTTCGCTGGTCTGACCCAACTGGCCGGGCTGGAACCCGGAACGCCGCCCAAACTTGTTACCGACGGCCTGTATGCCTATGTTCGCCATCCGCTTTATACAGCCGGTTTGGCCTTCTTATGGGCCTGGCCCGATATGACCGTTAACCGCCTGGCAGTTTGGATTGTGTTCAGTCTGTATTTCGTGATTGGCGCGATTTTCGAGGAGCGGCGAATGCTCCGGGAATTCCCTGAATATGCCGCCTATAAAGCCAGGACGCCCATGCTGCTTCCAAAAATAAAGTTTCGTGGTGAAAGAAAATGAGCCACTATCCCAACCCTCGCCCACCTTCTGATAAAGCCGCCACCGCCCCCATCCGTTTCGTGCGCCAACGCCGCGACCGCCGCAATTTCGAGACGATTGTCCTCCAGTTCTTGCTGGCGTTGATGGGCGGCCTCTCGGTTTTCCTGGTTGCCTTGCTCAGCATCTCACTCGGCTATCGTGTTGCCTATTCCGGGCGCATATTCCCCGGCATGACCGTGGCCGGGGTCGATGTTTCGGGCATGAAACCGGTCGAAGCGGCGGTCAAGCTGCAGACGGTTTTGACCTACCCCACCAGCGGCCGCATCGTACTGCGGGACGGGGAAAATGTGTGGATTGAATCTCCCGTTCGCTTGGGAATGGTCTTCGACCCGGTTGCCAGCGCCCAGGCGGCCTTCGAGATGGGGCGCAAGGGCAACATTTTCTCCACGCTGAATACGCAATGGAACGCCTCGCAAGTGGGGCTGGATGTCCCACCGGTCGTCGTTCTCGACCAGCGCCTGGCGCATTCCTACCTGCAAAACCTGGCCGCGCAAATCGACAAACCCGTTCTTGAAGCCAGCCTGGTGATCGATGGTTTGAACGTATCCACCACGCCTGGTCAGGTTGGCCGCCGCCTGAACGTGGATGCCACGCTGGTTTATCTCACTGTCCAGATGCAATCCTTCCGCGATGGCGAAGTGCCACTGGTCATTCAAGAACAATCGCCCGAAGTGCTGGATGCCGCGCCCCAAGCCGAAACGGCCCGCCGCCTGCTTTCTGGGCCGTTTACGCTTTCTATCCCCAACGTGCGGGCAGGCGACCCCGGCCCCTGGCAAATCCAGCCGTTGGAACTGGCGCCCATGTTGCGGGTCGGTCGCGTTTATGATGCGAGTGGCAATGCCCAATACGTCATCAAACCAGACCGGTCGATGCTGAAGCCCACCCTCGAAACCATCGCCCGCCAAACCAACCGCGCCGAAGAAAACGCGCGTTTCATTTTCAACGAAGAAACCTTGCAACTTGAATTGATTCGCCAGGCCACCATCGGCTATAAACTCGATTTCCTCGGCACATTGGATGAAATCGAGGCCGCTGTTGCCGCCGGGCAAGGCTCGGCCTACCTGCGCCTGAACGTTACCGAGCCAAAAGTGGCCGATGATGCCACGGCCTCCCAATTGGGCATCGCGCAGTTGGTCAGCGCACAAACCACTTATTTCTACGGTTCCAGCGCGCCTCGTTTGCAGAACATACAGGCGGCCTCGGCCAACTTCCATGGCGTCCTGGTCGCTCCGGGAGAAACCTTCTCGATGGGTAAATACCTGGGCGACATCAGCCTGGATAATGGCTATGCCGAAGCCCTTATCATTTACGGCGGGCGCACCATCAAAGGCGTGGGCGGCGGCGTGTGCCAGGTCAGTACCACCCTGTTTCGGACGGCCTTCTTTGGCGGCTTCCCCATCAACGAACGGTCGGCCCACGCGTATCGCGTCAGTTATTACGAACAGCGCGCCAACGGCAGTATCGACCCGCTCCTGGCTGGCATGGATGCGACAGTTTACTTTCCGCTGGTTGATTTCAAATTTACCAACGACAGCCCTCACTGGCTGCTGATGGAAACCTATTTCAACGGCCCTGCCCGCACCCTGACCTGGAAGTTTTACTCCACCTCCGATGGCCGCACCGTGACGTATGACACAACCGGACCTCTCAATGTCGTCCCGGCCCCGTCGCCTGTCATCCAGGTCAATGAAGAACTCAAGGAAGGCGAAACCAAACAGGTCGATTGGGCTGCCGATGGCGCCGATGTCATCATTAACCGTATCGTCATGCGCGATGGAAAAATCTACTTTGCAGACAAATTCCAGACCCATTATGCACCCTGGCGGGCGGTCTGTGAATATGGGCCAGGCACAGAAGAACCCGAAAAACTGCTCAAAAAGCGCAACCTGTGCCAGTAGCAACGAAGAAGCCTCCCGAAGGTTGGTTCACGCAACTCGACCACATTAGGATAACCTTCGAGACAGTTCATCCTGCTGTGGTACAATGTTGCCCCGTATCGAAAAAGGAGAAACAATGGTCTCTCAAGAGTTACTCGAAATCCTGCGCTGTCCGGCTTGCGTGCGTGAAAAAGACGGCCTGCTGCAACTGACACGCGATGCCTGGCTGGTTTGCCAGGACTGCGGACGAAAATATCCGATAGTCGATGATATCCCCGTCATGTTGATTGACGAAGGCGACAAATGGGCGGCGACCGCCCCCGAAGCCTTGCCCGTCCCGCCCCCCTCCCGCTAGATGGACGAACTCCAAATCTTGCTGGCTGAACTGACCAGCGGAGACGACGCTCGCGCTGAAGCTGCCGCCCTTCGCCTGCCCACATTTTCGGCCTCGTCGCTCGACCCGTTGCTCGAATCGGACGATGTCGATACGCGCTGGTGGGCATTGCGCGCGTTGGCCGGGTTCCCAGGCGGGGAGGACATCGTTCGCAGGCTGGTATCCGCGCTGGAGGACGAATCCGATGAAATCAGGCGGTGCGCGGCGTTGGGCCTGTGCTACCATCCCCGCCCCGAAGCCGTCCTCCCGTTGATTCGAGCCATCTCCTCCCTCGATTCGATGACGGTCAAACTTGCTTGCAATGCCCTTATCGCTATCGGCGCCGAAGCCGTTCCCCATCTGGTAGAAGTCCTGCGAATTGGAACACCATCTGCTAAATTGGAGGCTGCTCGCGCCCTGGCTGAAATCGGCGACCCGCGCGCCATCCCAGCGCTGATGGAAGTTCTCCAGTCTGATTCTGCACTCTCAACCTATTGGGCCGAACACGGCCTGCATAAACTTGGGCTTGGCATGGTGTATATCAGGCCCCAATAAAAAAGATATGAATACAAATCTGAACAAAAAATCCCTCATTAAATGGCTGTTCCTCGGCATCGTCAGCATTGCGCTCTTTGCCGGAACGTTTATTCTTGCGCGCAATATCGTCATTGGCTGGTGTCTCTCCCCCCTGCCGGGCATTGCCCTGACCGGGTGTAGCGGCGGCTTATCAAACCCGGTGTTTACCCCGTCCGGAAAATCCACGCCTGAACCCGGCATCGAAGCTCCTGAGCTGTCCACCCCGGCCCCAGCCATTCCCGAGGCCGAACTGCCTCCTGCCTGGGATGGCGCCAGCCGGGTAAACGTCTTACTGCTTGGGTTGGATACCTACGATGGCTCGGCTGACCGTTCCGGGCCGGCCCGCTCCGACACGATGATTCTGCTCACCCTCGACCCGAAATCGCGCACCGCCGGGATGCTCTCCATTCCCCGTGATTTGTGGGTCAGCATTCCAGGGTTTGGGTATGGTCGCGTTAACACGGCGTACATGAATGGTGATGCTGCCAAACTTCCCGGCGGCGGCCCGGCGCTTGCCATGAAAACGGTTGAGCAGGTTATTGGTGTGCCGGTTCACTACTATGCTCAGATTGAATTTGCATCTTTCGTGCGGTTGATTGATGAATTAGATAAAATCCCGGTTTATGTCGAGAAGAAAATTTTTATTGACCCAATAGGGCCTGGTGACGATGGAATTATGCTCACTGCTGGCCCACATATGCTTGGGGGTGTGGAAGCGCTGGCTTATGCGCGGAATCGTTACACCGAAGGCGGCGATGTAGACCGCTCCCGTCGTCAACAACAAGTTATTATGGGAATTCGCGCGCGTGTCCTTGAACCCGCGAATTTTTCCCGCCTTGTTACTTCTGCGCCTGAAATCTACGCCATTATTCAGGATGGCGTCAATACCAACCTGACTTTTGACCAAATCATGCGCCTCGGTATGCTTGCCAGCAGCGTGCCGGAAGAGAACATCAAGAAAGGCGTTATCGATTACAAAATGATGCTTCCGTACAACGTTACTATCGATGGACAAAACCAGGCGGTATACAAACCCATCCCTGATAAAATCCGTGAATTGCGTGATGAGATTTTCACCGCGGCAGGCGCAACCCGTCCCATGGCGCAAGGCGCGGACTCGCTCGACCTGGCCCGGCAGGAGGCTGCGACAATCGCAGTCTACAACGGGACTTACACCGCTGGACTCGTGCAGCAGACTGCCGATTACCTGAAGTCGCTCGGTTTTAACGTTGTGATTGTCGATAGCGCAGCAACCTTTCCTGGCTCGACCATTGTTGTTGACCGACGTGGTCGGCCTTACACGTTGAAACACTTCAAGGAACTCTTCCGGCTCAATGCGGCCATTCAAATACAAAGCGATTACAATCCCGACGCGGCTGCCGATATCGAAATCATCCTCGGCCCCGACTGGGCTGCCAGCAACCCGATGCCCTGAAATTTCGGCCATCCAACAAACATCCCGCCCTGGAACAGGAGCGGGATGTTTTGATTCATTTGACCTCGATTTTAACCAGCCACTTGACCCAATAGAAGCCCGGCTGTCCGGGAAAGGCTGCCCGCGCCGGGAATCCGTGCAGGATGGGAACCGGCTCTCCGCGCAGTTCGTAGGCCAGGAAACTCGTTCCCGATACCGCATGTTCTATATCTATGCTGATGACATACCCATCTGCCCCGAACAAAAGGATTTCCTTTGCTTCGGGTTTGACCCCGGCCCACACGGCGGTATCGTCGAAGTTCCTCTTACAGACAATGGTGGCCTGGCCCTCGATTTTGGGCAGACAGCGCAAATCACTATATGCCAGCGAGAGCGGACGTTCCACCAGGCCGCTTGCTTCCAGCCGGTAAGCCTCCAGGCCGATAACTTGCGCCACGTTTTTGTTTATAGTATTATGGCGCAGGATTTGCGCTATTTGCGCAAATCATAGCAATCTTTGATTGCGGCCCGCGAAGCAGCTGCGCTATGGATTGATGGTTGGCACGTTCCCCAGGTCCCCGCCCGGCACGCTGGAATTGAACGGAACCCAACAGGCCGATGCGTCCAGTTTGTCCGGGTTTTGGATGGAGAGCCAGCCCTGGTCGCTGGAGACGCCCTTGAGCAGGACGGTTGCCCCGGCCCGGAAAACGGCCAGGGTCGTTCCGCTGTCTGATGGGGTATTTCGGCAGGCCGTCTCGACCCGCGCTGTTGCGGTTGGCACATCGGGCAGAGGAAAACAGTGTCCGCTGTTGGGAATCACGCTATGGTTGGGATTCGCCACCAGCGCGCATAATTGGGAAGCATTTTGAGGGCGGTCGGTGGGGCGGTAGCCGGTGAACGGCCGCGGGCCGCCGTACACTTTCCAGGGCCCCCTGCCGGGCGACCCGGCCTGGTCGAACGGCACGGTGTTGAAGAAAAAGTGGACGTGCGCGCCGGGCAGGATTTCGGTGTACTCGAAGGTTTCGTACTCCAGCACGTACTGGTTTTGGGCATTGATGGTGATGTTGTTGATGCGCACAAACTTTTCGCCTGGTGGGATAACCAGCGGCGGTGGCTCGGGCAGCGATTCCGCTTTTTGATTCGGGTCGATGACTGGCAGGGTGTCTGCAATCTCTGCCCGGTTGTTTACAGAAAAATGAACCCAGCACAAATCTTCTGGGCTGCTCGCAGCGTGCGAGACCAGCCACTCAGAATCTGCGCTGCGTCCCTGGAGCGAAACTGTCTCGCCCACCTGGAAGACTCCCCGAATATCGCTGCCTATATCGGGCGCGGAAAAGCATTCGATTTCCTGGCGGACGACTGCGCGGGGCGGTTCAGACAGCGAGAAGAAATCGAAGATGGCCGGGATGTCGCTCGGGGACTGTGCAGCCGTGACCCCCACCCGGATGTTTGAAAGTTCGCGTTCGTATTTTCCAAGGAACGTCCAGGTATACCCATCGCTGCTATAGAATGCCGAATAGACATTGCCGGCTTTTCGCAGGCGCAGGTAAACCTGTTCTCCCCAGGTTTTCGCGGATAAATTGCTTTCACTGCTGGCTGTGTTTTGCCAGTTGTCGAAATACAACCCATCCCCTATGCAAATTCCTGGCGAATCGCAATAACCGCGCCCGAATTGCAGGGCGTTCCCCTTGTCCTGGAACACGACCAACCCGGCAAACTGGTAATTGGCCTGGGGCGAGAAACGCAGCAGGGTGCTGATTTCGAAATCCCCGTTGGGGGCCTCGCGCACCAGCAGGTTGGTGGGGATGCCGTCGATGCTAAAGCTGGTTCCAGATGCGGTGATTTGGAGCGCGCCCGGCTCGTTGGACAGGCTCCATCTCGACGGGTCCTCGGCTTCCCACCACCAGCCCTCGGCCAGTTGATTCTCGAAATGATCGGTGAAGGACTCGCCGGGCAGGATTTCCAGGGCTGCGACCGGCGCGGCGCTGGTCGGCGCGATGACTTCAGGCGCGGTTGTGGCTGCCGCAGGCAGCGTTGCCGTTGGAAGGTTGGTTGGAACAGGCGCAGCCAGGTTGTTTCTGATGAAATTAATCCCAAGCGCAATCGCCAGGATGGCGGCCAGTCCCAATCCGATGACGCCGGCCCCTGCCATTGCCCAGACAGGGAGTCCCTTCCTGGCAGGCTGGACTTGTGATTGCGCAACCGACTTGTACGAAGGCTGGGAAGGCGGCGTGTAACTGGCCGGGGCCGCCACCGGCGGCGTGGAGGGGGGCCGCGAGGGTGGCTTCGAGACCGGCTCCAGCATGGTCGGCAGGTTGGCGTTGGGGGAAGGCGGCGCGGAATTGGCCTGTAAAGACGGGGAAGGGGGCGAGGTTGGCGCAGGCGTAACCGCAGAAGTGAACGGAATCGCTTCCTGCGCGGCGTGGATGAACTCATCGGTCGTCTGGTAACGGTCTTCGGGGCGCTTGGCGAGCGATTTCAGCAGCACTAGTTCGAGTGATTCTGGCAGGTCGGGCGCAAAATTCCGGGCAGGCGGCAGGGCATCCTGGATGTGCTTAAATACGATGGCGATGGGCGTTTCGGCGGAATACGGCACACGTCCTGTTACCATCTCATAAAGGATGATACCCAGTGAATAGATGTCACTGCGGCCATCCACCACCCCGCCGGCGCCTTGTTCGGGCGACATATAGGCCGGCGTCCCCATAATTGCCCCGGACGAAGTCAACATGGAGGCTGCCTCGGACATGCGCGCCAGGCCAAAATCGGTCAGCAGGCAGTTACCGCGCTCGTCAATCAGCACGTTGCTGGGTTTCACGTCGCGGTGAATCATGCCGCGCGCGTGGGCGTAGCCAAGCGCATCTCCAATCTGGGTCGCAATGCGTCGGATTTCAGAATAATTGACGCGTCGCGCCTTCAGGAGGTCGGCCAGCGTGCCGCTCTGCACGAAAGGCATGACGATGTACGTGAAGCCCTCCGCTTCGCCGTAATCGAAGACCGGCAGGATATGCGGGTGCTGCAACTGCGCCAGCAGCCGGGCCTCGCGCCTGAAACGGGCGATGAACTCCTCCGACTGCGCCATTTGGCGCGGCAAAACCTTGAGCGCCACATGCCGCTCCATCGAAGGCTGGTAGGCCTTGTAAACTGCCGCCATGCCCCCCTCGCCCAGCGGGGCCACAATCTGGTATGGGCCGAACTGCCTGCCTGTCAGGTTTTCCATCTCAAACCGCCTGTAGCGTAACTTAAATTGACAATGTTTACCTAGTATAGCATGTATTGGCGGCCTGTTTATCCACCTTTTGGATGATTGATGAAAATTACCGTATAGAATACCCACGGTCACAAATTGCGATTTTCCGCCTTTAACTTGAGTTTATGGACAACTCAAATAAACATTGGATAAATGGCGGTATAGCCGAATCGGTCGAGGAAGGAACTTGGGAAGGTTGTAGTTTGCAGGAAGTGTTCGAACTCGCCCGCCAAAGCAGGTAACGCGGCGAAATCGTGATTGTGGCTCACCGCTTTGCGAGCAGCCTTCCAAACATGCTCCTGCGGGTTCAAATCTGGGCTGGCCGTTGGGAAGAAAATCAGTTCCAGACGCGGGTTCTTTTTCAAAACGCTCGCAACCTCCTCGCCGCGATGCCAGGGAGCGCGATCCAGAAAAACGACGATGGGCCGGTCTTCCGGCGTGCTTTCCAACAGCGTTTGTAAAAACAGCGCCGTGACTGCGCCGGTCATCACTTCTGAACGCCAGACAATCTCCTGTCCACTCAGCAGATCTAATGCGCCATAGAAGTGGGTCTGGTGACGACCTGGGTCAGCGCGCACAATCGGCGTTTGGCCAATCACTGACCAGGCAAAAGAAGTCGTGGCCTGCAAGTACAAACCCGCTTCATCCAGGGCAAAAAACCTGGTTTTCGGCCTTTCCTGGGCAATATCGAGTAGTTTTTTTCGACTTGTTCTTCAAATTCAAGCACTTTTTGCTCACTGCGAGGCTTATACACCTTCTCGACTTTCTGATAACTGAAACCACACAGACCAAATAGGCGCAAGTAAGAAGACAGACTACGATACTGGACACCATGCCATTTCTGTATCGCGCGTGCCAGGTCCGGTGTGGTCCAATAGCGGCTCGCTTCCGGCCCAAACAGGTCGCGCGGCGTATATTCACGCAAACGATGACTCAACTCTTCCATTTGCAGCCTGCTCAGCTTGGCACTGTTGCCGCCCAAGCGTTGGTCGACCAGGCCGGGTAAGCCGTTTTCGCGATAAT
>DAOTZM010000192.1:0-3534 GCA_034434035.1 Anaerolineales bacterium
AATGAAGTCAGCTCCGACGAGAATGGCTGGCCGCGGCTCGAACCCCAACTCTTCCTACTAGATACCCGGCTTCCAGAAGACGAAATAGAAAATCATTACCCGTCTTTATATTCCTACCTTCAGAAAGGGAAAGAAAAAGGTTTGCCAGACCGGTATATTTGCAGTCATCGAAGCCCCTGGTATGGGCAGGAAATCCGCCCGGCCGCGCCCATCGTTTGCACATATATTGGGCGCAGCGATTCAGTTCATAGGAAACCGTTCCGTTTTATACTAAACCACTCATTGGCGACAGTGGCGAATGTTTATCTTGCCATGTATCCCAAACCGCGCCTGGCGCAAGCCTTGAAAAATAACCCGGAGCTGCTGCGTCAAATTTGGGAGATACTCAACGACATTGACGCCGGGTACCTGCTTGGGAATGGGCGCGTCTATGGCGGGGGACTGCACAAACTTGAGCCGGGTGAACTTGCTTGCGTAGATGCGACTCCAATTGCGCAGCTGCTTTCGGGAATCGCTTTCACGCCTGCGCCAAATCAACTTGAGTTATTTGGCAATTTGCGCGCGAGTACAAATATAAGATGATGCGGGTAATTTAATCTTCGGAATGTTCGACCAATGGGCGGTTATAATTGCCCCCGCAACCAATCTCCAAACCCTGGAACCGGATCCCCGTGTCACTGCTCACTGTCAGCGCCCTCACCAAATCATACGGACACATCGATATTTTCAGCGGCCTGAGCTTTGGCGTCGCCAAAGGCGCGCGCCTGGGCATCGTCGGCCCCAACGGGGTCGGCAAGACCACCCTGCTGCGCATCCTGGCCGGGGTGGACGAAGCCTCGTCGGGGACGGTCCACCGCGCCCGGGGTGTCTGCATCGGCTACCTGCCGCAGGAAGCCGATTTCGAAATGACCGGCACGCTCTGGGCGGCCTGCAAATCCGTCTTTGCCGAATTAATCGAACAGCAGGCCGAACTCTCCCGGCTCGAAGCGCAAATGGCCGGGGGCGAGGAAGCGATTCTCGAACGCTACGGACGGCTCCAGCACGATTTCGAGCGGCGCGGCGGCTACACCTACCCGACCCGCATCCGCCAGGTACTCACCGGCCTCGGGTTCGACGAATCCGACTACGCCCTGAGTCTCGGCCACCTCTCCGGCGGGCAGCGCACCCGCGCCTTCCTGGCCCAACTACTGCTCTCCGACCCAGACGTGCTGCTGCTCGACGAGCCGACCAATCACCTCGACATGAAAGCAGTCGAATGGCTGGAAGGCTATCTCTCGCAGTGGGAGGGCGCGGCGGTGATTGTCTCGCACGACCGCTACTTCCTCGACAAAGCCGCCAACGGCATCCTGGAGATGACGGCGGCCGGCGTGGAGGAGTATCGCGGCAATTACAGCCACTATCTCACCCAGCGCCAGGAACGCTGGGAACGCCGCCAGGAAGTGTTCGCGGGCGAAAAAGAAAAACTGCTCAAAGAAGTGGAGTACATCAAGAAAAACATCTCCGGGCAGAATACGCTCCAGGCCAAGGGCAAACTCAAGCGGCTGACCCGCATCGTGCAAGCGATTGAACAAGTCGGGATGGAAGCGGTTCTAGATTCTAAATGGGTCGAACTGGGCGTGAGCATGACCACCAGCCCCTTCAGCGTGGAAGAGGCCGAAAAGCGGGTGCGCGCCCTGCGGCTGCCCGACATCCGCCCGCCGCAGCTGCACCTGCGCCTGAACGCCCAAAAGCGCTCCGGCGAACTGGTCATCCGCACCCGCGGCATCCTGGTCGGCTGGCCCGACAAGACCCTGTTCCGCGCGCCCGACATCGAACTGCGCCGGACGGACTGCGCCGCGCTGATTGGCCCCAACGGCGCGGGCAAATCGACCTTCCTGAAGACGATTCTGGGTCAGATTCCGCCGCTCGAAGGCGAAGTGATCCTGGGCGCCAGTTTGCACATCGGCTATTTTGCCCAGGCGCATGAAGGTCTCAACCCGGCCAACACGCTCATCCAGGAAATCCAGGTTGCCGCCCCGCACATGCTGCCCGCCGAAGCGCGCCAGTACCTCGGCAAGTTCCTGTTCAGCGGCGATGACGCCTTCAAAAAGGTGGACGTTCTCTCCGGCGGCGAGCGCGGGCGGCTGGCGCTGGCCAAGCTGGCGCTCTCGGATACCAACCTGCTGCTGCTCGACGAGCCGACCAACCACCTCGACATCCCCTCGCAGGAAATCCTGGAAGAAGTGCTGGAAGCCTATCAGGGGACGATTTTGCTCGTCACCCACGACCGCTACCTGGTCGACGCGCTGGCCACCCAAATTTGGGAAATCGACCCAAATGGGAATGAACTTTCGGTGTTCAAAGGCACCTACAGCCAGATGAAAGAGGAAAGGGAGCGGCTGGCGGCCATCGCAGCGGCAGAAGCAGCCGGAGTCCGAAGTCTCCCGACTTCGGAGACGAAAATCCAACGTCGGGAGACGTTGGACTCCAAATCGGAACGACGAAAGAAAGCACAGTTACAAGAATTGGAAAACGCCATCGCCGCCCTCGAGTCCGAACTGGCCGAACTGGGCCGCAAACTGGAAAACCCGCCCCCCGACCCGCTCAAAGTGGCGCAGTTGGGCAGGGAATATGAGCGCATCCAGAAGCAAATGGATGAGAAACTGGCAGAGTGGGAAGGGTTGCAGGCTTAATCTCATTGTATAATCGTTGTAGGTAAACTCAATGGCCGCTGTTTATGTACCTCCCGTGACGCAGCGCAAACGCATCCCACAAAAAGTGATTATGGATGTAGCGCGCCAGATTGCAGAGAAGTTCCACCCGCAGAAAATCATCCTGTTCGGGTCGTATGCACGCGGCAATTTCCGGCCAGAATCCGATGTGGATTTGTTGGTCGTGATGGAAACAGAAATGAAAGAAACCCGGCAAGCGTTACTCATCGAGCAAAGCCTGGAAATCGACCTGTTTGGATTGGATTTAATCGTCAAGACGCCCCAAACGATTCAGGAACGTCTTGCAATGGGCGACTGGTTCCTGCGCGATATTCTCAGGGAGGGCAAAGTTCTTTATGAACGCCCTGACCGCTGAGTGGGTCAAAAAGGCTGAAGGCGATTTTGCCACCGCCGGGCGGGAATTGCGTGCGCGAAAAAACCCGGTTTTATGATTCGGTTTGTTTCCACGCCCAACAGTGCGCCGAAAAATATCTCAAAGCCTACTTGAACGAGCACGGGCAGGATGTCCCCAAAATCCACCACTTGCTCGATTTATTGAAACTTTGTAAAGAGATTGAACCAAGTCTCGAAATCTTACAAGCCGATTTACGCCTTATCGAGAGATTCTCTGTCGCCGTTCGATATCCGGGCTTGTCCACAGATAAAGCAGAAGCGCGAGAAGCGTTTCGAGCCGCTCATGGACAACTCAAATAAACATTGGATAAATGGTGGTATAGCCGAATCGGTCGAGGAAGGAACTTGGGAAGGTTGTAGTTTGCAGGAAGTGTTCGAACTCGCCCGCCAAAGCAGGTAACGCGGCGAAATCGTGATTGTGGCTCACCGC
>DAOTZM010000193.1:0-4846 GCA_034434035.1 Anaerolineales bacterium
GAGCAGGGTCAGCGCCGCACGGGCGCTGGATTCTTCCGCCGGTCAGGTGCAGTAGGGGATAATCCAGTCATTTTTGTCCAGGTCGGCCAGGCGATTGAGCAGTTCATTTTCTGGAATATTGACCGCGCCGGTGATGCGTTTCAATCCAAACGATTCCGCGCTGCGCACATCCAGAAAGACGGCTTCGCCGTTTTCGAGGGCCTGGTAGGCTTCCTCCAGGCCGACGCGCGCTATAGAGCGGGTGTCGGAAGCGGGGGCGGGCGCGGTGGGTGGTGCGGCTGCCGGTGATTGGTTCAGGAAAATGACCGCCAGGGCGATGAGCAGTAACCCGCCGAGACCCAACAATACCAGGGGCAGGGGGTTTTTCTGCGCGCGCGCAATTTTGCGGGCTTTGCGGGATGATTTTTCAGGCATGTTCGTGTGGTCCTTCCGTCATTTTGCAGAATAGTTCGCCTCCGTTGCAACAGGCGCATTCCAGTTGCAGGGTGGCGTGGGCGATGCCGTAGCGGTGAGAGAGTAACTCGTTCAGTTCGCCCTGGATGGATGCCCCGCAGCTGATGAAAACGTCATCGGTAACGACATGCGCCGATAGGATGCGTTTTTGCTGGTCGATGCTCCAGACGTGCAGGTCGTGAATCCCCTTGACGCCCGGCACAGCGCTCATCTCCCCAACCATTTTTTTGATGTCGACATCGGCGGGGACGCTTTCGAGCAGGATGTGGATGGTCTCGCGCAGGATTCCCCAGGCGTTCCACAGAATCAGCAGCCCAATCAGGACGCTGACGAGCGGGTCGAGCCAGTTCCAGCGAGTAAAGAAGATGACGACCCCGGCAAGCACCGCCCCGAGGGTGGAGAGCACATCACCCATCAGGTGGATGAAGGCCGAGCGCATGTTCAGGTCGTGTTCGCTGCCTTCCTTGATAAGCCAGGCTGTCACGGCGTTGATGACGAAGGCCGCCAATCCCACCCCGACCAGGATGCCGGAGTTGACTTCGGGCGGGTTGATGAAGCGCTGCCAGGCTTCGTGAAAAATCCCCAGCGAGATGAGCGCCAGGGTCGTCGAGTTGATCATCGCCGCCAGGATTCCGGCGCGGTGGCAGCCGAAGGTCTTGCGGGCGTTGGCGGGCTGCAAGGCTTTGCGCATGGCGTACCAGCTCAAGCCGAGTGCCAGCACGTCGGTAAAGTTGTGGGCGGCGTCGGTCAGCAGGGCCAGGCTGTTGCCCAATAGCCCGGCGATGACTTCGACGACAACGAAAGCCAGCGTCAGGCCGAGCGAGAGGCCGAGCCGCCAGGATGTTTTTTGGGAAAGGGTTTCGAGGTGAGAGTGGGCGCGCGTGGTCATGAAGTTAGCCGTGCCGGGCGTGTTCCAGTCCTTTTTGGAATAATTCGGTGACGTGGTCATCGTCGAGGGCGACAAAGACCTGCCGCCCCTGTTTGCGGGAGCGGATGATCCGCTTGTCTTTCAGTCCCCGCAGTTGGTGGGAGATGGCCGATTTGGTGGGGCCAATCTGCCGAACCAGGTCTCCTACGCTGACTTCGCCCTCCATCAGCGCGGCCAGGATGCGCACGCGGGTTGGGTCGCTCAGGGCCGAGAACAGGTCGGCCAGGCGGCTGGCGGTGGGGTCGTCGAGGGTCAGGTGGGACATGGTGTATTTGTGATTATTAAATAGTTGAGCGGCAACTCAACCTTTGCGGGCAATTTTACTCGCTTATCATTGTACGGTCAAGGCGGATTTCATTGACATTATCAGCAATAAAAAAATTGGACGCGGACGAGAACGGATAAGAGCGGAGCTTAAGATTTTTCTCCGCGTGCGCTCCTACGGAGGCAATCCGCGTAAATCCGTGTCCAATAAATTCTATTTTTCCCACCTGGGCTGCCAGTCGGGTTCGGGGTGGGTGGTGAGTTGGCGCAGGTTGGAGCCGTCGGCGTTCATGGTGTATAAATCGGCCTGGCCGTCGTTGCGCAGGGAGTTGAAGACGATTTGGGCGCCATCGGGGGAGTAACTGGCGGCGGTGTTGTTGCCGCCGGAGGTCAGGCGCAGGTAGTTGCCGGTGGCAACTTCGATGCGGTAGATGTCTTTGTCGCCGGGGGGGCCGGCGAAGATGAGCAGGAAGCGGCTGTCGGGCGACCAGGCGAGCGAGCCGCCAATGCCCAGCAAGCCCTGGCTGATGCGGCGGTGGTTGCGCCCATCGGCGTCCATCAGGAAAATCTGGAATTCGTTGGGCTGGTCCACTGACATGGCGTAGGCGATGGTCGCGCCATCCGGCGACCAGGCGACGGCGACAACGTTGTTGAGAGCGGGGTAGAGCAGTTTGGGGTTGGCGCCGCCTTTATCTATCACCCAAATAGAGGTTGGGCCTTCACCGGCGCGGTTGGCAAAGACAACTTTCTGCCCGTCGGGGGAGAAACTGGGCGAGAGGACGTTGCCGATGCGGTTGGTCAGTTGTGACAGGCTGCCGCTCTCCAAAATGAGCAGGTACAGGTCGAATGTGCCGTTGCGGTTGGAGGCGAAGACGACCATCTGCCCGCCGGGGGCAAAGGCGGGGTAATAGTTGTGGGCAAAGGCGGTGTTGGTGAGCAGTTGCAGGTTTTGGCCGTCGGCGCGCACCATGCAAATCTGGTTGAAGTCGCCGCGCGAGCAGGTGAAGACGATGGTTCCGCCGTGCGCTTTGCTTGTCCCGCCCTGGGCGGGGGTGGGACGGGGAGGCAGGGCAGGCTCGGCCGCGGGGTGAATGGCGTTGGCGGGGGAATCGAGGGTGGTGGCCTGCGGCGTGACCGCGGCGGCTGGCGTTTGGGGCTGCACCAGCCACAGGGCCAGGCCGGCCCCAATGAGCAGGAGCAGGCCCAGGCCGGGGCGAATGAAGCGGGCGTAATCTATTTTTTGGCGCGGGGCGGCGCCGGAGGCGGTGAGGACCTTTTCGAGCGGGCGCAATGGAATGGGGGCGCTGGTCACTTCGAGGGGGGGCGGCAGGTAATGCCAGGTGTGCAGGAGATGCCCGGTAACGGGAGTCTGCTCGTGCGCGGCGCGTTCCGGCACGGATTCGGCTTGCAGCCCGGCGGCCATGCACAGGGTCAGGAAAAATTCCCCGGCGGAGGCGAATCTGTCGATTGGCAACCTGGATAAGCCCTGTAATACCAGGCGCGCCAGGAAGTCGGGAATTTCCGGGTTGAGTTTGCGGGGGTTGGTCAGTTCGTCGACCGGCGGCTGGCCGGTGAGCAGTTCGAACAGCAGGGCGGCCAGGGCGTAGATGTCGACGGCGGGCGAGAGCCGGGCCGGACGCACCTGTTCGGGCGCGGCGTAAGGGTGCCCGGCAGGCTGGAAGTCGATTTCGCCGCTGCGTTTGCTGGCGCCCAGCCCGCTGAGTTGGATGCGCCCCTCCCGGTCGATGTGGACGCGCTCCGGGCATACCCCGGCATGGACGTAGCCCTGTAGATGTAGAAAGTCGAGCGTGGCGGAGATGGCTTTTGCGTAGGCCAGGGTTTCGGTCACGCTGAGGGGCTGGCCGGGGCACGAGAGCAGGACATCGCGCAGCGAGGGGCCGTCTACCCAGCCTTCGAGCAGGCAGGTGTTTTTTTCATCCTGCGCCAGGCCGTAGAAGGGTAGCAGCCCGGCGTGGCGGATTTTTTTGAGGGGGATGACGCGCGCATCCAACTGCTTGAAGGCTTCGGGGTGGGCGACCGCTTCGGGCGGCAGGAGCGTCAGCCCGACGTGGCGGCTGCCATGCAAATCCCAGGCGCGGTAGAGTTCGCCCTGTGGGGTGGAGGCGGCAAAGGCTTCGGCGCGGTAACGTCCGAACAGGGTGTGGGTGAGCAGTTCTCCGGGCATGAAAAAAGTATAGCGTACTTTGGGAAAATTGCGCTATACTTTTGACAATTGGAGAGTTCATGTCTGAAATAGATCTTGCCTCGCTTCGAGAAATCCTGCCGCGCTTTGCCGCGCAGGGACGTTCCGGTCTGTTGCCAGCCCTGCACGCCGCGCAGGGTTTGTATGGCTGGCTGCCATTCATCGAATGGGCAATCGTCAATTTATTCGAACACTTTGGCAGGGGAGGAAATGATGGCGCTTCACGAACGGCACGAACTGGAAAAAGGAAAGTGGGATGAAATCGCCGAGCGGCATTTAGGCGATGTCGGAATATTGGAGCCGGCTCAGGATTTCTATGCATATACAAAGGATGATATTTTGCTGGAAGGAATTCCCGATTTTTTGGGCGATTTACGCGGCAAACAGGTTTTGGAAATGGGGTGTGGAGAGGGTCTGCTCTCTACGCTTTTAGCAAAGAGCGGCGCCTGCGTTGTCTCTTTTGATATATCCCATGTCAGCATGGTGGTTGCAAAACAGCGGGCGGATGTAAATGGCGTAAACATTCTTCCCCTGGTTTCAGCGGGGGAGTTTTTGCCCTTCCCGCCTGGCAGTTTCGATGTCGTTTTTGGAACAGCCATTTTGCATCATCTTGCCCCGCAAGTTGGCGGCGGGGAGATTTATCGGGTTTTGCGTAAAGGTGGGAAAGCGGCTTTCTCTGAACCGATGGGGATGAATCCCCTCCTTACTTTTGTTCGCCAGCATGTCCCTTACAAATACAAAAATCCGGTTGGCGTGGACCGCCCCCTTACTTACCAGGACATGGATGCCTGGACTCAAAGCTTTCGGCATCGAGAGTATCATGAAGTTCAACTGTTGAGCATGATTGAGCGAGGTTTTGGCTGGGAACATCAATTTCCATTATTAACTCAAGTTGCTACCTTGGGATGAACTTTGACAAAAATCCATGAAAGTCTGCTAGATTTGGGGTATCCCGACCACCAAAGAAGGAGACCATCATGGATACCCAAATTATAGTT
>DAOTZM010000194.1:0-1519 GCA_034434035.1 Anaerolineales bacterium
ACGCCTGACCCCAACCGATGTGCGCGAGTTTCGCGCCTTCCTCCAGCGCAAGGACGCGAAGCCTGCCACCATCAATCGCGCCCTGGCCGCCATCCGCGCGTTTGGCAAGTGGGCGGATGAGACCGGGGCGGCACAGGGAAACCCGGCTGCGAAGGTCAAGGCGGTCAAAAAGGCCGAACTGGCCCCGCAATGGCTGGACAAAAACCAGGTCAACGCGCTGGTGCGCAAGGCTGAGGAACTGACCCAGAACGCAAAAACGCCGCCCGGTATTCGCCAGGCTGTCCGAGACGAGGCCATCATCAAGATTTTGCTCAACACCGGCCTGCGGGTGAGCGAACTGTGCGCCTTGCGCCTGGGCGACGTGGATATGAAAACCAACAAAGGCGTTTTGATTGTCCGACAAGGGAAAGGGGCAAAGCGGCGTGAAGTGCCGATGAATAAGGAGACGGTGCAGGCCATCCAGTCTTGGCGCAAGGCGCGCCCGTCCGAATTTGGCGACCTGCTGTTCTATGGCTCGCGTGGGGACGCGCTGACCGCCAGCGGCATCCAGCGCAGGCTGGCCGATATTGGCGGCCAGGCCAGGATTGAGGTACACCCGCACACGCTCCGCCACACCTTCGCCAAAAGCCTGGTGGACGCGGGCGTCACCCTGGAAAAAGTCGGCGCGCTGCTCGGCCATAGCAGCCTGAACACCACCCGCGTCTATGTCACGCCCGGAGAGCGCGATTTGAGGGAAGCGGTCGAGAGGCTGGATTACTGAACGGTTGCCCTCCGCCAGCGGGTATGCTACACTTATTGCAGGAGCATGATATGACCATTCAAAGCAGCGCCCAAATCGGGAGCGTTATTCGGAACGCAGTCGTTTTCGATGTCAAAAACTGGGATGGTGACATGATGGCTTCGGATTCTTTAATTCAATCCGTTCAGGATTTATTTGCCGTTTTGGAACAAGAAAAAATAGAATATGTTTTGGCCGGAGGCATTGCCCTTTTGCATTATGTCGAGGGCCGGAACACGCAAGACCTGGATTTATTGATGGCTTTCTCATCGCTTGAAAAATTGCCCCAGCTTAAAGTGGTCAGCAAAGATATGTACTTTGTCCGCGCTGATTACAAGGGGCTGCAAATTGATGTCCTCCTCACCCAAAACCCGCTTTTCAAGCGGGTACAGGGCAAATACGCCACAAGGCAGCATTTCCTGGACCGCGATATTCCGATTGCGACAGTCGAAGGTTTACTGCTGTTGAAGCTGTATGCCTTGCCATCCCTGTACCGCCAGGGGAATTTCGCCAGGGTGGGCATCTACGAAAACGATGTCGCTGCGCTGATACACTACTACCAGCCTGATGTCCCACATCTCTTGTCGGAATTATCCGGGTATGTCAGTGAATCGGACTTAATAGAAATCAAGGATATCGTTGCCGAAATCGAGAAGCGTATTCGGCGCTTCAAAACCGGTTCTTGATAAAAGTTGTTCCATAGACAGGACGAGGCGCAGCAGCCTCGTCCTGTTATTTCAA
>DAOTZM010000195.1:0-7360 GCA_034434035.1 Anaerolineales bacterium
GAAAGGCGAAAGGATGCCGAAGGTGATGTAGAGGAAAGCCGTGATTGTTCCAAATTCGGTAAAAGTCAGGAGAAGGAATAGGAAAGCGCGAAGCTGCCAAAGTAGCGGGATTAATTACGCCATCAAAGCGGCGAGGTTCAGTCCCCGGGTCAAGTGATTGCCAGCCTGAGCGATCAAACGGCTAACGTTGAGGGCAGACTGCTCACGCTTGTCACCACGCACACTTGCGCCTGCGCTGCAAGTGCAGGTGTTACGCGGAAAAACGCGGATTGTTTGAGAAATCCGGCTACATCCAGCCTTTTCCGCGCTCGCCTGCGTCCAAACCAAGGCTTTGAAAAAGGAGCGAAACACGTTGCGCGGAGTTGATTCGGCTTGTCCATAGAATGCAGTTTTGATGTAAAACCGAAACTTTCGGGACGCTTGTTTGCTTATTCCGAATTGACGTAAGTTACGAAAACAAAATATCAGACTCCTTCACCTGAACCCCCTGCCAGAGGGTATCTTGCTCTGCTCCGCCGGAACGGAAATCTTCCACTAGCAGGGGTTTTTCCGCTTTGGGCGTAGATGAAGCGGGCCTCGGCTCCGCGTTGGACGTGCAGGCCTTCGCCTTCTGTAAAGTTGACCTGCGAGCGGCCAATATCCACCATTCGCCAGCGGCGGTTCTGGTAGTCAAATTCCACCCGGTTCATCTGGTTGCCCTGACCAAAGGTACGGGCGTAGGGCAAAAAATAACGCTGAATATGCTGGTCATCAAGAGTTTGGCGGTTCTCAAACAAATAAAAGCGATTTTGCCAGTTGAGCAGGTAGGCTTTGGAAACGTCAAAAAACATTCGGGACGTTCGTTGGATTGTTCCCGGTCTGAATTTTGCGCTGCGCTTGTTTCAGGAATTCCCGCGTGGCGGCAATTTTTTCGGCGGGGACTTTGACGGTTGTTTCCCAGCCGTCCAACATCTCACCGATGGTCAAGACGGCGTGCAGGCGCAAGCCGGCCTGCGCCAGGGCTTCTTTTGCGCCGGATTGGCGGTCGACCAGGACGACCACGTCCCGCGCAACCAGCCCGGCGGCGGTGAGTTTTTCGATGGCCTCGAACTTGCTCCCGCCGGTGGTGGCCAGGTCGTCAATGATAAGCGCGGTCTCGCCGGGGTGGTATTCGCCTTCGATTTCGGCTTTCGTGCCGTAGGCTTTGGCTTCTTTGCGCGGGTAAATCATGGGGTAGTTCCCGGCCAGTGAAACGGCGGTCGCTATCGGGATGGCGGCGTAGGGCAGCCCGGCCAGCCGGTCGAATTGCAAATCTCGAATCAGCGGCAGGTAAGCCAGCCCGATTTGGGAAAGCAGTTGGGGGTACGAGATGACCTGGCGCAGGTCGATGTAAATGGGCGATTGCAATCCCGATTTGAGGGTAAATTCCCCGAATTTGATACATCCGGCGGCCAGCAGGCCGTCAGCCAGGGCGGTTTTCTGGGCGTCCATTATGCAAAAAATCCTTTCTCGATGTCCTGCCAGGGCTCGGCGGGCAGTTTCATGTATCTCGATAAAAGCGGATGCGCGCGCTGAATCTCTTCGGCCACCCGCTGGGCGATTTTGCGGATGGAAAAATGGGCGTTGGAGGCGGCGCGTAACTGGCAGAAGGCGTAGGCTTCGCGCAGGTTGAATGCCGCCAGCACGCGGCGGTGGAAGCCGTTGGGGACAATGTACTGCGCCACTAGGGGATGAAAGTCGTGTAGTTTTTCCCAAAATGCCCAGGCAGTGTCCATTGCGCGGCGGTATGGGTCGCCAAACCCGGCCTCGACGATGCGGCGCGGGGTGGCGTAACCGAGCGCGGCGGTTTGGATTTGCGGGGTCTGGGTCATCATGCGGTGACGCTTGAATTCGGCATAGGCGCCCTGGTCCATGACGAGGTCGAAGGTGTAGCAGGTGTGTTCGAGTTCGCGCAAGGGCGTGTCGAAACGCCCCAGGCGGGAGAGCAGCGCAGCGGCAAGGGCTTCGGTATCCGCAGCGTTAACGGTTTCCATCGCCTGGTGGTAACTCATGTTCCCAAAGCGGTACAGCGCCGCGGCCAGAACTTTTTGCTCCCCATCGGGGTCGTAGTCTGCCAATACGCAAAAGTCATCCGGCGTGGCGGTTT
Source organism: Anaerolineales bacterium (assembly GCA_034434035.1). Classification (GTDB taxonomy): domain Bacteria; phylum Chloroflexota; class Anaerolineae; order Anaerolineales; family Villigracilaceae; genus UBA5195. The sequence goes on from DAOTZM010000195.1 coordinate 2,126, forward strand.
GCCGGTTTGCCGGTTTTCCTGTTTCTCCGCCCCCGTGTGTACTTTTCTCTCTGTTTCCCTGCGCACTGATTTTTCCCAACTCCTTCCCCGTTTCTACGAGATACTCGACCGGCTCGGCATACTTGACCAGGGTCGGGATTTCGCCCTGCGCCACTGCTTTGACCGTCTCGCCAATTTCGCGCACTTCGGCCAGGCCGTGCGAGCGCCACTTGCGAATGGCATTTTCCAGCACCCGGCCATTGGCGGTCATGCCGACATTTGCCAGCGAAGCGGCCGGCAGCAGGAAGCGGCACGAATCGACATATTGCGAACGGATGCGCCGGTCCCAGGCTTCCTCGGATTCGTTCTCGCGGCGCGGGAATTGCTTTTCGACGAGATTCCGTACCGGTTGGAGCGAAGCCTGGTAGGTCTGGAATAACATGCGGCAAACGGCAACATATTCCTCGCGCAGGGGATGTCTCTCCAGTTCGGCGGGCGTGTGGAAGTTGTCGAAGTCCCATTTCTGGTAGCGGGTCGATTTTTCGGTGTAGGAGGCCAGCCGGTTCGATTCGATGGCCTCCATCGCCAGGCGCGAGGCGTTTTCGATGGCGAGGTGCAGCACGGCATGTTCGGCGACCGAGGCGTGACCGTAGCCGACCACCCATTTTTCATGGAATTGGGCGCTTTGTTCGTCGCTCAGTTCGGCGGCTATCTCGCGGAAGGATTCGGGCGAGCGGCTGGTTTTGGCAAAGGCGACGGCGATGGTTTCGGGGCTGTGTTGTTTGGGGGATAAAAGATAAATTTCACGTTGGGGCGCGGGCATGGGGGGGGGACTCCTCCGGTCAAAGTTGGGGGGAATATACCATAGTGGAGTCGAAAATCTCCAGATTTTCGCTTTTCAAAAGTCAGGAGACTTTTGACTCCGGGTATCGCGGTACAATAGCCGCATGAGCGAAATCCTTCGTGAGAAAACCTTGCCTGGCGGGCAAAAACTGCAAATCGCGCAGGGTGATATTACGCTGGAGCAAGTCGATGCGATTGTCAACGCGGCCAATGCGTCGCTGCAGCATGGCGGCGGGGTGGCGTGGGCCATCTCGCGGCGCGGCGGCGAAGCCATCCAGCGCGAGAGCGATGAATGGGTGAGAAAATATGGCCCGGTGACGCACGAAAAACCGGCCTGCACCAGCGGCGGAAGGATGCCCTGCAAATATGTTATCCATGCCGTCGGCCCGGTGTGGGGCGCGGGTGACGAGCAGCGCAAACTGGCGGCGGCGGCGCGCGGTGCGCTGGAATGCGCGGCGGAACTGAAACTGGCTTCCATCGCCCTGCCGGCCATCTCGACCGGGATTTTTGGCTTCCCGAAGGAATTGGCGGCGGAAATCATTTTTGCCGAAATTGGGAAGTTTTTTGCCGAAAACGAGGACGCTACGCTGAAACTGGCCCGCCTGACGCTGTTTGATGCGCCGACGGTGGAGGCGTTTTTGAACATTTGGGATGAACGTGGGGCGGATTTCTAATCCGCCTGCGTAATCCCGCGCTACAAGCCTATGATTACCTCCCCTCACAACCCCAAACTCAAACAAATTCGCGCGCTGGCCGGGCGGCCCAAGGCGCGGCGCGAGGCGGGTGCTTTCCTGGCGGAGGGCGTCCGGCTCATCGAAGATGCTCATGCGGCGAATTGGCCGTTCGGGTATGTTTTGTTTAGCGCGGAAACGTCCAGTCGCGGGAAAAAACTGGTCGAGCGGTTAAGGGCGGAGGGCGTGGAAGTGGAGGAAGTGCTGCCCGATGTGTTTCGCTCGGCCAGCGAGACGGAAACGTCGCAAGGGGTGATTGCGGTCTTGAAACTGCCCGACTCTCGGATTCTGACTCCCGATTCCCTGACTTTTGTCCTGATTCCCGACCAAATCCGCGACCCGGGCAACCTGGGGACGCTGATTCGGACGGCGGCGGCGGCGGGCGTGGAGGCGGTGTTGATTCCGCCCGAAACGACCGACCCTTGGGGGCCGAAGACCGTGCGCGCCGGGATGGGGGCGCATTTCCGTTTAACGGTGGCAAGTTTACAGTGGGGAGAAATCCAGGCCCTTTTAACGGGATTCACTGTTTTCCTGGCGGATGCGGAGGGTCAGGTTGCGTGTTGGGGCGCGGATTTTAAATCCAAAACTGCCTTAATCGTGGGCGGCGAGGCCGAAGGGGCCAGCCAGCCGGCGCGAGAACTGGCGAATGTTTTTGTGAATATCCCAATGCCGGGTAAAATAGAGTCACTCAACGCAGGCGTTGCCGGGGCGGTTCTGATGTTCGAGGTCGTCCGGCAGAGAAACGAGGCTTTATGAAAATTCGTTCGATTACTTATTTTATGAATGTGGGTTGGCCGATGAAGGAAGACCGCGTTCAGGCGGCGGGGATTTTCCTTTCGACAGCCAGGAGGGCTTTCGAGGAGGCCGGGTACGAAATCCAGACGACGCGGATTGCCAGCGTGCCGTTTACGCGCCTGCTGGGGGCCGATTCGATTGGGCTGACGACGCGCTTTGCCCAGCGATTGAGCAAGGCGATTGCCGAGAACGGTATCGACTATGCTTCGCTTGGCCCGGCCCTGCCGGATGTGCCGGAGAGTTATGAGATGATTCCCGATGCGATTGGGGCCTCGAAGAATGTGTTTTTCTCCGGCGTGATGGCCGATGCCGAGCATGGCGTGTACCTGCCGGCGGTGCGCTCGTGCGCCGAGGTGATTGCGCGAAACGCGACCCTTTCACCGGATGGGTTTGCGAACCTGCGTTTTGCGGCGCTGGCAAATGTGCCGCCGGCCGGGCCGTTCTTCCCGGCGGCGTATTATGACGCTGAAACCCCGACCTTTGCGCTGGCGATGGAGGCCGCCGACCTGGCGGTGGAGGCGTTTGCAAACGCCAAGTCGGTCGAGGAAGGCCGCCAGGCATTGGTCAATGAGTTGGAAAATCATGGCCGCAAACTGGCCTATGCTGCCGAGCCGCTCAAGTTTCGCTTCAATGTGCGCTTCGGCGGGATTGATTTTTCGTATGCGCCCTACCCGGGCGAGGCGCTCTCGCTGGGGGCGGCGCTCGAGAAATTGGGCGCGCCCAAAATCGGCCTGCACGGTTCGCTGGCGGCGGCCTCGATTTTGGCTGACGCGCTCGACCGGGCCGACTTCCATCGCGCCGGGTTCTGCGGGTTGATGATGCCCGTTTTGGAAGATTCAACCCTGGCCGGGCGCGCGGCGGGCGGCACGCTGACGGTAAAAGACCTGCTGATGGTTTCGGCGGTCTGTGGCGCGGGGCTGGATACGGTTCCGCTGCCCGGTGATGTGACGGTGGAGCAAATCTCGGCGCTGCTGTTGGATGTTGCGACGCTCTCGCTGCGCTTGCGCAAACCGCTGACCGCCCGGCTGATGCCCGTCCCCGGTAAAAAGGCGGGGGATGCGACTGAGTTCGATTTTGAGTATTTCGCCAACAGCAAGGTGATGGCGCTGGAGGCCGAGCCGCTTGGGAAGTTGTTTGCCTCGAATGAGACGTTTACGGTGAAGCCGAGGCAGAAGTAGTGCGTGACGAGTGATTTGTTGCGCAAATCGTCCCGAAGGTTTTTTGAGCGGCGCGCAGCAGAGAAGACAGCCTTCGGGACGTTTATACAGGAGAATTGGGTTGGTTCCTGAAATCAACGTGAAAGATTTGGCAAAAAAACTCGAGCAGGGTGAACGGTTTACCCTGCTCGATGTGCGTGAAGAGTGGGAAATTCGATTGGCAGCCATCCGAGATGAGCGCGTTTTGGCCTTGCCGATGAGCGTGCTGGCGCGCCAGTTGAAGGATGCGTTTCCCGAACCATTGCGCGACCCCGATGCGCCAATGGTTGTGATGTGCCATCACGGCATTCGCTCGGCGAACGTAACGGCCTGGATGCGCGAGAACGGCTGGAAGAATGTAACCAGCCTGGCGGGTGGAATCGCGGACTATGCGGCGCGGGTCGATGCTTCGGTGGGAGTTTATTAATCCGCACTGCTTTCCCTAAAACACGAACTGCCCGTCCCGATACATGACTTCGCCATCGACCGCAATTTCTGCGTCGGTGCGCATGTCGCAAATCATGTCCCAGTGGATGACGCTCTTGTTCTTGGAGCCGGTCTCAGGATAGCCCGCGCCGAGCGCCATGTGGAAGGTGCCGCCGATTTTCTCATCGAACAGGATGTTGCCGGTGAAGCGGTTGATTTCGAAATTCGTGCCGATGGCGAATTCGCCCAGGTAGCGCGAACCCGCATCGGAAGCGAGCATTTCCAGCAGGTAACTTTCGTTTTTCTCGGCCTTGGCCTTGTCCACGTGCCCGTTGGAGAATATCAATTCGATGCCCTCGACCGCCACCCCGTTGTAAATGGCGGGGTAGGTGAATTTGACCCAGCCGTTGACCGAATCTTCAATCGGGCCGGTGTAGATTTCACCATCGGGCATGTTGTGGGTGCCACAGGAGTTCATGAAGGTGCGGTTTTTGATGGACAGGCTCAAATCGACGTTGGGGCCGCGCAACGTGACCAGGCTGTGACCTTTCAGTCGCCCAATCATTTTGGCTTGTTCGACTTCCACGCTTTTCCAATACGCGACGGGGTCGGGTTCGTCGGCGTGGCAGGCGCGGAAGACGAAATCCTGGTAGGCGTTCCAGCCCATGCCGGCTTCCACGGCGTAGCCTTCGGTGGGGAAGAGCGTGGTCAGCCAGCGCAGTTCGCCAGTCGCGCCGCGCTGCATTTGGGTCTGGAGAATTGGGGCGAGAGCCTTCTGGCGCTTCCCCAGCGTGGCCGGGGCGATGCCCGACAGCGCGCGTGGATTTGTTGATGAATGAATGCGGATGCGCGATTCAAACGTTTCGTAAGCCAGTTTTTGGAAGGTGGGCGGGCACTGTAACTGGCTTTCCCCGGCTTTCTCGAAAAAGATTTCCTGCTGGTCGGGGAACTCTATCAAAACGTGCGGGTGTGCGCCCACTTCGAGCGCGCGGCTGTACAGGGCGCGCACCAGCGGTTCAGCGGCGCTGGTGCCTTCGATGAGAACCCGGTCGCCGGGGCCAAGATGGGTGGAATAATCTACCAGGATACGCGCAAAACGGTCGATTCGAGCATCGCTCACGGGAGGCTCCTTGGAGATTGGGAATAGAGATTTAATTATACTCCCGATTCCAGCGCCGCTTTGCGTTGAACCATCCGGTTCTTCGAGAATCTCCGTGATTAAATCTTTTGGACACGGATGACACGGACGAACACGGAAAAAACAC
>DAOTZM010000196.1:0-4688 GCA_034434035.1 Anaerolineales bacterium
CTGGCCCATATTGCACGCTGGCTTTCACATGCGCTGGATATTGTCCATGTTGTGCCTGCCCGCAACACGCAATTTGCCCAATCTGATGTTCACAGACTTCCAACTTTGGCTCTGGCAAGTCAAATACTTGTCTTTTCCCAAGAATAGTGTGTTTTTCTTCGGCGCTAATCCTTCTTCCACACACCGAGCAAGCTTTCGGCAAATGAACTTGCACTTTGTCTGGCTTTTCCACCGACCACAGGGTTTTGCCTTTATGCCCTGCTTTCCCGCCTGGCGCACGTTTTTCTCCTTTGGGCATTGCGGGTCGAACTGTTTTCTTCCGATACCCATCGCTGCTTGGTGGTTTATGACTGTTCTGGCTGTTCATCTCCAATCGGCGACGCAGTTCGGCATTCTCTTTCCTTAAACGCTGAACCTCGGCTTCCAGAGCCGCTATTCTTGCCAGAAGTTCTTCCAATAGGGTTGTTTGCTCAGCCATGATGACAGTCTATCAAAACTACCCGATTCTGGGTAGGCAGTTACTAAAAAACGCCAATCTTTATGGGCAGTTCTAACGGAATTTGTGGTTTGCTGTTTCCTGCCCGGACGTAAACGTCTGGGCCGCGTGGTTTGACCCCAACGGGCCAGATGGCGCTTTCCTGCCCGGACGTAAACGTCCGGGCTATCGCGCAGCGTCCGATAAATCGGACTTTTTAGCCCTGTTTACAGGGCGCTGCCGCCTGGCCCGGTGATTCATCACCGGGCAAAGCCGTAAAACCACAAAATCCAGCGGAATCAGTAAGATTCAAGTTCTAAATACTGATGTATAATTCAGGACTTGAATTTTGACTATGGAAAATGCCAACGTCTCCACCCACGAGCTTTCGCTCCTCGAAGAAATCGAAAAGGACCCCGACGTGACTCAGGCCGACCTGGCAACCCAACTTGGCGTGGCGGTCGGAACGGTCAACTGGCACTTGAAGCGGCTCATCTCCAAAGGCTATATTAAGGTGATGCGCGCCGAGCGGCGTAAACTGCGCTACATCATCACGCCCGAAGGGCTGGCAAAGCGCGCCATGCTGACGGTCGATTACATCGAACAGCAATTCCTGCTCTACCGCCGCATTCGCGGCAAGGTGACAGAGATATTGAACGGCCTGAAGGCGCAAGGCATTCACCAGGTGCGCATCAACAACCAGGGCGATGTGGCCGATATTTGCCGCCTGACCTGCCTGGAGCAGGATGTAGAAGTGGTCGAAGACGCCCGCGCGCCGGTTTTGGCAGTCGAACATTTGAGCGTACACTTGCGCATGGAGGAGCAATGAGGGAGAGGCACATTGTCGTTACTGGCGGGGCAGGCTATATCGGCTCGCTGCTGACGGCGCTTCTGCTGCGGCAGGGACATCGCGTGACGGTCATCGATAACCTGCTGTTTGGCGGCGAATCGCTCCTGGCGTTTTTCTCTGACCCCAATTTTTACTTTTCCAAAGCCGGCGTAACCGAACAGCGCAGTTTGCGCGATTCCCTGCCTCGTAACGCCCCCAGGCCAGATACTGTCATCCACCTGGCAGGGATTGTCGGCTTCCCGGCCTGCCAGGCCATTGGCAGGCAAGCCGCCTGGCATTACAACGTCGAAGCGACCCAAAACATGTATGAGCAGGCTGCCGGCCTGGGCATAGAACGCTTCCTGTATGCTTCCACCTACAGCGTGTACGCGCCCTCGTTGGATGGCAGCCCGGTGAACGAGGCTTCGCCCCTCAAGCCCGAATCGCTCTATGCAGAGTCGAAAATTGCTGCCGAAGAATACCTGCTTGCCCAGGACGGCCCCCCTGCGACGATTTTCCGCCTGGCGACGGTTTATGGCGTTGCGCCGCGCACGCGCTTCGACCTGGTGGTCAATCAGTTCGTGTTGGATGCCTTCACCCGCCGCGAGTTGCTCATCTACCAGCGCGGCTATTCACGCTCTTTCATTCACGTTTTGGATGTGGCGCGCGGCCTGGCGCTAGGGCTGGATGCGCCGGAGGAGAAAGCGCGCGGTCAGGTTTACAACCTGGGCAGCGACGACGGCAACTACACCAAAGACCAGATTGTGGCGCTCATCATCAAACGCCTGCCCGAAATTATCGTGGAATATAAGGATTTGACATTTGGCGGCGATAAACGCGACATTACCGTTTCTTTTGACAAAATTCGCCGCGAATTGGGCTTCAAGGCCACGCTCACGGTGGATGACGGCGTGCGTGAACTGGTCGGCGCGCTTAAAACCGGCTTAATCCGCAACCCGTATGACGAGCGTTACCGGAATGCGCATTTCATTGTGCAGTAATATTGAATATTTTAACGTTGAATGTTGAAAGAGGCCGAGGGTGGATTCCGTAATAAAGTTTGAAGATTTGCGGGTTTGGCAAAATGCCCGCCAATTGGCAAACATGGTTTATGATTTTTCGTCTGTTGGCGAGTTTGCGCGACCAGATGCGGCGGGCGGCGGTTTCAGTGATGTCGAACATTGCTGAGGGGTTTGAAAGTCGCACGCAGGCGATGTTTATTGAGTATCTGGGGCGCGCCAAAGCCTCAGCAGGCGAAGTACGCGCCCAACTTTACCTGGCGCTGGACAGGAAGTATATTGATGAAAACCAAATGCAAAACGCGAATGAATTGGCGCGAATCTGTAGCGGGCAACTGGTGAACTTATCCCGTTATCTCAACTCTCAACCAAATTCCAGCAGGATTAGCGAAGATGGAGAAAATTACGATGTCTGACCTTCAACTTTCCAACGTACAACCTTCAACGTTTTGGCAAGGCAAACGCGTGATTGTCACCGGCGGGGCCGGATTCCTCGGCTCGTTCGTGACCGAAAAACTTGCGGCGCGCGGCGCAGGCGAAATCCTGATTCCGCGCATCGAAAACTACAACCTGACCGAGCGCGATGATATTCGGCGGCTGTATGCGGATGCATTGCAGCCAGCCGATAAAGTCCCAGCGCACCTTCAACATTCAACCTTTCAACCTTCAACCTTCAACCTGAACCCAGAAAACCTCGTCATTATCCACCTGGCCGCCAACGTCGGCGGAATCGGCGCCAACCGCGAACACCCGGCGGAATTCTTCTACGACAACCTGATGATGGGCGTTCAACTGATGCACGAAGCCTGGAAAGTTGGCGTGGGCAAGTTCACCGCCATTGGGACGGTCTGCGCTTATCCCAAGTTCACCCCGGTCCCTTTCAGGGAAGATGACCTGTGGATTGGCTACCCGGAAGAGACCAACGCGCCCTACGGCCTGGCCAAGAAGATGATGCTCGTCCAGTCGGAAGCCTACCGCCAGCAATACGGCTTCAACTCGATTTTTGTCCTGCCGGTCAACCTGTACGGCCCGCGTGATAACTTCAACCTGCAATCCTCGCACGTCATCCCGGCCCTGATTCGCAAGGCCATCGAAGCCCAGGAGCGCGGCGATAAAGAACTCATCGCCTGGGGCGACGGCTCGCCAACCCGCGAATTCCTGTACGTGGAGGATGCCGCCGACGGCATCCTGACGGCCACCGAAAAATATAATTCGTCTGACCCGGTCAACCTCGGCTCCGGCTACGAAATCTCCATCAAAGACCTGACGGAACTGGTCATCCGCCTGACGGGATTCGAAGGCAAACTGGTCTGGGATACCGAAAAGCCCAACGGCCAGCCGCGCCGCGGCCTCGACACCTCCCGCGCCTGGGAACGCTTCGGCTGGCGGGCGCAAATGCCCTTCGAAGAAGGCATGAAACGCACGATTGAGTGGTTCAAGGCCAATCGGGAGAAGATTCGATAATCGAGAATGGATAATTCGATACTCGATAAGTCGAATATCGAATACCGAATATCGATCACCTAAATTATGAGCGAACCCACCACCATCTACATCAAACCCACCACCGGCCTGGCTGCCCTCAACCTGCGCGACTTGTGGATTTACCGCGAGCTGGTCTTTTTCATGATTTGGCGCGACATCAAAGTCCGCTACAAGCAGACGGCCCTCGGCGCGGCCTGGGCGGTGCTCCAGCCGGTGTTGACCATGCTGGTCTTCAACTTCCTGTTCGGCAACATCGCCAAAATGGAGACCGACGGCGGCATTCCGTATCCGATTTTCTCGTACACGGCGCTGCTGCCCTGGGGCCTGTTTGCCACCGCGCTCAACTCGGCCAGCCGTTCGCTGACCTCCAACCAGAACATGATTACCAAGACCTACTTCCCGCGCCTGGTCTTGCCGATGGCCTCGGTGTTGGGCGGCCTGCTCGATTTTGCGATTGCCTTCGTGGTGCTGATTGGCCTGATGTTCTACTACGGCATCACCCCTGGCATCCACGCCATTTGGGCGCTGCCGCTTTTTATCCTGCTCTCCATCGTTACCGCGCTGGGGATTGCCCTGTGGCTTTCAGCCATCAACGTCCAATACCGCGACGTGGGTTACGCCCTGCCCTTCCTCTCCCAGTTCTGGATGTTCGTCACCCCGATTGCCTACTCCTCCAGTGTCATTTCGGAGCAGTGGCAGGTGATTTACGCCCTCAACCCGATGGCGGGCGTGGTGAATGGCTTCCGCTGGGCGCTGCTCGGCGTCGGCAACCCGCCCGACCTGCTGATTGGCATCTCGGCGGCTATCTCCGTCCTGATTCTCGTCAGCGGGCTGGTGTATTTCCGTAATATGGAACGGACGTTTGCGGATACGATTTAGG
>DAOTZM010000197.1:0-16113 GCA_034434035.1 Anaerolineales bacterium
ACTGTAATTCATATCTTATTCTTGTCATTTCGAGCCGCGCAGCGGGGAGAAATCTTGCGCACTGGGAGAAGATTTCTCGCTGTCGCTCGAAATGACAAATTAACACGAAGTTTGTCTGGTAGAGAAATTATAGTTAGACTTTATTGGTAATTGGTCAACGCCATTTTTGGGACGCGGACAAGAGCCGAATACGCGGAGAAAAATCTTAAAATCCGCCCTTGTCCGTTCTCGTCCGCGTCCAAGTTTTTATTGCCGATACTGTCTAATACATGACGGGGAAAACCATAAAAGGTTACAAAATTAAACCAAACAGGACGCCTTGCTGCGTCCTGTTTGGGGAAAACGGCGAATCTATGGACTTTGAGGGGTTCTGGCGCGGCCGGGCGCGTTGGCTTCGCCCGCTTTTTCGAGGCGCAGTCCCGATTCGTCGATGCGCGCTGGGGCGTGGTAATCTTCTTCGACCAGTAACAGTCAACTAGCGTTGCGCCAGCGCCTCCACCCCTGACACAATATCGAGCAGCTCGCTGGTGATTTGTCCCTGGCGCTGGCCGTGATATTCGGTATTGAGTTCCGCAAGCCGTTCTTCGATGTTCTTCTCGGCGGCCTGCATGGTCATCAGGCGGCTGGCGTTTTCGCTGGTGAGCGATTCGGCGTAGGCGCGGTAGAGTTGCGAGAAAAGGTACTGACCAATCAGGGCCGAGAGCAGTTGCCGGCGTTCCATGTTGTATGTCGGCAGGCTGCGCGAGGCGGGAGTCTCTGCCGGGCCGCTGCGGAAGATAGTCATATCAACCGGCATGAGTTGAGCGCGCGCCGGCTGGTAGGCCGCGCCGGAGGTGGGGCGGTTGTAATACAGGATGACCTTGCGGATGGGTTCGCGCGTCATCTGGGATTCGATGCTTAGCAGCAGAGACTGCACTGCCGGATTGATGCCGTCCACCGAACTGGGGACGGGGAAGAGTTCCGCGAGCGAACTATCGGCCTCCTGCAAACGGCCCGCAGCGCGCAAGCCGACCACGAACTTTGTGACTGCCAGGGGGTGGGCGCGGCGGGCTTCGTCCAGGTCGCGTAAGGCAAACGAGACGATGTTCTCATTGAACTGCCCGCACATGCCCTGGTCAGAGCCGAAGATGACGGCCAGCGCGCCGCTCTTTTTTCCATGCGGAGCGAATGGGTCTTCGCGCTGCGACTCTTCGTCTGGCAGGGTGGTCATATCTTGCAACAGGATGCGCAATCCGTCCCGCACGGTCTGGTCGTAGACTCCAATCGCCTCGACCGAGCGCTCGAACTGGCGGATGCTGGCCGCCGAGAGGGCCTTCATAGTACGCACGATGCTGTGCAGGTCGCGCGCGCTATCGATGCGGCGGCGCAGGGCGTCGAGGGTTTCCATGTAGTATTAAGCCCCCTCTTCCGCCGGGAGAGAGCCAGGGTGAGGGCGAAAATGCGACACAGCCTCGCCGATGACTTTTTCGAGGGCTTCCAGGTCTTTTTCGCCCAGTTTTTCGCTGTCTTCGATGCGTTTGCACAGCTCGGGCAGGGATTCGGTTACGGCGGCGCGGATTTTGGCTTCGGCTGCGCCGATTTGCGTCAGTTGCAGGTCGTCGAAATAGCCGCGCGTGACTGCCATGAAGACCGCGATTTGTTCAGCGGCGGGCAGGGGCGCGTATTGCGGCTGCTTGAGCACTTCGCGCACTCGTTCGCCGCGCGCGATGGTGCGGCGGGTGTCCTCGTCGAGGCGGGTGCCGAAGCGGGCGAAGGTCTCCAGTTCCTCGAATTGGGCGTATGAAAGCCCCAGGTCGCCCGCTACGGCGCGGTAGGCGGGCAGTTGGGTCTTGCCGCCCACGCGCGAGACCGATTTGCCCAAATCGACCGCCGGTAAAATGCCCTTTTGGAAGAGTTCCGGCGAGAGATAGACCTGCCCGTCGGTAATCGAAATCAGGTTGGTGGGGATGTAGGCCGAAAGGTTTTGGGCTTCGGTTTCGGCAATTGGCAGGGCGGTTAGCGAGCCGCCGCCCAATTCCGGGCGCAGGCGGGTGGAGCGTTCGAGCAGGCGCGAGTGGATGTAGAAAATATCGCCGGGGTAGGCTTCGCGCCCGGGCGGGCGGCGCAGCAGCAAGGAGAGTTCGCGGTAGGCCCAGGCGTGGCGGGTCAGGTCGTCGTACACAACCAACACATCGCGGCCCTGTTCCATGAAGTATTCGCCAATCGACGTGGCGGCGTAGGGCGCGATGTATTGCAGGCCGGGCGTTTCTTCGGCGTTGGCAACCAAAAGCACCGAATAGTCGAGCGCGTGGTGCTTTTCCAGGTCGGCCACGAATTGGGCAACTGCCGAGTTGCGCTGTCCGATGGCGCAGTAGATGCAGACGACATTCTTGCCGCGCTGGTTGATGATGGTATCAAGCGCGACGGCCGTTTTGCCGGTCTGCCGGTCGCCAAGGATGAGTTCGCGCTGTCCGCGGCCAATCGGGACGAGGGCGTCGACGGCCTTAAGCCCGGTCTGGAGTGGGACGACGACCGGGGCGCGCTGCATGATGGGCGTGGCTTCCCGTTCGACCGGCCAGCGCGTCTCGAAGGCGATGGGGCCGCGTCCGTCGAGGGATGCGCCGGTTGGGCTGAGGGCGCGTCCCAGCAGACCCTCGCCAACTGGCACGTCCATCAGTCGCCCGGTGCGGCGGACTTCGCTGCCAGATTGGATGCGGTTGTCGCGCCCCAGCAGGATGACGCCGACTTCGCCTTGGTCGAGATTAAAGGCCATGCCCAGGGTACCACCCTCGAAGCGGACGAGTTCCTCCAACTGGATGTCCGGCAAGCCACTGACGCGGGCGATGCCCTGCCCGATGTAGGTGACGTGGCCGGTTTCCAGGTTGAGGGCTTCGGCGGGGATTTCTTGCAGGCTTTCTTCAAAGATGCGCCCGGCCTGGTCTATGATTTGTTTGAGGGACATTTCAGCGTTACCTATCATTTCATGTGGGGTATCCATACTACAAGTCCTGAGCGGAGCAGCGTGGGTTTTGCGCGGCGTAGTCGAAGGACGGTTTCGTAGAAGACAATTGTTACTTGGTTAATCGCCCTTCGACCCTTCGATGAACTCAGGGCGGTGCTCCATTCCTCGCTGTCGCTCGTCGTTCCGCTCAGGGATGGTTTATCCATACTACAAGTCCTGAGCGGAGCAGCGCGGGTTTTGCGCTGCGAAGTCGAAGGACGGTTTATTTGCAAACAATTTTTACCTGGTTATTCGCCCTTCGACTGCGACCCTTCGTTGCCACTTCGGGCCTCCGCTCAGGGCTTGTTGCTTGCTTTTCTCTCTGCCTCGCGGCGTTTTCTCTCGGCTTTGACAACTTCGTGAATACCGTTCCAGTTTTCATGCGACAAGGCTTCTTTCTTCGCCCTGTTCCAGCCTTTGACCTGATGCTCAAACGCAAGAGCTTCACGCCGGGTTTGGAACTCGCCTGCCCAAGCCAATTCTACTGGACGGCGCGAGTGGGTGTATGAGGTTGGGTCTGTGCCTTGCTGGTGTTGCCATAAACGCCGTTCGACATCTTGGGTACTGCCGGTGTAGTATGAGTCATCGGCGCATTTGAGCAGGTAGACGTAGTAGGGCATAGTTCATCCAAAGCACAAGTCCTGAGCGGAGCCGCACGGTTTTTGCGCGGCGTAGTCGAAGGGCGGTTTAGTTAAAAACAATTGTTTCTTTAGCGAGCCGCCCTTCGACTGCGCTCGCCTGTCGGCTCGCTCCGCTCAGGGCTTGCTGCTTTGCAAACGTTCGGACAGGCCCTCTTCGAGGGTTTGCAGGTAGCGGTTCAGGTTCCAGGCCACCTGGAAGCCTTCAGCGGATTCAATCTCGAGGCCCGCGCCCAACTCTGGCGCGACCTTGTAATCCAGGTCGGCTTTGCGTCCCAGCCTCTTTTGGATGGATTCGGCGAGATTTTTGCGGGCCTCGCCGGAGAGTTCAAAGGCGCTGCGCACGGTCAGGCGGTCTTTGGAGTCGATTTTGTCCAGGTCGATTTTGCCGCCGGCGAGACGTTCGCTGAATTGGGCCAGCAGGCGCGCTTCGAGTGAATCGTCGGCCAGGTCGCGCAGGGCTTTTCCGGCGACGGCGTAGGTTTGGCGCACGGTGAACTGGCGCAGTTCGGCAGCGAAGGCCTGCTGTTCCTGCTCGAGGGCCTTGCGCCAGGATTCCTTGGACGCTTCGACGCCCTGGCGGGCTTCTTGCAGGGCTTGTTTGCGCCAGGTTTCCACTTCTTCTGCCGCCTGGCGTTTTTTCTCATCCAGAGTTTGGTTCAGTTCCTGGTAGAGCGTTTCGTAACGCTGACGCTCCTCTTCGGCCTTGATTCGTTCCTGGCGGGCCGATTCGAGCCGCTCGGCTACTTTGCGCTCACGTTCTTCCATCGCGTTCAGGATGGGCTTGTAGAGAAAGCGGCGCAAGAGGAGCAGTAAAACCAGGAAGTTGATGATTTGCGCAATGACGGTAAACCAATCGATAAGCACGGGTTAACCTCCTGCGGCAATGACATAATTCCAGAATGGGTTGAGGAAAATCAAAATCATGGTCACGACGAAGCAATAGATGGCGGTCGATTCAATCATCGCCAGGCCGACGAACAGGGTGCGCGAGATGGTATTGGCTTCATCGGGCTGCTGGGCGATGGCGGCCAGGGCCTGGGCAACGGCGCGTCCCTGCCCGAGGGCCGGGGCAATGGAGCCGATGGCGATGGTCAGGCCGGCAGAAATGACGCTTGCCATGCCAATCAGGGCAACAGAGTCGATAGATTCCATAGTGGATTATTCTCCTTCTTTGTTATCTTGCCCGGAATGGGCGCGGGTTGCGGATGCGACATACACCATCGCCAGGATGGCGAAGATATACGCCTGGATGACCCCGGTCAGCAGGCCGAGGGCTTGCATGATGACCGGGAAAAAGAGCGGCACAATCGTCAGCAGGATGGCGGCAATCAGTCCGCCGCTCATCATGTTGCCGAACAAACGCACAGCCAGCGAGAGCGTGCGCGAGAGTTCGCCGATGATGTTGAAGGGCAGCATGATGGGGGTTGGCTCGATGTACTGGCGCAGGTAGCCGCCTAATCCCTGGGCGCGAATGCCGAAAATCGGAACGGCCAGGAAGACGCACAGGGCCAGCGCGGTGGTGGTCGAAAGCGAACCGGTTGGCGGTTGGAATCCCGGCACAATTGCCAGTACATTCGAGACGACGATGAACAGAAACAGCGTGCCGATGAAGGCCAGGTACGGGCGCGGGTTTTGCTGGCTGACTTCTTTGATTTGTCCCATCACGCCTTCGACGATGACTTCCAGCACATTCTGCCCGCGCGACATTTCGAGCGCGCCCTTGATGTTGCGCGTCACCAGCCACGAGCCGATGGTCAGAATTGCCATAATCAGCCAGGTGAACAGGATGGTGGCGTTGATTTTGAAGAAGCCCGATTCCCAGAGGATGATTGCGTCGGGGCTGATTTCCATGGGAGGTTGTTCCTTTCTTTATGCGCGCCGCGACTTGACCTGGAAATTTCTCGCGCCAAGCCGCAAAGAACGCCAGGTTTTATTGTTTTTCTTTGCGCGCTTTGCGCCTTTGCGTTCTTGTGAAAATCTCTTGCGTCACACTTGCCCCGGCGGGCAATGCCGGGGAGCCGCAAAGAACGCCAGGTTTTATTGTTTTTCTTTGCGCGCTTTGCGCCTTTGCGTGAGTATTATCTTTACTTTTTCGGCTGTTTCCCTGCTTCTTCTTTGGGGTGGAAGTATCTGATAAACACAAACCTGGTCACAAAAAACGCCAGCATGGCAACCGCCAGGCGTTCCAGTTTTCCATCTGTAATCAGGTAGAAGCCGCCAATCACAAGGACGGTGCGCAGGATGAAACTGAGGGCCAGGAAGATTCCTGGAGTTTTCAGCGCTCGTATCCGGGTAATCGTCAGCCACAGGCCGCCGAAGTAGAGAGTGCCGAGGACGATTCCGGCCAGGGCGGAGAGGGCCAGGGTGAGCGGGGTGCTATCCATTTTTATCTTTGTTCTCTTTTTCGTTGTCGATTTGTCCGCTCTCGAACTGCACCCAGCGCCAGGCGTTGTACAGGCCGAGGGCCAGGCCGCCCAGGAAGAGCATCAGCGTCCATGAGTATGGACTGGGCCAGGTGCTGTCTATCCAGATTCCGAGGAACAGGCCCGCCAGGGTTGGGATGACAACCGACCAGCCAACCATGCCAAAAGTCCCCAGCCCAAACCAGATGCTGCGGCGTTTTTCGCGCCGGGCGCGGATTTTGCGGACTTCCTTGCCGGCGACATCGGCCTGCCATTTTTCCTGCGGGTGTTTGCTCACAATCACAACTCCATGAAGCGGCGAATCAGGTCGGCTTCGAGTTTGTAGAGCGCGTCGCGCGATTTGCGCTCGTATTCGCTCAAATTTCGGAATCGTTCTGCAATCAGGCGTTTCAGTTCGCCCAATTCCTGCCCGATGACCGCGTTGCGCGTAGAGACCTGTACCTGTTTCCCGCGTTTGAGCAGGATGCCCTCGTCAACGGCGACGAACTCCTCGCGGCCATCAACGCCGACGAATGTCAGAATCCCAGGCGCGAGCGCGGTGATGAAGTCCACATGGCGCGGGAGCAGGCCAAAGGCGCCGTTGGCCGCTTCGGCGGTAATCTTGCGGGTTTCGACATCCAGCAGGATTTCTTCGGGCAGGAGGATGCGCAGGCGCATGGCGGTCATGCTTTTTGCTCGTACTCTTCGATGCGCCCAATCATGTACAGTTTGCGCTCCGGCACGTCGGCGAATTCGTCGTTAAGGATACGTTCGCAGCCGTGCAGGGTTTCTTCGAGCGGGACGGTTTTGCCGGGGATGCTGGTGAACTGCTCGGTGGTGTGGAAGGGCTGGGTCAGGAAGCGTTCGAGGCGGCGGGCGCGCGAGACCAGTTGGCGGTCTTCAGGAGTCAGTTCTTCGAGCCCGAGCATGGCAATCAGGTCTTTCAGGTCTTCGTATTGGGCCAGGGTTTGGCGGATGCGGCGGGCGATTTCATAGTGCCGCCCCCCAACAATGTGCGGGGCAAGCATTTTCGAGCCGGATTGGAGCGGTTCGATGGCCGGATACAGGCCCTCGCTGGCGCGTTTGCGCGAGAGAACAATCGAGGCTGAGAGATACGAGAAGACGTGCACCGCCGCCGGGTCGGTGAAGTCGTCTGCCGGGACGTAAACGGCCTGGACGGAGGTAATCGCGCCGGAGCGGGTGTTGGCAATGCGTTCCTGCAATTCGGCCAGTTCGGTGGCCAGGGTGGGCTGGTAGCCGACTCGCGAGGGGATGTTGCCGAGCAGGCCGGAGACTTCGGTGCCAGCCTGGATGAAACGGAAGATGTTGTCCATCAGCAGCAGCACGTCCTGGCGGGCGTCGTCGCGGAAGTATTCGGCCATTGTCAGGGCGGCGTGTCCGACGCGGAAGCGCGCGCCGGGCGGTTCGTTCATTTGTCCGAAAATCATGACAGTGCGGTCGCGCACCCCGGCCTCGCCCATTTCGCGGTAGAGTTCTTCGCCCTCGCGTGAGCGTTCGCCGATGCCGCAGAACAGGCTGACGCCTTCGTACTGGCCGACCAGATTGTTGATGAGTTCGGTAATCAGGACGGTTTTGCCGACGCCCGCGCCGCCGAACAGGCCGGCGCGTCCGCCGCGTTCGAGCGGGGCCAGCACGTCAATGGCTTTGATGCCGGTCTCGAAGATTTCGGTCTGGGCGGCGTGGTGGGTCATTGCCACCGGCGGCTGGTGGATGGAACGCCAGTCGCCGCCTTCGAGCGAGGGCCCGTCGTCGAGGGTCTGTCCGAAGACGTTCATCATGCGTCCCAGCACGCGCTCGCCGACCGGGATGCGGAAGGGGGAACGGCTATCGCGCACGCTCATGCCGCGCAGCAGGCCGCTGGTGCGGGTGAGGGCGACGCCGCGCACCAGGTTTTGGCCGAGGTGGCTGATGACTTCGATTTCCGCCGCCGGGTCGCTATCGGTGACGAGGCGGGAGTAAATATCGGGGAGCAGACGCGGGAAGTGTACGTCTACTACGCTGCCGCGCACCGAGCGAATTGTGCCGATGTTTTCTATGTTCATGGGGAATATTGTACCGCAAATTGAAAATCGTCTTTTTGCCAACGAGTCTGCTGAAAAAGCCACACAAATAATATAAAAAAACATCCCCGTCAAGGCGGGGATGTTATACCTGGTGAGGAGAGACCCATGCGCCGGGCCGCAAGCTGCCCAGCCCCAGGGTGGTGTTGCGTTGGGCATGGTAGAAGTCTTTCAGTACCGCCAATTCGCCCTCCGATAGTTGGGCAAGATTGGGTTCCTGGCGCGGGTGCAGGTGGTCGTGCAGGATGCGCCGCAGTTGGTCTTTGTCCATGTAAAAACCGGGCGCGGCGGTGAAGTACAGGTTTTCCTCGGCAAATTCGAGCAGGGGGTAATCTGCCGGGTTGAATGTATCGAACCCGATGAACAGGTTTGCCGCTTCGATGGCTTCCCCGTAGTAAAGTTCCATCATCACCTGCCGGCTGGGTACCTGCCCGGTGCGGATGAAGTGCCGCACCGACAGGTCAGCGATGTTTTCGGCGGCATTGCCGGTAAACAGGCCATAAAACAGCCGGCGGGCCGTGTTTTTGCGGGTGTGTTTGGACAGCCGTTCGAACTGCCCGGTCAGGTAGGAGTAGGAGGTCCCGGCCAGTTGGCGGCGATAATCGCCATAAAAGTGGACGCGCACGCTGTATTTTTCGTAGAAGCACAGGAAATCGCTGTGCGTGGTCAGGATTTCCAACCGCCGCAACCGGGATGTAAGCGATTGTCCATCGTCCTCCGTCAGGCCGTGCAGCGGCGAGACCAGGGTATGAATACCCTGGTTGAAAAACAGGCGATACAGGTCGAGCAGTTTTTTTGTAATTTCATCCATATAATGGCCGGGACAATTTATGTCCATATACTTTCCATATTCCATAGTGTACCAGTGTCGTATCCCGCTGATGGGGAATACGCAAACCTGTTGGCCGCGTTCGTTGACCAATCGCGCTATCTGGCGGTCCGAAAGGTGTACGAAGGTATCTAAATCGGTCATGTTCTTTCCTATGCAGTGATTCTGCCTTGTGCATGACGGAAGCCGGTAAGGGTTCTTCGGGGAATATAAAGCGAGTTACCCCCCTCCTGCGGCTCCCCGTGCAGCAGGTGATTACTGTCCTATTTTATCTGTATCCATGTTTTATGCCTTTACAAAGCATATAACTTGCGAAAGTGAAAACTAACCGCGCCAGTGGCCTTGCGTGGTTGTCAGGGTAGGGATGTGCAAGAACGATTTATAGAAACTGGGGCAGGAACAGGTCCAACCTGTTGCATTAATATTTGCTGTTGCCAGGCGTGCTATAATCAAATCAAGAAAACAGATTCCAATTGGAGGTTCCCATGACCGAGAAGACCAACCGTGAGAGCCGGTTCCCCGAAGAAGCCCGCGCGCATTACCGCAATGCCCGCGATGAAATGCGCAAGAGCATCGAAGCCTTCCTGCCGGAAGGCTTCATGGAACACCGCCGCGCCGCCCACAAGGAAATGCTGCTGGCCTGGCGCAGCATGATTGATTCGGCCATCGACCGTATCGACAAACGCGCCTGATTGATTTTCGTACTGCGGAATAAATTCCGCAACCCCACCGCGCGGGGATTGCATAGCGCAGCCGCTTCGCGGGCCGCAACCAAAGGTTGCTATGATTGGCGCTGATAGCGCAAATCCTGCGCCATAATGCTATAAACCACAGAACACAGAATTGCCGGTCTGGCCGGTTGTTTCTGTGTCTTTTTTTCGCGGGATAGCATCCCGCGCCATACTCACCTGCGCCTGCGGGGAGCCAGCAAAACCCACAGCAGGGCAATCCCCGCCAATCCCAGCAACCCCTGGCCGAAGAACAAATTCCCGGCATTGTACAGCATAATCCCGCCCAGCAGCAGCGCGGCAAAGAGGATGCTGCCCGTCAACCGGTCGACCGATTGTTCGAGCGACCCTATCTGCCGGTTGACCTGCGGCGCGCGGATGAGCAGTCCTTCGCGCTCGGTTTGCGCCAGCACGCGGCTGGCCTGCGAGGGCAGGGCGACCAGGGTCTTGACCAGTTCTTCCAGCGTGTCCAACACCATGTCCAGCGTCGAGCCGCCCTGCTCGGCCACCAGTTTTTTGGCGTAAGGTTCCAGTTGGTTCCACAGGTTGAAGTTCGGGTCCAGGCCGGTGCACATTCCAGAGAGAATCGCCACCGTGCGCACCAGCATCAGCAGGTTGTTGGGAACCTGGAAGGGCATCTCCAGCATCACATCGCGGATGCGGTGGCCGATGTCGTGGAACTCGCGCAGGTCGACGCTGCGCAGTTCGCTCATCGACATGCCCCAGAAGCGGTCGAAGACCATCGTCGAGGTGTTTTCGATTTCGACCGTATCGGCGCCGGGCAGCAAAAATCCCAGCGTTTGGTAGGATTTAATCAGCCGGGCCGGGTCGCGGGTGCCGACGGCAATGACCGTCTCGCGCAGGCCGGCCCGCAGGTTCTCCGGCAGGCGTCCGACCATGCCGAAATCCACGAAGGTCAACTTCCAGCCGGGGGAACCGGTTTCCGCCGGGAGGGGCGTCACGAACAGGTTGCCCGGATGCGGGTCGGCGTGGAAAAAGCCGTCGTCGAAAATCTGCTCCAGGTATACATCCAACAGCCGCCGCGCTACCTCGCCCCGCTCGATTCCGGCGGCGGTGATGGCCTCGTAATCGGTGATTTTGATGGCGTAAACGTCCTCCAGCGTCAACACCCGCCGGGTGGAGCGGCTGCGGACGACGCGCGGGACATGCACGCGCGGGTCGTCCTTGAAGTTTTCGGCGAAAATTTCGGCATGTTCGGCTTCCAGGCGATAGTCGATTTCCTGGCGCAGGGTGGCCGAAAACTCCTTCAGCAGGGCCGGTACGTCGGCGTGTTCGCGGATGGGACGGTAGCGCATCAGCCAGCCGCCGACGATTCCCAGGGCTGCCAGGTCAGTTTCGACGATTTGCTCGATGTTCGGGCGCAGGATTTTGACCACCACCCGCTGGAACTGCTCCGCTTCGGGGGAATCGCCCTTTAGCCGGGCGCGGTGCACCTGGCCGAGCGAGGCGGCTGCCAGCGGGGATTCGTCGAACCAGGCGAATTGTTCCGTTAAAGGAGCCTGCAACTCGCTCTCGGCCAGCCTGCGCAGGTCGGAAAATTGTTCCGCTGGCACTTCGTCCTGCAAATCGGCCAGGGTATCGGTCACTTCGGGCGGAAGCACATCCAGCCGGGAGGAGAGGAACTGCCCGACCTTTATCATGACCCCGCCCATGCGAATGGCGAGGGCGCGAAAACGTTCTGCTTCCCTGCGAAAACGTTCCGGGCGGGTGCGGCGTACCGCGCCCCGCAGTCCGACCTGCGCCAGGAGCAGCTCCCAAAAAATAAAGCGGGCAATCACGCCCGCAAAGAACCATAAAATTTGCAGGAAGCGCACTCGCAGTTGGGATGATTTCATGGCTTTGACTCCACTGGTGATTGTAATCCCAAAACCGCGCGTTTAGCCAATATCCAGCCCGGTCAGGCGCGCCAGCAGGCGGTGAATCAGCAGGAGCGGCAAGACCAGCAGGATATGCACCAGGATGCTGACCAGCAGGATGAGCGCTGTGCCGCGCAGGAATTCGTTCAGGAACGGGGCCAGGTTTTCCAGCATCCAGGGGCCGGCCCCGGCCAGCAGCACCAACCCGAGCAGTACCCCGCTGACGATGCCCAGCGGCCTCCAGGCGTGGCGGTCGGATTCGGAGGGCATCATCGTGCTGGAGACGGCAAAGGTCAGGTAGAACCACAGCCAGAAATCGGGCAGAGTTGGCAGGATGCGCAGTCCCATCGAAAAGAGTTCCCACTGCCCGTTGCGCAGGGTATCCCATAGAATGACCAGATACAGGCGTTCGACCGCTGCGTAGGCGACGAACAAAATCCCGCTGATGAGCGGCGCCAGGCCGACCAGCGAATCGCGCACGATGTCGCTGTGGGCGGCCTCCACATAGCCGAGTTGCAGGCGTCCATCCGGCAGGACGGTCGGGAGCAGCGAAAACTTGCCGGTGCGCACCCCCAGCAGTTTGGCCGTTACCAGGTGGCTGAGTTCGTGCAGGAAGACGCCTGGCAGGAAGATAAGCGAAAATGCCAGCACAGTGATGCCGGGATTGCGGGTGGCTATCAGGAAGATGGCCTGGATTTCACGGTGCAGGGCGCGCTGCAAGAACAAGAGCGCCGCCAGGGCCGCGACCGCCCAAAAGAAACCGTCGAACGCAGCAAGCATAGAACAAAAAACTTCCCGAAGGTTAATGGGGGAACGGCAAACCTTCGGGAGAGGAAAGGCGAAAGAGGCAAGACAGCCCTAAACGGCCGCTGCCTGGCTCTTGCCGCTTGTGCCGAACCAGATGGCTCCGCCGCCCGCGCCGAAAGCAGCCGTGAGACCCACGTTCATCAAGCCAATACACAGGCCGAACAAAATCTGGAGCGCCCAGACCGTCGCCGGGTCGACCGCATCCGCGCCCCAAATTTGCCCCAACTGGTATTGCGGGTTTTGCAAAACCAGCGAATTGATAATGGATGCAATTATCTGGGCGAAAATTGCCAGCCCCGCGGCAATGGCCCCGGCCCCGGCCCCGCGTTTGGCTGCATCGCCGTTGGAAAGCGGCTTATCGAACACCCCGGCCAGGTAGCCGGCCCCCAGCCCGGTCAGCAGCGGGATGCACAAGGCGCAAAACGGGCTCAAAATGGCCGCCAGACCAAGCACCAGCAGGAACATGACCGCGCCGACAATTAAACCTGATTTAACCATACCTGCCTCCTGTAGATTATTTGGACGCCGCCTGCGCAATGGCGACGAATTCCTCGGCCTTCAGGCTGGCCCCGCCCACCAGCGCGCCGTCGATGTCTGGCTGGGCGAAGAATTCGGCAGCGTTGGCAGCCGTCACCGAGCCGCCGTATAAAATGCGGATTGCCTGGGCGGTTTCTTCCCCGAACAGGTCCTTGAGCGCAGCCCGGACGACATCCCGGTGGACAGACTCTGCGTTCTCGGCGGAGGATGCTTTGCCGGTCCCGATGGCCCAGACCGGCTCGTAGGCCGCCACAACCTGCGGGGCGAAGGCTGGGTCGAGGCCTTTCAGCCCCTCCAGCGCCTGGCGGCGGACGACTTCCGCCGTTTGCCCGGCTTCGTACTGCGCCAGGGTCTCGCCGATGCAAACAATTGGGATTAATCCGTGCTTTTGGGCGGCCAGCACCTTTTTGTTGACGGTTTCATCGGTTTCGCCGAAGTAAGTACGGCGCTCCGAGTGGCCCAGGATGACGTATTTGCAAAATTCCTTGACCATGCCGGGGGCTACTTCGCCGGTGAAGGCGCCTTTGTCTTCCCAGTGCATGTTTTGGGCGCCCAGGCCGATGTCGGTGCCGCCCAGCAGGTTGGCGACCGCCACCAGCGACATAAACGGCGGGCATAGCACTTTTTCGACGCCCTTGACGAGTTTGAGACCCTGCCCCATCGTCGAGACCAGTTCGCGGGCCTCGGCGACGGTTTTGTTCATTTTCCAGTTGCCTGCTACAAAAGATGCGCGCATAAAGGTATTCCTCTGTGTTGGATGACTCCCCAAGTGAACACCGTCTCGAAAGCTTTGCAGCGAGGGCGCAGCCGGATGGTTTTGGGGAGCGATTTTCGTTGTATTCAGCAGCCTTCGGGACGTTTCAGCGAATTTTTCACATTATAGCCGACAACTCAAAAACCGCTCAACACATCGCCGATGGATTCCATCACGTCCCCGGCCAGCACCGAGGCTTCCGCGCCGATTTTTTCGGCGGCAACCAACCCGGCCTGGGCGTGAATCCAGGCCCCGGCCACCCCCGCCTCGTAAGCAGGGACGCCCTGCGCCCGCAGGCCGCCGACCAGCCCGGCCAGTACATCGCCCGTCCCGGCGCGCGCCAGGGCGGCAGATGCGACCGGGATGAGGGCGGCGCGTCCATCCGGCGCGGCGATGACGGTAAATGCGCCTTTCAGGACGACGACATGGCCCCATTCGGCGGCGTATTTCAGGGCTGTCTCGAGGCGGTTGGCTTGAATCTCGTCTTTTTCCAACCCAGTCAGGGCGGCCATTTCGCCGGGGTGCGGGGTCAGGATGCTTTCAGCGGGCAGCAGTTTGGCCCAATCGTTGACTTTCGACAGGTGGCGCAGGCCGTCGGCATCCACTACCAGCGGGGGGAGGGCGATGGATGCTTCGGTTTCCGGTTTTTGCGCATCGGCGCGCATGAAACCCATGGGAGCGGAATTCTTTCTCAGGCCGCCTTTGCCGGTCAGCAGGTTTTCGACGAATTTTTGGGTGGTCTCTTCGGCCCCCAGGCCGGGGCCGAGCAGCAGCGCGGTTGCCCGTTCCAGGTTTTTGAACACCACTTCGGCGGCGTGTTCGGCGATGACGCCTTTTTCATTGGGGAGCAGAATCCAGGTTGCTTCGGGGAAATGCCCGGCCAGGACAGAATGAACCGCGCCAGGAACGGCCATCTGCACCAGTCCCGCGCCGGCGCGATAGGCCGACTTGCCCGCCAGCAGGGCCGCGCCGGTGCAGCCCACCGAGCCAGCCGCCACGAGCAGCGCGCCAAAGGTTCCCTTGTGCGAATCGGCGGGGCGCGCGGGCAGGTCCTCTTCCACCATCTCCGCATCTGCCACGAAATGGCGGACAGTTTTCCAGGATTCGATTTCGTCGGTCAGGCCAATTTCGGCCACGCGCAGTTCCCCGGCCAGTTCAAAGGCCGGGAGTTTGAGCAGGCCGTGTTTGACAGCGGCCATGCAGACGGTGACGCTGGCGGGGATGACCTCGGGCGCGGCCTCGCCCGTGTCACAATCGATGCCCGATGGGCAATCGACGGCGACCACATGCGGCGGCCAGGCCAGGCTGGAGATGGCGCGGTTGGCGGCTTCCAACACCCCGGCCACTTCGGGCTTGAGCGGCAGTTTGATGCCGGTGCCGAGGAGACCATCCACGACCACCTCGGCGGTTTCGATGAAAGCGGTCAATTTAGTATAGTCGGGGTCTTTTTCAGCGAACAAAATTTCGCCGTCTTCTTTTTTCAAACGTTCGACCAGTTCGTCGCCTTCGGCCTTGCGTTTGACCAGGTAGGCGCGCGCCCGCCAGCCGTCGGCGGCCAGGTGCGCCAGCGCGACCAGCGCATCGCCGCCATTGTTCCCAGGGCCGACCAGCGCCAGTATCTCCCGGTCTTCCTCCGATTCGGTGTATGCCAGTTGCAGGATTTCTTCGGCCAGGCCATGTCCGGCGTTTTCCATCATTTTTGCATAAGAGAGGCCGTTGGAATCGGCTTCCTGTTCAATCGCGCGCATTTCTGCGACGGTAACGAGTTTCATCGTGTTTCTCCTGGTTGGGGTGGATATGAACGGGGCAATCGTAAACCCAAAATCGTAAATCATCAATCTTTAAAAGGCCCCGCCCTGTCGTCCAACGAGGGCTGCCGCAGGGGGTGTGGCTCTTCTCGTCTGACACGGACAGGGCAGGTAATTTGCCTTTTTCTCATGCGGGAACGCAGTCCCGCGTGGAAACTACTCTATTATACCCACAAATTTTAGCGAACCGTTAACGTTAAGGATTTTATTATAAATTTCACAAAATTGAAGTTCTGACCAGTCCGGTAAAAAATAGCAGCGCGAGAGTTGACTCTCGCGCTGCTATTATCCATATTTTCCCGTTTTTTTCAAGGCCCTTTTCTGGGGTCTTTTCTGGAGTCCAAAATCTCCTGATTTTGGTAACTACCTACCACCCTCACCCCCCAACCCCTTGCCTTCGGCACGCTTCGCAGTCCCGGTGGGAGATGGGAGAAATCTCGGACGAAATTGTCGTTTTCGGCATAAAAATCCGCTTTTTGTATCCGTTTCCCTCTCCCTTTGGCAGAGGGGCAGGGTGAGGGTAGGTAGTTACTTTTTTTTACGTCTTCCCCCAAAAAGTGTTAAAATTTCGGCATCTACCGTTGCCGAAAGGGAAGTATGCCGCCCCGAAAATACACCCTCGACCAATTGGACTACGACATTATCCGCGCCCTGCACGCCGATGCGCGC
>DAOTZM010000198.1:0-35568 GCA_034434035.1 Anaerolineales bacterium
ATTTGCGGCGATTGCCGGGAAGAATACGAAGCCTTGCTCAACATTGTCCAGCATCCCGCCTGAGCATCTGCTGCAAGCTGTGGAAAAAACGCCTGCCCGGGTTTTTTAAGCAAAAATCGCCGCCTGATGAAAGGGCGGCGATTTTTTTGTATCATCGGCGTTATTCAGGGTTGGTAAATGCGCGTTTCCGGTCGAAAAGCCGCCCACGAAAACCAGAAATGATTGATGGCAGGCAGTTCGGTTAGTTGCTTACCTTCCAGCGCGCCCGCAACCGCCCGGCCCAAAATATCCCATTCGCTGCCGGTTTCTTTGTCACGAAAAACGCCATCGGCAAATTCAAAGGTCAGGGATTGCCCATCCACTTCGGCGGAATAAGCGACGGCGGCGCCGACATCACGTCCTTCGGGGATTTGGGCGGAATCCAGCGCTGAGGCCGTTCCTTCTACCCAGAACACCACCACCCGCCGCCCGCCTGCCGTGTCAGTAACCGCGCCCAGGCTGGAAAGGGTCTCATACGGATAGGCGACTGCATCCCCGCCCAGGTCTAGGGTCAGCACACGCGCCATCGGTACGAGCTGGCCCGGTGTGGGCTGGCCGCGATACAAGAAGGGCGACTGGTTGACATCATCGTAGCCGAGATATGGGTTACGCCCATAACTGCGGTTGTGTTCGGTCTCGCGCGAAAGTACAGTGCCGTTGGGGTAAGCCGCCTTGAAATCTGCCCACGAGACGATGGCCGCCGGGTAAAACGCCAGTTGCGCCCCGGCATACTCCCCGGCGATGGCGTCGCCAGTGGCTTGCTGCCACCAGGTTTCAGTCTGACGGTCGTACATAATCAGGTTGCTAAAGCGCAGGCGGCCGGTTGTGCCGAAATCGAGTACCTGACCGTCAAATTTGCGCTCGAAGGCGATGGCGGTATTGCAGAGCGGGCAAAACGAGACCATCAGCGGTTTGCCGCCCAGGGTGTCATTGACGATTTCGTGCCACATCAAAATCTGGATGGGATAGGCGCGGGCTTCGCCGCCCACCCGCACCAGCACCACCGGTTCGACGGGTTCGAGCCACTCATCGGCTTCGCTCACGCTGACAAATTGGGGATTGTCGATGGCGGGAATTCCATCTTTGGGCGGGCCGCCGGAGAGAATCTCGCTGTAGGGGATGGTGTGTTTGCTGAAATCGGTCTTGAACTCGGATTCGGCGCCGGCGGGCGGGGGTTCATTCGCCAGCAGGGTGGGGGAGGCGGCTGGAACGGGAGTCGCTGGCGGGGCGGGCGGCGGCGTGGAGGGTGGAGTCTGCCCTGGGGAGCAGGCAAACAGGACAAGGGTGGCAAGCAGCAGGGTAACGATAAGGGGTGGATTCAGGTTCGGGGTCATGATTCAATCTCCTTTGAGAATCCAGATGTCCTTTATCCACTTTTTATTACTGCAAGGTTGCATTGGTAAGAATTTGGCGGGTTGGGGTATCCAAATCAGTAAGACAACGTTTTTACCCAAAGGAGATAAAAATGGCTACGACAAGTTTTTCATTTAGTAAGTTAAACGCGCGCTCGATTTGGCTGGGCGCAATCGCGGGTATCATCGGCGGCATTCCGTTCGGAATGCTGATGGGTATGATGGGCATGTTGCCGATGGTGGGCATGCTGGTGCGCGTGGAGGATGCCCTGGTTGGGTTTGGCGTTCACATGGTTATCAGTATTCTCACTGGCGCGATGTACGGTTTTTTTGCGCCCTTCCTGCCGCAAAATTGGAGCGCGGCGTTTATGGCAGGTATGGTGTATGGCCTGGCCTGGTGGGTGCTGGG
This sequence comes from Anaerolineales bacterium, assembly GCA_034434035.1. GTDB lineage: Bacteria > Chloroflexota > Anaerolineae > Anaerolineales > Villigracilaceae > UBA5195. Next base: position 1,801 of record DAOTZM010000198.1, read on the forward strand.
CGCGCTGGTTTTGATGCCTGTCTTGCTCGGAATGCCGCAAATGGTGTTTATGATTGGCGAGATGCAGTGGTTCAGCCTGATGGGTCATATTATCTTTGGCCTGGGTATTTCGCTCTCGTTCCTGCCGATGTATCGTAAAACGAACTAAACCTGCCCTTCTCTTCCCTTGAATGGGCAGCCCGTCGTCTGATGGCGGGCTGCCCGAAACATCTTCTTGGTATCTACTCACGGCATAGCCAGGCTGGGCAAGGATAGCTATGCCGTGAGTAGATGCATTATTTTATACCATCCTCGATGCGCTGTGGCTGGGACTGGCCGCCCCGGCGTTTTACCGCTCCCAACAGGTCATGCTATAATTCACCTGAATTGATAAAAAACGAAAGGATGGCAGTAATGCCCAAAAAACTGAACCTAAAAACCCTGATTGGCCCGCTCGTGGCTTTGGTCATGGTGCTGACCATGCTGCTGGCGACCGCCACCCCGGCTTTTGCCGATGACGACCCGCCCAAGCCCATTCCCGGGCTGGGAAAAGTTTCCAATGCCGACCTGACCAAGATGTACCAGAAAGTGCGCTCCTGGTACGACAGCCAGGCAATTGTCATCCGCGATTCGTATGAATTGGCAAGGCAGTTCCAGACTGTGATTGATTTCTACAAAAAGAAGGGCCGCGACGTGACCCGCCTGGAGGCCGCGCTTACGACGTTTTACACTGACATTAGTATCGCCGAGGCGGCGCGCGTCAATACGAACAATATGTTTAGCCGGAACGCTGGTTTCAACGGTTTCTATGTGGTTCTCGACCGCCAGCTGGCCGCGCAAACCATCCTGGAAACGCGCACGAACCTGAAAGGCACGCATCTCGACCTGGTGAAGGCCATCCAGACTCTTGCCAGGGAGTACCACGGCTGGAAACGCTGGATGTTGGGTTATGGCGAGTAATCCATTGGCAGGTTGACAGGTGTTCAAGAAGAGCCTTCTAATTCTCATGTTGTTTCTGGCCGGGGGCCTGGCTTTGACAGCCTGCGGCTCTGGCGGCGATTCGGGCGAAGCAGAGTCCACCGCTACCCTGCCTGCGCCGCAGGTGCGGGTCGGGCTGTTGCCGACGTTCACGCCCGCGCCGGAGGAAGCGACTCCGCAGCCAGAGTCCACCGGGACGCCGCCTGCCCCGCAGGTACAGGCCTGGCCGACCCTCGATGAGGAAGCCTACCTGCTCGGTCTCATCGATGGCATGATTGAGAAAATCGAACGGCGGCTGAACAACACGAATACCGACATCAAACCTTAAAAAATTGACCGGCCCTTGACAGGTTCGTTGTTCGGCGTAGAATCGGGCGCAATGTCTGCCCAACACTGCTCCCGGAAGAAAACCTGCCATCCATCTGGAGGTTGTCGAATTGATCGAGACCCTGGGAAAAGTGTTTCCGCTTTCCCCGCTGGGGAACGCGGGACAAGTTAGCAACAAGAAGAGTCGCGTTTTGCGGCTCTTTTTTTGCGCCTGTTGCCTGCCAATCGGCGCAGCCATCCATATTTTTCCAGGAGGAAGAGATGTCCAGGAAAGTCGAAGTCAAACCCAAAGTGATGGGCTGCCTGCCCAACGATGTCCCGCCTGTCGGGCAGATTATCCTGCTCGGTTTCCAGCACGCGCTGACCATGTTCCCGGCCACTGTGCTGGTGGCCCTGCTGGTCGGGTTCCACACCAGCACCGTGCTGCTGGCTTCGGGCGTGGCGACCATCGTCGCCCTGCTCGGCTCCCGTTATGGAATTGGGAAATTCATCCCGCTGTATTATGGCTCGTCGTTCAGTTATATCGCTGCTATCCTGGCTGTGACCAAGGCCTCGTTCGGGCAGCCGGTCAGCGACGAATTGATTAGCGTGGCGCAAGCCGGTATCGTCGTGACGGGCGTTATCAATGTGTTGATTGGCTTGCTCATCCGCTTTGCAGGCGGCAAGCAGACGCTTGATAAAGTCCTACCCCCTATTGTGACTGGTTCAGTGGCAGCGGTCATTGGTTTTGCGCTTGGCAAAGCCGCGCTCGATATGGCCTCCGGCGTGGCGGGCGGCCTCGAAGGCGGCGACCTGAAATGGTGGGGCGTGGCGCTCGTGACCTTATTCTCCACCATCCTGTTTTCGGTCTACCTGCAAGGCAAAGGGTTCATCGGGATGCTGCCCATTTTGCTCGGCGCGATTGTCGGCTATATTGTGGCGGCTGTGCTGGGAATGGTCAACTATGCGGCCATTACCGGCGCGCAAATTATCACAGCCCCGCACATCACCTTGCCAACTTTCACATCTGCGCTGAGCGCGACCGCCATCATCAGCATCTCGGTCATGGCAATCGCGACCATCCCCGAAAGCACCGCCCATCTGTACCAGATTAGTTTGTATGTGGACCACCTGGCTGAGGAACTGAAACAGCCCAAATACGGCCTGAACCAGTTCGTGGGGCTGAACCTTGTCCTGGACGGTATCGGCGACATGATTAACGGCCTGATTGGCGGCGCGGCCGGCACCAACTACGGCGAGAACAATTCCCTGATGGTCATTACTCGCAACTACAGCGGCGTTTCGCTCATCGCGGCGGGCGTCATCGCCGTCCTGATGTCGTTCAGCGGCCACCTGGCGGGGGTCGTCCAATCAGTGCCGACGGCGGTCAGTGGCGGGTTGGCAATCTACCTGTTTGGCGTGATTGGGATGCAGGGTATCGCGCTCCTGATTTCGGAAAAGGTTAATTTGTTCGACCCGAAGAACCTGGCCATTGGCGCAGTCGTGATGGTCATCGGTATCGGCGGGCATATCGGTTTCCCCGGCGGATTCCTGCCCCTGCCCGTGCTGCAAAGTGTTTTCCCCTATGGCTGGCCGGCCATTGCCACCGGCGCGGTAGTGGGCATCTTGCTCAACCTGGTGTTCCAGGTCTTCAAGCCAAACGGGAAGTAACGAAAGCAGCGTCCCGAAGGATTTGAACCCTTCGGGACGCTTTTCGCCAGTATAATCGGGGGCATTCCAACTCCAACAGGTCTTTCTCTATGAAAAAATACTGGCTCACCCTGCGCGATTTCTCGCTGATTGTATTTGGCACGCTTGTCCAGGCGGTTGCATTGCGGATTTTCTTCGTCCCGGCCAACCTGGCTTCGGGCGGTGTGAGCGGCATTTCGCAACTCATCAATTATTTTACCGGCTGGCCTATCGGTATGATGGTCTTCATCGGCAACATCCCGCTCTTCCTGCTGGGCTGGCGCTTCCTGGGCGGACGCAGTTTCGCGCTGCGGACTGCCTTTGCCATTGCAACGTATTCTTTCTTCGCCGATGCGCTCTTGTGGCTGCCGTTCTTTCCCCAATCAGGCATTACAGATGACATCGTGCTAAACTCACTCTACGGGGCAGTAGTGGCTGGGGTGGGATACGGCCTGGTCTACCGGGGACGCGGCACCAGCGGCGGCAGCGATATCCTGGCCCGCATCCTGAACCATTATCGCGGCGTGTCGATGACCCAGAGTTATCTCATGACCGATACGGTGGTCATCGTCGGTGCGGGATTCATCTTCGGCTGGAAAGAAGCCCTCTATGCCGTCATTACGCTCTACGTCAGCGGCCTGGTGGTGGATACCACGATGGAAGGCGGCGGGACGGTGCGCACCGCGTTGATTATCACCTCCCAGGCGGATGCGGTGGCCGGGAAAATCCTGCAAGAGATGGAACGCGGCGTGACGCGCCTGAGCGCGACCGGGGCCTATACCGGCGAACAGCGGACGGTGTTGTATTGCGTCGTTTCGCGCTCCGAGGTGCAATTGCTCAAGGACATCGTTCACGAGGCCGATGACCGCGCCTTTATGGTGGTCGGCGCGGCGCACGAGGCCCTGGGTGAGGGCTTCCAGCCGTTTCGGAAGTAATAATTCATTCCGCTTTACAGAACCACAATGCCTTCTTCGTCCAAAAAGCGTTCCACGCTCTCGTGGCGGGTGAGCAGCAATTGGCGCAGTTCGCCGGTGGCGGGCTGGCGCAGGTCAATTTCCAGGGCCTGGCCGCCGTGCGTATCGTCGCAATCGAGCGCGCGGACAGGCGAGAGAATTTTCCAGCCGGTATCGAGCGCCGAGAGCAGGCGCATCAGGTCGGCAGATTTGTTAGAGGGGCGGGCCGGTTCCTGTAAGCGGTTCCAGCGAAACTCGGTGACGAGGATGGAATTGAACATAGATTGGCCCTTTTTTCGGTAAAGGTATACATAGCATACCGCCCGAACGTTATCAGCGCTGGAACACGAGATTAAGGATTTGTAAACAATCGCAAGGCAAGGTGATACTGTCTCGTTGCCTCAAGCCGGGCGTCAAGTAATAATTACATTTTGTCACGTTTATTGGTGATTTATTTCACAAACAAGGACGTTTGTCACGTCTCATAAGTGACGGGGGATACTTTGTTTGTCGGGAGTTACTTGTTAAGATAATCACGAGTATATGCAAATATCCGTATATAAATATTGGAAACTAAAGCATGAATTCAACCCTTGAATTGGAAGTCACCCAATTACATGCTGAAATTTGCGCCGGGCTGGCTGACCCCAGCCGAATCTTGATTTTATATGAATTGGCGCAATCGCCCCGCAATGTGACCGAGATTTGTAACAGCCTGGGTATGCCCCAGCCGCTTGTCTCACGTCATCTTAAAGTATTGCGCGAGCGCGGCATGGTTAACACCGAACGAAATGGCGCAGCCATTACGTATTCGCTGGCAAATTCCAAAATCGTCGAAGCGCTTGACTTGTTGCGAGCCGCCATGCGTGAAATTATGGCAAAGCGCATTGCGCTAATGGAAGCCATTCCCGATTAATACCGACTCATCAGGAGATTTATGAAGACATTACTCATCCTTGGCGCAGGCACGGGCGGTACGATGGTTGCCAACCGCATGGCCACCCGGCTCGACCCGCAAGAGTGGCGCATCGCCATTGTGGATAAAGACCAGAATCACTATTACCAGCCCGGCTTCCTGTTCATCCCGTTTGGAGTGTACCGCCCGGCAGACGTGGTCAAGCCCAAGCGTAAGCTCCTCCCAGGTCGCGTAGATGTTATTTTTTCTGATATAGAGCTGATTGAGCCAGAGAAAAACAAGGTTTCGCTCTCCAATGGTTCGAGCATCCATTATGATTACCTGGTGGTGGCGACCGGCTGTGATATTGCCCCGGATGAAACGCCCGGCATGACCGACCGCTGGTACGAAAACGTGTTCGATTTTTATACTTTTGAGGGCGCCAGCAAACTTTTTGAATTCTTTGAGAAGTGGCAGGGCGGGCGGATGGTGTTGAACGTGGCTGAAATGCCCATCAAATGCCCGGTCGCCCCGCTGGAATTTATGTTCCTGGCTGATTGGTACTTCACCAAGCGCGGCATCCGCGACAGGGTGGAATTGACTTATGCCACGCCCCTGCCTGGCGCTTTCACCAAACCAACCTGTTCCATCATGCTGGCGAAGGTGTTGGAGCGAAAAAACATCAATATCATCTCTGAGTTTAACCTGATGGAAGTGGATAACGACAAGCAGGTCATCCGCTCGTATGACGAAATCGAAGTGCCGTATGATGTTTTCGTCAGTATTCCGGTTAACAAAGGCGTGGAAGTAATCAAACGTTCTGGCATGGGCGATTCGCTCAACTTCATCCCGACAGACAAGCACACCTTGCAAACCGAGAAATACCCGAATGTGTTCATCATCGGCGACGCGGGCAATGTCCCGGCTTCCAAAGCCGGTTCGGTGGCGCACTTCATGCTCGATATCCTGGAAGCCAACCTGCTCAGCCATATAAAGGGCGAGGAAATGCGGGCAAGTTTCGATGGTCATGCCAATTGTTTTATCGAAACCGGTTTCGACCAGGCAGTGCTGATTGATTTCAATTACGAGGTCGAACCGCTGCCCGGAGCCTTCCCCCTGCCTGGCATTGGTCCCTTTACCCTGCTTGGCGAGAGCCGTATTAATCACCTGGGTAAACTTGCTTTCAAGTGGATTTACTGGTACATGCTCCTCAAGGGCATTGAAATCCCCCTGGTGCATTCCCACATGTCTATGCGCGGGAAACAGCTCATTCCCGCCAACCCCGTTCCATCCCCAGCCGAATAAAGGAGTCACAAATGACCGTCTCTGTCTTGGAAAATATCAAAGTTAACGCCGAAGGTTTCATGACTGACCAGTCCCAATGGACAAAGGACATCGCGCTTGAAATCGCCCGGCAGGAAGGCATCGACACCTTGACCGATGCTCATTGGAAAGTTATAGAATTTTGCCGCAAAACCGGCCAGCAGAGCGGCAAATCGCCCACCCTGCGCCAGATTACTGATGGCGCAGGCGTAAGCACCAAGGAATTATTTGCCCTGTTTCCCAAGGGCCCGGCCAAAAAAGTTGCCAAGATTTCCGGCCTGGGCAAGCCCGAAGGCTGCGTGTAAGCCTGACTTGACCCGCAATTACCTTTCTGACATTTCTAAAGGGAGAATTTACGATGACTGAAGAAAAGAATCGCCACTTGGCATTCATCTGTTCCAAGGGCAATCTCGACATGGTTTATCCGGCGCTGGTTATGGGTTGGGCAGCGCTCGGCAACGGCATCGACGTGACCCTGTTTTTCACGTTCTGGGGCATGGATATGATTAACAAGGCGCGGGTGGATAATCTGGAAATCCCACCGCTGGCGAACACCAGCATGAAAATGAATATGATGGGCATTCCCGGCTACATTGGCATTCCACAGTGGATGGGCGCGCTGCCCGGCATGACCCCCTTTGCCACTGCCCTCATGAAGAGCAAAATGAAGAAACTGGGCGTGCCAACCGTGCGCGAGTACCTGGAAATGCTCTCGGACGCGGGCGCGAAAATGCATGCCTGCAAAATGTCGGTCGATATGTTCGGTCTGTCCCAAGATGACTTTTTGCCGTGCGTGGAAAGCATTGTCACAGCCAGTGACTTCATGGATATGACCGACGGCGCGCAAATCGTCTTTATCTAAATCGTGAGGCAATGAAACAACGTCTCGAAGGCAGAAATCCTTCGGGACGTTGTTTTTATTTTTGCAGATGGCTCTCAGTACGCGCCGGTGGGCTTCCTCCCAGGTTGGCGGGCCGAGCCTCTCCTGATTCCAGCGCGCATAAGCGGAGCACCGCTCGGAAAGCAGGCGCATTGCCACCTGGCGCGCCCCAGAGCCGCGATATTGCTTCATGGCCGCCTCGTCCTGCCAGACCGTTTTCGTCCAGACGACATGATTCTTCTCGAAGCGCGTCTCCACGCCCAGCGCGCCTTCCGCTTTTTGAGCCTGGGTCAGTGTTCGCATGGCGTGCAGCATGAAGAGCGGCATGTAAAAAATGGAGCGGACTCGCAAACGGGTAATCGAAATGTTGTACATTTTGCCTCCTGCCCTCTACCGGATAAAAGTTTGCTGGTTCTGACGGACTTTGTGGTTTCTGAAATCTGCGATGAAAAAAGGTTCACGCAAAGCCGCAAAAAAGGTCGAAAACCTGGCGTTCTTGGCGGCTCGCGCGCCCGCAAGGGGATTGCGAGGGAACATCAAAGCAACCACAAAGAACAGCAGGATCAGAAACTTTCTGATCCTGCTGGAATTTGTGGTTTTACGGCTTTGCCCGATGATGAATCACCGGGCCAGGTGGCAGCGCCCTGTGAACAGGGCTAAAAAGTCCGATTTATCGGACGCTGCGTGAGAGCCCGGACGTTTACGCCCGGGCAGGAAATAGCAAACCACAAATTCCTTTAGAACAAGGAAAGTTTGAACGATGGAATCTATTTCATGCCTATACAGCGCCTCGCCGCCTGTGCCAAAGGGCGGGATATTCCCGGCGATTTCGAGCGGACACCAGCCCATGCACTCGCGCCCATATCAATCCTGCACTTGCAGCGCAGGCGCAAGTGTCCGCGTCCAAAAAGGTTTTGATTGCAAACGAACTCTAAACTCAAGTTAGTGCGTAGATATACAGTGTTTATTTATGTTTGTCAAAAGGCAATTCGGTTTTTATTCAGGCGCGATTTTGGTGTTTGGCAGGATGGTGGTGTCTTTTGGGATGACGACGATGCCATCCCGCACGACCCAGGTGCCCGCGTCTATATCCGTGCCGCGTGGAAAGGGTTTGATAACCGTCCCTTCGCCGATGCGCACGTTTTTGTCGAGGATAGCGCCTTCGATGTGGCATTTTGCGCCCACTCCCATCGGGACTTCATTCCTGCGGGGGGTTGGGCCGTCATAGTAATCTGCGCCCATTACAATACTGTCTTTCACTGCGGCGCTGGGGCCAATCTGGGCGCGCAGCCCGATTACTGAATTGACAACGGTCGATTTGATAATGCGGCAGCCTTCAGCCATGAGGACATCTTTCAGATTGCTATCTTCCACCTGTGAGCCGGGCAGGATGCGTGGGTTGGTGTAGATGGGGCTTTGCGGGTCGAAGAAACTGAATTCGGCGTTTGGCGAGGCCAGTTCCAGGTTGGTATCGTAGAAGGAGCGGATGGTTCCGATGTCGCGCCAGTATTCGCTGAAGTTGTATCCAAAGACGACGTTTGCGCGGATGGCGTTGGGAATGACCTGGCTGCCGAAGTCGTCGTGGTCTGGGAAGTTGGTCAGCATGTCAATCAACACTGAGGTTTTGAAAACGTAAATACCCATCGAACCGAGGAAGGGCCGTTCAGGGTCATTGGGGCGGCTGATGAATTGGGCCTGAACCGCCGGGTCTTTGGGTTTTTCCACGAAGGCAGTGATGCGGCCATCTTCCGCCACTTTCAGGATGCCCAGCCGGGGGGCCTCCCGTTTGGGAACCGGCTGCACTGCCACGGTTACATCGCAGTCATTGTCCCAGTGATATTGCAGGAAAGCGGCGTAATCCATGCGGTAGAGATGGTCGCCTGCCAGGATAAGCACATCTTTGGCATCGGAGGCGATAATCTCGCGGATTTGCTTGCGGACGGCATCTGCCGAACCCTGGTACCAGTCTTCGCTTTGCAGGGTTTGTTCAGCGGCCAGGATTTGCACCGACCCGGTATGGAAATTGTCGAAATGGTAGGTACGGGTGATGTGCCGGTTGAGCGAGACCGAGTGGAACTGGGTCAGCACGGCGATGTTGTAAATGCGCGAGTTGATACAGTTGCTGATGGGAATATCAATCAGGCGGTATTTCCCTGCAATTGGCACTGCCGGTTTGGAACGCAGTTTGGTGAGGGGATGCAGGCGCGCCCCTTTGCCTCCGCCAAGGATGACTGCCAGGACATCGTCTAATGCGGGCATACAGGCCTCCTTTTGTGATGTTGCGCGAAAAATCTCGATTTTGGCTGCGGCGCGCGCCGCGCGTTAGCAGAAAGGGTATGCCTGTATTATAAACGTTGCGGGCGGATTTGTCTCTTTGGCAAAAAAGTACTGCTATCTGCCGGATGACAGCGCCTTTTTGTTTTTCCACATCAGTCCCAACAATGCCCCGGCCAGCACCAGCCAGGCGATGACCTGCGCGGCGCGGATTCCACCTAAAATCAGGGCGCTGTCGCCACGGAAGGCTTCGAAGAACAGGCGCGCGCCGGCCGTCAGCGCGATAAAAGCCAGGAACAGCGCCCCGGCAGGATGTGCGTTTCCTTTGGAGCGCGGGCCGAGCGTCAGCAGGATGAGAATCGCCCCGCCCAGTTCGTAGAACTGCGTCGGATGGCGTTTCGCGCCCCACAGGTCGATGCCCCAGGGCAGGGAGGTCTCCATGCCGAAGGCTGCGCCGGATGCGATGTTGGCGAGCGCAGCCCCAATCATGAAGACGGCGAAGAAGGGGGTCAGCGCATCGAGCGTGTTCCAAATCTCCAATTTTTTGCGCGCTCCGTAAACGAGGCTGGCTATCAGCGCCGCCGCGAACCCGCTGAAGGGGTCGAGCAGGCCCGGGTTGAGCGACACCAGACTCAGCGGGGATGCGAGGAAGGCATCCGGATACTGGAGGGCGTATCCAAGCCGCGCTCCCAAAATCCCGGCGATTAATCCCGTAAAGACCAGGTTGTAGAGCGTATCGGCTGAAATGCCGCGCCTGGGGGCAAATTTTTCGGCCAGCGACAAGCCGAACCACAGCCCCAGGAGGTACATCAGCCCCGGCGTTTGCAGGGCAAGTGGGCCAATCTGAAGAATCGGGAACATCAACGCGCCTCCTTCAACAGCTGCTCCGCCCGGCTGCGCAGCAGCGCTTCGGCCATTGGGCCGCCGATGACCACCTCGCGGATGACGCCATCGGCGCCGATGAAGAATGAGGTTGGCAGGGAACTGACCCGGTACAGGCGGGTGACTTCGCCGCCCATGTCGAGCGGGATGGGGAACGTCAGGCCGTTCTCCGTCACAAAAGCCTGCGCATCGGCGGGGGTATCCTGCATGGTCGAGTTGACCGCCAGCACCACCACGCCCCGCTCCTGGTACTCCTCCCAAACCCGCTGCATGGCGGGCATTTCGGCCCGGCAGGGCGGACACCACGAAGCCCAGATGTTGAGCAAAACCACCTGCCCCCGCAGGTCAGAGAGAGTCACTGTTTCGCCGTCGAGCGTCTCCAGGGTGAAATCGGGAGCGAGGAAACCGGCCTGCGGAGCGGGGATGCCACCGCCGGTGGTCCCGCCCTGAGGCGCGGCGGAGGCCCAAATCCACAACAAGCCTGCCGCCAAAATAAACCCGTAAAAAAGTCGTACTGTCACCGGTTGATTTAATCTCATTTTTCCTCTATAGTTATGTAGAACGGGATTTATCCCGTCCTGGCGGTCAGTTGTCAATTTTGACGCCGCCAGCCAGTAGTGCAGCTTCTGGCGCAACATCTTATCCAGAGTTGTGGTATTCGGCGCGGAATGAATTCCGCGTTATCTACATTGGATGCGCTGCCATGTCATTTGATACACCCCTTTTCATTGGAATTGACCCGTGCGGCGGGCGCAAACCTTTCACCTGGGCCGCGCTGGATAGGAATGGACGGCTCGCGGCGCTTCAGGAGGGCGAACTGGAAGACGCGCTGGCCTTCCTGGGCGGCCTGCCCGCGGGGCTGGCGGCGGTTAATGCCCCGCCCCGTCCCAGCCAGGGATTGGCGCGGCAGGAAGGCGTCCGCCGGAACCTGGCTCCGCTGGGAACGTCTGGCCGCAATCTTGAGATGCGCCTGGCCGAACACCTGTTGCGCGAGCGCGGCATCAACGTGGCTCTCACTCCCTCGCGCCCTGCGTTGTGTTCCAATTGGACGCAGTTGGGATTTGAGTTCTATCGCCGCCTGGAATCCGCCGGCTTTAAGCCGCATCCTGACCCGGAAGCGAAACATACCTGGCTCGAAACCCAGCCGCACGCTGTTTTCTGCGCCCTGCTCGAGCAGTCCCCGCTGCCGCGCCCGACGGTGGAGGGACGCTTGCAGCGTCAACTGGTTCTTTACGAACAGGGATTGGGCATCCGTGACCCGATGGGATATTTCGAGGAATTGACGCGCCATAAGCTGCTGAAGGGCGTGCTGCCGCTGGAACAGGTCTATACCCCCGAACAGTTGGACGCGCTGGCGGCAGCCTGCACGGCCTGGATGCTCTCGCGCCACCCGGAGCGCGCCCTCCGCCTGGGCGACCCCGGCGAGGGTCAAATCACTCTGCCGGTGAGTGAGTTGAAGGCAAGGTATTGAATCAAAAACGTCCCGCGAGCACTCAGCCGAGCGGCTCAAAATCTTCGGGACGTTCGCCGGGTCGGGATTACTTTGCCTTGTTCACTATTAACAAGACGATGAAAAACAGGTAGACCACGCCTCCAATAGCGGCAGTGACGATGGCGGATTGTACGCTGCGATTTTGCAGGAAGGCCGCCATCCCCAGCAGCACCCAGGCCAGCGGATGCAGATAGTGCAGCCCCATATTCATCAGCATACCGCGCGTGGAATCTTGCGCAGGCTTGGGCCAGACGTACACAAAGACCGCCGCCAGCACAAAACACAAGAATCCCAGAATGGGCAGCGGGATTCCAAACAGATTCGGTACTTCCATGGCATTCTCCTTGATGCGTTGAATTGTTACAGGCGGATGACGTATCCGCAATATTCACATTTCAGGCTGTCCATGCCGCGCAGCACCGCCTGGGTGATATTGGCCCCGCAAGACGGGCATTGACTGGGCGCCGATTTAACCTTTTCCTGCGCCGCCTCGTCAATTTGCAAGGCGCGCGTTTGGTCGAAGTCTCGGGTTTTGGCGCGGTTCAGTAACTGCGCCCACTCGCTGGCCTCCTGCCAGATGTGCAGGTGGACGGTTTGGAGCGGCGCGCCTGGCCCAAAGCGGATATCGAGATGGTCTTCGTTCTTGAGCAAACCCTGTTTGGATGGTTTGACTTCTTCGACCAGCATAACCGGCGCTTCCCACTTCAGCGACTGGACTTTTTCTTTGGCGGTTGTGATGAACAGCACCTTCTTGGTAGCAATCTCTTCTTTTTGCTCGAAAATCAACCGCTGGTCGGTCAGGTATAACACGCCATCTGGGTCTTCGGGGCGTTCTTTCACATCTTTACACCAGACTGCTTTGACCGCCATGATGCCGCTTTCGGTGGCGAGCAGATTGAAGGAAGCCTCGGTCAGTTGCTCAATCATCCATTCGATTTTTTGCAAGCGAAATTTGAGCGCTGAAACTTTCCCACTGATGGGCTGATATGCGCTCGAAACCGTTCGACCAGCGGCCTCGGCTTTGCTGGTCAGGGTTTGGACGCTGGTCTTCAGCCGCTCCAATGTGGGCCGCGCCAGCGCCGGGTTGGCGCGCTGTGCTGCCAGTTGGCTGATTTGCCCCTCCAGCGCGCGCAGTTCAGCCTGGAGGGGCGCGGCCTGCGCGTTGATTTGTGAGCGCGCAATGGATTCTGCTCCGCGCCATTCGGCCTGGATTTGCATCGCTTCCAATTCAAACCCTTTTTCGAAGGCATAGCCTTGGGTACGCAAGGCTGCAATCTGGCCGGGCAGGCTGCCAATGTCGGCATCCAGCCGTTCGACAGCGCCGCGTGCGCTGTTGAGCCGCGCAGCGTCTTGCAGTCGTTTGAGGGCCAATTGCAAGGCGGAAAATTCAGAATCAAATTGCTGTTGTGGGGTCGGTGTTGCCATTGCTGCTCCTTTGGCCTGCCATTCATGTTGAGTATCTGCCCATTTTCCTGCGTGCAACGCAATACTATAAAAGTATATCCCAAAAAGGCGCGTGGTAAAATAGCCAACGAGTTTTTATTAGGATTTTGTAAATATCGTCCCGAAGGGTTTGGGGAATGTTCTTGCCGTTTTGCGCAACCTCACCTGCACTTGTGGCGCAGGCGCAAGTGTCGGGACGCTTGTTGCCATCATACTTTTAATCGAGGACCCTATGAATCCCCAACTGCAACAACATGCCATCAACACCATCCGATTCCTGGCCGCCGATGCCGTCCAGCAGGCCAATTCCGGGCATCCCGGCTTGCCGCTGGGCGCCGCCCCCATGGCTTACGCGCTCTGGACGCGCCATCTGCGCCACAACCCGCGCAATCCCCAGTGGCCGAATCGTGACCGTTTCATACTCTCCGGTGGGCATGGTTCGGCGCTTTTGTACGCCCTGCTGCATCTCACCGGCTATGACCTGCCGCTCGAAGAAGTGAAAAACTTCCGCCAGTTTGGCTCGCTGACCCCCGGCCACCCCGAATTTGGCTGGACTCCCGGCGTGGAGACCACCACCGGCCCCCTGGGCGCGGGGTTTTCCAACGGCGTGGGCATGGCGATTGCCGAAGCGCACCTGGCTGCCACATTTAACACCCCCGAACATACAATCATCGACCATTTCACCTATGCCATCGTCACCGACGGCGACCTGATGGAGGGAATTTCCTCCGAGGCCGCTTCGTTGGCCGGGCATCTTCAACTCGGAAAACTGATTTACTTGTACGACGACAACCACATCTCCATCGACGGCTCCACCGACCTGGCCTTCACCGAAGACCGCATGGCGCGCTTCGACGCCTATGGCTGGCACACCCAAAAGGTGGCCGACGGCAACGACCTGGAAGCCATCCACCGCGCCATCCAGGCCGCCAAAGCCGACCCGCGCCCCTCGATTATCGCAGCGCGCACCATCATCGGGTTTGGCGCGCCCAACCGCCAGGGAACATCCAAGGCGCACGGCGAGCCGCTCGGCGACGAGGAACTGCGCCTCGCCAAAGAGAATCTTGGCTGGCCGGTCGAACCGCGTTTCCACATCCCCGAAGACGCGCTGGCGCATTTCCGCGAGTCGGTTCAACGTGGGGCAGACTTCCAAACTGCCTGGCAGACCCGTTTCGAGGCCTATCGCGCCCAATTTCCCGAAAAAGCCGCCGATTTCGAGCGCCGTATGCGCGGCGAACTGCCCCAGGGCTGGGATGAAAACCTGCTGACCTTCCCCGCCGACCCGAAAGGCATGGCCTCGCGCGCCGCTTCGGGCAAGGCGCTCAATCACTTTGCCGCCAAAATTCCCGAATTGCTGGGCGGCTCGGCAGATTTAGCCCCCTCCAACAACACCAAACTCGACGGCACGCCCGCCTTCCAGCATGCCGCGCCCGAAGGCCGCAACTTCCACTTCGGCGTGCGCGAGCATGGCATGGGCGGCGCGGTCAACGGCATGGCCTATCACGGCGGCCTGCGTCCGTTTGGCGCGACCTTCCTGGTCTTTGCCGATTACATGCGCCCGGCCGTCCGGCTCTCGGCCATTTCGCACCTGCCCTCGATTTGGGTTTTCACTCACGACTCGATTGGCGTGGGCGAAGACGGCCCGACCCACCAGCCGGTGGAGCATATCACCTCGCTGCGCGCCATCCCGAACCTCGTCACCATCCGCCCGGCGGACGCGAATGAGACGGTCCACGCCTGGAGGATTGCCCTCGCGCGGACCCACGCCCCGACCGCCTTGATACTGACCCGACAAAACTTGCCCACCCTCGACCGCTCCACCTGCTCCGACGCATCCCTGCTCGAACGAGGCGCTTATATCCTGGCTGACATGGGCGACGACGACCCGGATCTCATCCTGATGGCCTCCGGCTCCGAAGTCTCGCTGGTGGTCGAAGCCGGGCTGCGTCTCGCGGCGGAGGGCGTCAACGCGCGGGTGGTTTCCTTCCCCAGTTGGGAACTGTTCAAGGCGCAGGACGCTGCTTATCGTGAGACTGTCCTCCCGGCGCGGGTCAAGGCGCGGGTGGCGGTCGAGGCCGGAATCGGCCTGGGCTGGGAACGCTGGGTCGGCGACGCGGGAGCCATCATCAGCCTGGAACGCTACGGCGCATCCGGCCCCGGCCCGCGCCTGTTCAAAGAATTTGGCTTTACGGTGGAAAATGTTGTCGCGCAAGCCCTGAAATTGCTATAATGAACTCATGACTACCTTAATCCATGAAGACCCCCGCCTGGCGACACGCGAATTGACGCCCGACCTGCTGGAATACATCATCCAGAAGGTGGTGGCGGCCATTTCCCCGCAGAAAATCATCCTGTTCGGGTCCTGGGCGCGTGGGAATGTTGGCCCGGAGAGCGACCTCGACCTTTTTATTGTCTACGACGGGGATGAAAACGAGCGGCTGGTGCGCCGCAAAGTAGATTTGTTGTTTTGGGGCCGCGAATTTGGCATGGATATCCTGGTCAGCAGGCCGGAGGAAGTCCAAATGCGCCTGCGGAGCCGCGAGCCGTTTTACCTTTACCACATTTTCCGGGACGGCCAGGTCGTTTATGAACGAAAATAGCGAACTGGAACTGGTTGTTCGCGCCTGGTGGAATTATGCCGATGGAGATTTGCGCCTCGCAAAGCAGGGATTGCGAGGCGCGCCGATGCCGCTTTGCTCAACGATTACATTACCGCTGGGCGGTATCCAGCCCGTATGCTATCGTCTATTACTCATGCCGAGGCGTTGGAAGCGGTGCAGGCGGCAAAGAAACTTCGACAGGTGGTTAAGAAACTCCTTTCGCTTCCATCGGACAGCCAGCCCGAATTATTGTCCCCGGCGTAGTGTTGTCATATTTGTTGCTATACACTTTTCTCAAAATTCATTGGAGTTTTTTCATCTATGAAAGTTGCCGTCGCCTGTGACCACGCGGGTTTCCCGCTCAAACAAATTGTGCTGGAGGCCGCGCGCGCTGCCGGGCATGAGCCGCTCGACCTCGGCACGCATTCAACCGAAGCGGTCGATTATCCTGATTTTGCCGAAAAAGCAGCCCATGCCATTCTCTCCGGCCAGGCCGAGCGCGGCATTATGCTGTGCGGTTCGGCGGTCGGCGCGAACATCGCCGCCAACAAAATTAAGGGCATCTACGCCGGGATTTGCCATGATACCTACTCGGCTCATCAGGGCGTGGAACATGACGATATGAATGTGCTGTGCCTGGGCGCTCGCATCATCGGTCCCGAACCGGCCCGCGAGATTGTGGCCGCCTTCCTGGGCGCGCGCTTCGTCGGGAATGACCCCGGCCAGGAGCGCCATAATCGCCGCGTGGGTAAGATTCGCAAGTTGGAGAATGATTTGAAGTGAAAACCCCCTCTCCGCGCCTCCCGTCGAATATTTCCCCGTATGCTTCTGCCTGTTTCCGGGCGTTGAGGGAAGCCGGCCTTTCTGGGTATCTTTCGATTGGCGGCGCGTTGGGGCTGTTTCACTACCTTGAGTATCGCTTCACCCACGATGCCGATGCCTGGTGGCGCGAGGAAGCAGGCCAGGTGCAACGTCGCCAGGTCGTCCAGGTCATCGAAACTGTCCTCCAATCTTTTGGGCAAGTGAGGACGCGGAAGTGGGGCGATGTGGTCAGCGTCGAACTCGCGCAGGACAATAAAACGGTTTTCAGCTTCCAAATCGCCTCCCGCGATGTTCGGCTGCGGGATTTGGTTTGGCTGGAAGTCGAGGGAATTGCCCTCGACAGCCTGCCCGACCTGGTCGCTGCGAAAATGACCGCGCTGGTCGAGCGGGGCGCGCCGCGCGATTTCCTGGATATTTTCTCGTTGTGCAGCCAGAACATCGTCGAACCTGCGGAATGTTGGTCGCTCTGGCGCGAGCGGCAAACCCGTTCTGGCGGCGAACCGGATTTTGAGCGGGCGCGTCTTGCCATCGAAACGCACCTGGAGCGAATTGCGCTGCACCGTCCATTGGAATCTATTCCAGATGCCAAACAGCGCGCCCAGGCCGAAACCGTCCGCCGGTGGTTTCGTGAATCTTTTCTAAACGTCGAAAATGAATGAACTTTCGTGGTTGGATACTTCTCTCTATCCTGACGTGAATCCACCGGAACGCCTGGAAACGCTTGCGGAGCAGGTGGATTTTCTCGCCCGCCTGTGTTCGGCCTGGGATTTTGGCATTCTCCCCGCCTCAGAGACAGTCAGGGAAATTCGCAAACCGGCCTGGAGGCTGGCGGTCGAAGCCTGCCGCCTGCTGACATCTCCCGCTTATCACCTGCTGCGCCGCTGGCACGGGCTTCTGCCCCTGCCCTACCTGGGTCAGGCCATTGCCGAAATCCGAAACGACCCTTGCCTGGAACAGGTATAGCACAAGGAGTCTGACAACCCCTATTCTCGGAACTGGATGAACAGTTACAAAAGCCGTCATTATCTTTTTTCAGGAGTAATCTCATGACCAACCCCATCTCCCAACTGACCGCCCTCGGCCAGTCGCTCTGGTACGACAACATCCAGCGCCGTCTATTAGAGAATGGCGAACTGGCGGCGATGATTGCGCGCGGCGACATTCGCGGCGTGACCTCCAACCCCTCGATTTTCCACAACGCCATCGCCAAGTCGAATGATTACGACTCGGCCCTGACCCCGCTGGCGATGTCTGGCTGGGGCAGCGAGCAGATTTTTTGGCAGTTGGCAGTCGAAGACATCCGCGCTGCCTGCGACCTGTTCCTGCCGCTTTACGAGCAGACTGCTGGCGTGGATGGCTATGTCAGCCTGGAAGTCAGCCCGTACCTCGCCAATGACACCGAAGGGACAGTTGCCCAGGCCAAACACCTGTGGCAAACCGTCCAGCGCCCCAACCTGATGATTAAGATTCCGGCCACCCAAGCCGGCGTTCCCGCCGTCCGCCAGGTGATTGCGGCGGGAATCAACGTCAACGTCACGCTGATTTTTTCGCTCGAACGCTACCAGGAGGTGATGGACGCTTATCTCTCCGGGTTGGAAGACTGCTTACTGGCAGGCGGTGAAATTGAGCGGATTCACTCCGTCGCCTCGTTCTTTGTCTCGCGGGTGGATAGCAAAATCGATCCCAAATTGCCCGAAAATTCGCCTTTACGTGGCAAAGCCGCCATCGCCAACGCCAAACTGGCGTATGACGAATTCCGCAAGGTGTTTGGCGGGCCGCGTTTTGGTAAATTGCAAATGGCAAAAGCCAACCTGCAACGCCCGCTGTGGGCTTCCACCAGCACCAAAAACCCGAACTACCCCGATACGATTTATGTAGACAACCTGATTGGCCCGGCCACCGTTAACACCGTCCCGCCCCAAACGCTGGCGGCTTTCAAGGAGCGGGGCAAAGCCGCCGAAACCATCATGGAAGGCCTCGACGAAGCCCGCCAGCAGGTTGCCGGCCTGGAAAAACTCGGTATTCTGATGTCCACTGTCACGCAGGAACTGGAGGAGGAGGGCGTCAAAGCCTTCGCGGATGCCTTCACCGCTTTGCTGGCGACGGTCGAGGAGCGGCGGCAGGTTATCGTCTCGCGCCTGGGCGGGCTGGCCGATTCAACCAAAAAGCGTGTAGCCACCCTGGAGGAACAAAACGCGGTCGAGCGGATGTGGAACATCGACCCGACGCTGTGGACGGACGACCCGGCCGGCCAGGCCGAAATCAAAATCCGCCTGGGCTGGCTGGGGCTGCCCGAAACCTCGCGCGCGGCCCTGCCTGAAATCAAAGACTTTGCCGCGCAGGTTCACGCCGCTGGTTTTACCCATTTCCTGCTGCTCGGCATGGGCGGCTCCTCGCTCGCGCCGGAGGTCATGTCGCTTGTCTTTTCTCCCTCTCCCGGTGGGAGAGGGGCTGGGGGCGAGGGCGGTCTCCACTTTGCTATCCTTGACTCCACCGACCCCGGCCAGGTGGCCGAAACCGCCGCCCGTTTCCCGCTGGAACACCCTGACGGGTACGCGAAAACGATGTTTATTGTCTCCTCCAAATCCGGCGGAACGGCGGAAGTGAGCGCCATGTTCGATTATTTCTGGGCGAAGGCAACCGAAGCCTTCGGCGAAAACGCCGGGAAACACTTTATTGCCATTACCGACCCCGGCACATCGCTCGAAAAACTGGCAAAGGAACGCGGTTTTGCCCGCATTTTCAACGCCGACCCGCTGGTGGGAGGCCGCTATTCGGTTTTGACCCACTTTGGGCTGGTCCCCGCTGCGTTGATGGGAATCGACATCGAGCAATTTCTGGCGCGCGCGGGCTGGATGAGCGCGCAGTGCAAGCCGGGTGTGCCCGCCGGGCGCAACCCTGGGCTTGTTCTGGGCGCATTGATGGCGCAGGCCGCCCTGGAGGGCCGCGATAAACTGACGATTGTGGCCGACCCTGGGCTGGAGTCCATCGGTTCGTGGCTGGAGCAGTTGATTGCCGAATCGACCGGCAAGCAGGGCAGGGGCGTGGTTCCGGTAGACCTTGAACCGCTGGGCAAGCCGTCAGAGTATGGGGACGACCGGGTTTTTGCGCACCTGCGCAAGGGCGGGGAGCGCGATTCAGCGTTGGAGTTGCTTCAGTCTGCCGGTCAGCCGGTGGTGGTATTCGATTTATCCGACCCTTGTGACCTGGCGGCGGAGTTCTACCGCTGGGAGTTTGCGACCGGCGTGGCCTGCGCGGTTCTGGGGGTCAATGCCTTCGACCAGCCAGATGTGCAGGATGCCAAGGACCGAACCAAGGCCAAAATAGCGGAATACAAGGCCACAGGCGCGGTCAGCCCCGGTACATTTACCAGCGTCGAAGATGCCCCGGCAGCGCTCGAAGCGTTCCTCGCCAGCGCAAAAGCCGGTGATTACATCGCTATTAATGCCTATTTGCGCCGCAACCCGGCCATGGAAGCAGCCCTGACCGAGTTGCGCTTGAAACTGCGCGCCAAAACAGGCTGCGCCACGACGGTTGGGTTCGGGCCGCGCTTCCTGCATTCGACCGGCCAATTGCACAAGGGCGGAGCCGATAACGGCCTGTTCCTGCAAATTACAGCCGATTCCGCGGCGGATATCGACATTCCCGGTCAGGGCATGACCTTCGGCACGCTCGAACGCGCCCAGGCCCTGGGCGATTTCGAGGCCCTGGCGGCGCGCAGCCGGCGCATTTTGCGCATTCACCTGCAAAAAGGCGCGGCGCTGAAGGATTTGCTGGCGAAAATTTAAAAAACGTCCCGACGCTTGCGCGCTGTAAGTGTCGGGACGCTGCTCATAAAATTACAAAGCCTGGATGACGAAATGAAAAATAACCTGCTGGTACGCAAAACCCTGGCAATGGTCGTGCATTTCTTTACCGCCACAGGCGCGATTTGGGGCTTGCTGGCGCTGTATGCCATTTTCAACCATGAGTGGCGGCTGGCTATCCTATGGATGATACTCGCCATGTTCGTGGATGGCTTCGATGGGATGCTGGCGCGCTGGGCCGACGTGAAAAAATACGCGGCCAAAATTGATGGCGCGTTGATGGACAATATTCTCGACTACCTGAACTACGTCCTGGTCCCAGCTATGTTCCTGATAGAAGCCCAATTACTGCCCCCGGCCCTGGCCTGGCCGGCCGCTTTTGTCATTTTGCTCGCTTCCGCTTACCAGTTTACGCAGGTTGATGCCAAGACGGATACCCTTGCGGGCACAGGCGAAAGCAACGACTACTTTTTCAAGGGTTTCCCGTGCTACTGGAATGTGATGGTTCTCTACATGCTGATAATGCAGATGAACCCCTGGCTCAACCTGGCCTTTGTGGTTTTATTCAACATCCTGGTTTTTGTGCCGGTCAAGTGGCTGTATCCCAGCCGCAACACGCGCCTGAAGCGCCTGACGCTGGTTCTTTCGTACCTGTACGGCATTATCGGTATTTGGGGCGTGATGCAGTACCCGGAGGTGCCACAGTGGGTGGTCTGGGCTTCGTTTGTGTATGTCGGCTATTACGTTGTCCTCAGCCTGTGGCCGCGCGAGTCAATGGAACTGGCAACGGGGTAACTGGAGAACCGGGAAGAGGAAAACAGGAATGAACCGCTTACATTTCACCTCCTTTGCCACCGAACGCGACCTGCGCCAGGCAATTCTCGAAACCGGGCGGTTGTGCTACGAAAGCGGCCTGATGCTCTCGACCAACGGCAATATTTCAGCCCGCCTGGGGGATGATAAAATTGTCATCACGCCTTCCGGGTTGTGCAAAGGCCGCATAGAGATGAACGACCTGCTCTTGATAGACTTGGAAGGCAATGTGCTCAAAGCCGACCACAAACGTAAGCGAAAAATCTCCTCCGAAACGCCCATGCACCTCGAAGCCTATCGCCAGCGGCCCGATATACGCGCCGTCATCCACGCCCACCCCTCCCACGCCGTCGCCCTGACGGTGGCCGATATTCCCTTCCCGACCGATGTCCTGCCTGAAGTGCTGGAGGGACTCGGCCCCGTCCCAACCACCCGTTTTGCCTTGCCAAGTTCTGACGATAATGCCGAGGCCATTCGCGCGTTAATCCAAACCCATAACGCCGTCCTGATTCGTAATCACGGTGCAATAACGGTCGGCAAAGACCTGGATGAAGCCATGAATCATCTGGAGCGGGTCGAAAGCGTTGCAAAATCGGTTGTGCTGGCTTATGCCATTGGCAAAGTCAACCGCCTGCCCGCCGAGATGATGGAGCCGCTCAACGAATTGCGTAAAAAGATGTCGCAGGGCTGAGAAGCATTGACGATAGACGCTCCTCGACTGTGACTGAACACTGATAACTGTTCACTGATTATCCCGATGACCGCCCGCCTCCGCTCTTTTGCCCTCACTTTTCTCCTGGCCTTGCTCCTGGCCCTGGCTGTGCTGGGCGTGCTGCGGCAGGCCAACCCGCTGATTAATTTCCCCTCGCTCGATAACGGTTACTATCTGTACATCGGCCAGCAAATCGCAGCCGGGAAAACCGCTTATCTCGATGTTTGGGAGAGTAAGCCGCCGGGCATCTTCTACGTCAACGCGCTGGGGCTATGGCTGGCGCGCGGCTCGCGCTGGGGTGTCTGGGGGATGGAATTCATTGCCCTGTTCGGCGCGGCGCTGATTTCATACCTTGCGCTGCGCAAAATCTACGGTTTCCTCCCGGCCCTGTTGGCAACGTTGGTCTGGCTGTGGGGGCTGTCGCCGGTTTTGCAGGGCGGCAACCTGACCGAGGAATACTCCCTGCCCTTCAACTTCCTGGCCGTACTGTGTTTCTGGCTCTCGCTGCAACATCCCGGCAAACGCTGGCCGCTCTTTGTCGTCGGCCTGACCTTTGCAGCCAGTTTCGCCTTCCGCGCCAATAACACCGGCGTACAAATGGCGCTCGTCCTGGCCTGGGTCATCTCAGCCTTCTTCCAAAAAGAGTTCCGAACCCTGTTTCATCGCCTGTTCTGGTCGGGGCTGGGCGCGCTGGTTGGGCTTTTCCTGGTCAGTGTTTACTTCCTGGCAATCGGCACCTTCGACGATATGCTCAACGCCGCCCTGTTCTACAATTTTGCCATCACCAAAACCAGCCCCGATCCGCTTGGGACGTTTCGGGGCGGGTTGGCGCGCATCGGCATTCCGGCCGGGTTTGGCCTGCTCGGCTGCCTGCTCCTGCTCGCGCGCGGCATCGAACAGCGTCGAATCGAACCCTGGGCGCTTTTTCTCCTCATCCTGTGGCCGCTCGAAATTGCCCTGAGCGGCCTCTCCGGGCGCGGGTATGACCATTACCTTATCCCCTGGATGGTGACGCTGGGGATTTTGACCGCTATCTTGGCCGATTCGCTCTTCCCAGCCTTGAACCGTTATGCAGAGGGGAAAACGCTCCCGGCTGCGGCCGTTCTCCTGTTTCTCGGAATCCTGCTCTCGCTGAATGGACTCTCCGAATACCGGCAGACCTTCCAGCGGCTGGCCTTCGAGCGTCAAAAAGGCATCGAAATCGACCACCCGGTGGCCGCCTACCTCCGCAAACACAGCCAGCCCGATGACATGGTGCTGGTCTGGGGCGCGCGGCTGGCCTTCAACGTCCTCTCCCGCCGCGAGACTCCCTCCGCCTACCTGTTCTACCCGCTGTTGGTTGATGTCCCCTTTTCCAAACAGATGGCCGACCAGTTCTACATTGACCTGACGACCAGGAAACCGCTCCTGATAGTGGATACCGCCCTCATCAACCAGGACCTCGTCCCCGCCCTCGACCCGGCCATCCGCCGCGCACAGTTCCAATCGGGCAAACTCTGGCCCACCCTGCCCGAAAACATCAGCGCCGTGCTGGAATTTATTGACCAAAACTACGAACTGGTCGAAACCATCAACGATTACCCCATCTATCGCCGCAAATGATGGTTTTAGATACTCGATAGTCGAATATCGAATATCGAATATCGAATATCGAATATCGAATATTAAATATCGCATAACAAACTTGAGTCTCATGCGCATCGAACCTGTCACCTCCATCACCCCCGAACTGCTCTCCGCCTTCGAGCGGCTGATACCGCAACTGACGAAAGCCCCCATCCCAACCCGCGATGAGTTGCAGGCCCTGATAGATTCTCCCAGTCGATTGATTGTCGTCCGTTCCCCCGGCGAATCTGGCCCCATCGTTGGCTCGGCCTGCCTGGGCGTCTTCCGCACCCCCAGCGGACTCCATGCCCACGTCGAGGATGTCATCGTTGATGAATCCCTGCGCGGACAGGGCCTGGGCGAGGCCCTGGTCAAGGCTCTGCTCGACATTGCCCGTGAGATGGGCTTCAAAGGCGTCTCGCTGACCTGCAACCCGCGCCGCGCCGCCGCCAATGAACTGTATAAAAAGATGGGGTTCCAGGAATGGAAAACGAATACGTACTGGTACGAGTTGTAGGACGAGATTTATCTCGTCTCCTTGCCAGGCGAGATTAATCTCGCCCTACAGCCAGCGAATATACTTCTCTGTTGCCTTCTCCAAATCGGCATACTCGCCCCGGTAATATTCCGGTAACAACTTCGCCAGCTGGTACATCATCTCATCCGCCATCTGCTGGCGGATTTTCTTTGTCACCCGCTCGCCGCCCGCATCCAGCACAAAGAGTTTACCGACCCGAATGTAGAAATCCGTCCGTTTAAGACGTTTCAGGTTGACGAGGAAGTTCTCCCCGCCCCAGTGCGCAATCGGCAGCAGCGGCGAACCGCTCTTCAGGGCCAGCAGCGCGGCCCCGCCGCGCGCGCGCAGCAATCGTCCGGTGCGGTTGCGTGTCCCTTCGGGCGACATCCCCAGGAACTTGCCCTGCTTCAAGGCCTCCAGCGCGGCGCGCAGCGCTTCCATATCGGCCTCCCCGCGCCGGATGGGGATGATTTCCCACAGCGTAAAGACCCAGCCCAGGAACCAGTTGTCCCAGGTCTCGATTTTCGCCAGGGCCGTTACCGGGCGCGGCATCAGTTGGGTAAAAATCAGGGGCGCCTCGACCATGCCGGTATGGTTGGCGTATGTAATCAACGGCCCCCCGGCAGGGATGGAGTCCCAGTTTTCTTTGTGGATGCGGCACATGACTTCGAGGCCGCGCTTGCAGGCAAAGGTGACAAACCATCTCATTGGATTCATGCCGGGTATTATATCGTGCCTGCAAAAGCAAATGGTATAATCCCCGCGCCATGACCAGAAAGAGTCTTGTCCTGCTTGCTGTATGCTTTCTTATCAGTTTTTCCGTCTACTCTATCACAGCGCGCGCCCTGAATTATCATGTCGTCCTGAACGACTTCTGGACGGTCTTCTACTACGCCCGCAGCCTGACGCAATCCCTCCCTGAATCCCTGCAAAACAGCCTGTTCCCGGTCGGATACGCCGCCGTCCTGCACCTGATGCCCGTCCGCCATGCCCTGTGGATGGCGTTTTTCCTGAACGTTGGCCTGGCCAGCCTGGCCGCCACCGCCGCCTGTGGGCTGGCCCTGGCGGGGAATAACGCCTGGCGCGCCGCGCTGGTTGGCCTGGCTGCTATTTTTTACCCGCTTACCTTTCGCTACGCCAACACCACCGGGCCGGATATCGGCGTGGCGGCGTTCATTGCCCTGGGGGTGTTCTTTTTGTGGCTGCCGCAACTCGACCCTCGGCCTGCTCCCCCTGCCCGAAACGCGCTCTTTCCCCTCCTCTCCGGTTTCTTCCTCGGCCTGGCCTCGCTCTGGCGCAGTCACGCAATCGTGGCCGGGTTTGCCATCCTGCTCGTTTATGCCGTTCTGACGGGATTCCAATCGTTTTGGCGGCAAAAAAGCCTGTGGGTCACATTCCTGCTCGTGGCAGGCATCCAGGCGCTGGTCAACCTCGTCTCCGGGCATGGGCTGCTCGAAAATGCCCAATATTTCAACATCTACAAGACTTTCTTCGGCAACAACTGGCTGACCGTTCCCGAACAATCGAGCAGGGGGCTTTTCAGCCTGCTATTGAGCAATCCCCGTGAACTATTAGAAGATTACCTCCCGCAGGTTTGGAAGGTCGCCATATACGCCTGGCCGTCCATCCCGCTCTACTTCGTCAGCCGGGAAGCGCCGCTCAAACGCTTTGCCCTGTTCAGCGGGCTGGTCATCGCGCTTTATTCCCTGCCGGTTGCCTTTGGCAGCAGCCCGCGCGCGCCCATCGCCATCACCCCGCTGGGGTTTGTGGCGTTTGGTTTTCTGGTCAGCGAGACACTGACCCGATTTTCAACCCGCCGCCCGGCCTTCTTCGCCGCCCTCACGGTTTTCCTGGCTGCCCTGGCCTGGACTGGCTGGCAGTGGCAGCAGGTCAACACCAAATTTATCCAAGACTTCAGCGACCGGCACGAGCGTTACCTGCGTATCGAACGCAAATTGCGCGCTCAGGGCCTGACCTCGCCCGACCAGGTCTTCACCAACAACTACAACTTCTACCTGCCTGTCACACCGCCCCACTACCCGCGCTCCAACGGCGGTTGGGATGTGACCGTCACCTGGAATTTCCGCGAGGAATACCCCGAACTGCCCGTCGAAACCTGGGAACAATTCGCCGCCGCCTGCCGCGCGCAAGGCATTCGCTTCCTGCTTTTCACGAACTACAGTTACGAACTCGCGCCGTACTTTGGCGATTTATATAAAGGGACTTTCGTCCCGCCCGACATCGAAATTCTTGATTTCGATGGCAATTTCCAACTCATCCTGTTCAAATAAACGATGGACCTTGCGCCTCTGACCATTTCCCGCGCCCGCGCCCTGCTCCAGGCTGGAGAATTCACCGGAGCCGACCTGGCTGGAGCCTGTCTCGCCGTTATCGAGGCAAAGAATCCCGCCCTGAACGCCTTCGCTCGGGTGTTCGAACTTCGAGAACTCGAACCTCGAACCTCGAACCTCGAATACTCGAATATCCGACTATCGAATATCCCCCTCGCCGTCAAAGACCTGATAGACGTGGCGGGAGTCCCTTCCGCCGCCGGGTCGCCGAAGTTTTTTGGCCGCGAACCGGCCCTGAAAGACGCCTTTGTGGTGGAAAAACTCAAAGAAGCGGGCGCGCTCATCGTTGGGAAAACCAACACCCACGAAATCGCGCTGGGGATTACCGGCATCAACCCGCACACCGGGCCGGCGCGTAACCCGCATGACCCTGCCCGCATCACGGGAGGCTCCTCCAGCGGCAGCGCGGCGGCTGTGGCAGCGGGGATGGCGCTCGGCGCGCTGGGGACCGATACCGGCGGGTCGATTCGCATTCCCGCCGCGCTGTGCGGTGTGGTCGGCTTCAAACCGACCTTTGGGCGGGTCAGCATGCGCGGCGTCCTCCCCCTTTCCTGGAATCTCGACCATGTTGGCCCGATTGCCAAAACGGTGGAAGACGCGGCGATTTTATACGAGGTGATTGCCGGTTATGACCCCCGCGACCCCAATTCTGTGGCGGCGCGAGATGGTATCTCGCGGGGTTGGGATACTGTCTTGCGCGGTCGGGACAGCCTCCCGGACTGCAGAATCGCTTTTGCGGTTGGCGATTACATCCAAGAAGCCGAGCCGGGTGTGCTGGCGGCGGCGCGGCAGGCTGTTGAAGTGTTCCGGGATTTGGGCGCGGAGGTGGTCGAGGTAGAAATCCCGCGCCTGCGCGAGGCCGCTGCCGCCAACGGGACGATGGTCGTCGCCGACGCGGCCGCCTTCCACCGCGAGCGGCTCGCGGAACACCCGGGCTGGTTCGGCGCGGATGTGCGCGAGCGGCTCGAACGAGGCCGCGCGGTGACCTCCACCGAATACATCCTGGCGCGCCGCGTCCAGGCCGAGATGAAACGCTATTTCGACCTGTTCTTCGAGCAGTATGACCTGTTGCTGCTGCCCGCCACTGCCGCCGTCGCCGCGCCCATCGAAGGACTCGACTCGGCTGCTTACGCCCCCAAACTGACGCGCTTTACCGCGCCCTTCAACCTGACCGGCCTGCCAGCCCTGACTGTCCCATGCGGACGGGTGGATGGCCTGCCGGTTGGCCTGCAAATCGTGGGCAAAGCCTGGGACGAAGCAGGCGTTTTACAGGCCGGCATGACGTTTGAAACTGCTTTGCGCCAATCTGTTTAGCGGCGCGCCCACCAGCCTGCAACCAGGCCAAACGTCACCCCTTGCAGGACGATATTCAAGGAAACGGCTGCCACAAAATCAATCAGGCGAATATCCGCGCCGAGCGCGGGGGCAATCACCAGGAGTATCAGCAATCCCATTTTCAGCCAGCGGCTGCGCGGGGAGCGGATACGGCGCGCCAGCCACATCCCTAACAGCGCCAAAAGCGCAAACACAACCACATCCACCATCGTTTGAGCGTTCATTCATGTTCTCCTGTCATTCGTCGCCAAAATTCCGGCGTAAACCCTTCCAGCGACTCCAATCGGAAATCAGCCAGCGCGAAACGGGGGTCTTCTTCCAGTCCATGTCCTGGTATAGCCAGGCAATTCATCTGCGCGGCTTTGGCTGCAATCAGCCCGTTGATGGAGTCTTCAATCGCCAGGCAGGTTTCGGGTGGTTCGCCCAGCATCGCGGCGGCGTTCAGGTACACGCCCGGGTGCGGCTTGCTGAACCCGCTTTGCTCCGAAGACGATACTGCCTGGAAATCCTCCCGCAGTCCAAACGTCTCCAGCGCCGATTCGATAAGACTCAAGTGCGAAGAAGACGCCAGCCCCACCTTTAGCCCCATTTTATGCGCCAGCTTCACCGCTTGTTCCGCGCCGGGCAACAACTCTGCCCGCTCGCGGATAGACTGGATGACGTAATTGTTTATCTGCATTGCCACTTCATCGGGCGCGGGGGGAACCGGCCAGGGCTGGCGCATGTGCCAGAACTGGGCCACCTTGTCAATGCGCATTCCGGCTGTCAGCAGGCAATCGGCGTCGCTCAATGACAGGCCGACCTTCCCAAAATAAATTTTTTCCCCTTCATACCAAAATGGCTCTGAATCAATCAGGAGACCGTCCAAATCAAAAATGATGGCGTTCAGTTTCAAAGTGACCTCGTTGACGCAAAGATTTGCCCGATTGTAACCGAATACCAATGGCCAATCACGAATTACCTTGCCCTTCGAATTTCTTCCACGGCTTCGGGGTTGACCAGTGACGAGGTATCTCCTGGCTCCTGGCCGAGGTAGGCCGACCGAATCATGCGCCGCATGATTTTGGCGTTGCGGGTTTTGGGCAGGTCATTTACGAACAGGATGTCTTTGGGGGCAAGCGCTTTTCCCATTTCTTCGATGACCATCTCGCGCAGTTCGGCGCGAATTTGCTCCATCCGTTTCTCCGCTTCCTCCGTTGTCCACTCCGTATTCAGCGCCACGAACAACACCAACTCACTGCCCTTGATTTCATGCGGTACGCCGATTGCCGCCGCTTCGATTACTGCCGGATGCCGCGCGAGAATCGATTCGGCCTCTGCCGGGCCGAGCCGCTTCCCGGCGATTTTGATGGTATCGTCGGAGCGCCCCAGGATGTACCACAAACCGTCCGAGTCAATCGCTGCAAAGTCTCCATGCGCCCAAACGTTTTCCCAGCGGTTCCAGTAAGTATCGAGGTATCTCTGGTTGTCCTGCCAGAAACCGCGCGTCATGCCAATCCAGGGGGCCTTGATGACCAGTTCACCCACCGCGTTGCGCAGCGGCTGGCCGTTTTCATCGAACACATCGGCGGACATGCCGGGGCAGGGCGCGGAGAAGGCGCACGGCTTGAGCGGCAGGAGCGGGTTGCCTGAAACAATCCCTCCGCTGATTTCCGTGCCGCCGGAATAGTTGATGATGGGAATCCGTGATTGGCCGACCCGCTCGAACAACCACATCCAGGGAGCGGGGTTCCAGGGTTCGCCAGAAGAAGCAAAACACTTCAGCGAAGACAAGTCATACTGTTCGAACAAATCCCCGCGCGGAATCAGGGAACGAATCAGGGTTGGGGAAACGCCGAGTTGATTGATTTTATGCCGCTCGACCAGTTGCCACAACCGGTCGGGGGCCGGGAAATCGGGCGCGCCATCGTACAGGAAGACCGTTCCGCCCAGCAGTAACGCGCCAAAGACCAGCCAGGGGCCCATCATCCAGCCCATGTCGGTCATCCAGTAAAAGACATCCCCGGCGTGGGTGTCCATCCCAAAGGCCATATCCTGCGCCGCCTTGACCGGGAATCCGCAATGCGTATGCACTGCGCCCTTCGGCTTGCCGGTCGTGCCGGAGGTGTAAATCAGCATCAGAACGTCTTCTGCATCGGTGATTTCGGTTGGGGATTCGGCGGATTGCCGGGAGATGAAGTCGCTCCACCAGGTATCCCGGCCCGGTGTCATCGCAACCGGCTGCCCGGTGCGTTTCGTCACGATGAGATGTTCCAGCGTGGGGATGTGGGCTGCCGCTTCGTCGGCAATTGCTTTCATCTCGACCGCTTTCCCGCGCCGGTACGCGCCATCCGACGTGAAGAGCGCCTTGGCTCCGGCATCATTCATCCGCGAGACAATCGCCCCCGCGCCGAACCCGCTAAAGAGCGGAAGAACAATTCCGCCGATTTTGGCAATTGCCAGCAGCGCGACCACAATTTCGGGCGTCATCGGCATGAACAGGCCAATCGCGTCTCCCTTTCCCAATCCCAGGGAGCGCAGGGCGTTGGCGCAACGGTTCACTTCCACGCGCAGTTCGCGGTACGTCAACTTCCTCGTCTCTCCTGCCTCCCCCTCCCAAATCACTGAAAACTGTTCACTGATTACTGAATGCTGGTGTTTGTCCACGCAATTATGGACGATGTTCATCTTGCCGCCCACGCACCATTTTGGGAACTGGATACCACTGCTCCACTCGACGACCTGCTGGTATGGTTCATAAAACTGAATATCGAGATATTTCAATACCGCATTGGTGAACCAGGCTGCGTCTGCGGTAGAGCGGCGCAACAATTCATCGAAACTGGCAATCCCGTGCAACCGCATGAACTCTGTTAGTCGGGATTTTTCGATTTGTTCAGGGGTAGGCCGCCATACAATCGGCCCGCCAAAATCAAACTGCTCTCCCATGTTCGCTCCTTCAAAATCCATGTTTTGATAGCCCTGCCGTTATTTTTGCAGACAGGCAATCAATTCTTTAATTGCTCCTTGCGGTTCGCCGGGTGTAATCGCCAGCACCGGCACGCCTGACAGTGTGAAGACATCCCGCGTTGTCCCGGCCTTCCAGCGGCGCGGCAGAATGCCAACCGCATTGCGTTCCAAATTCAAGATATCCGACATCTGTTGGGGATGGAGCGCCAGCCGCGCTTTGGGGAGGATTCGCGTCCCAAGCATTACCTCTCGCTCGAAGACTTCC
This sequence comes from Anaerolineales bacterium, assembly GCA_034434035.1. Lineage (GTDB taxonomy): Bacteria > Chloroflexota > Anaerolineae > Anaerolineales > Villigracilaceae > UBA5195. The sequence goes on from DAOTZM010000198.1 coordinate 32,670, forward strand.
TGCGCATCCGCGCTGGAAGCGAATACCCATACCTCGACATTTTGCTGCCCCTGGGAAAATAGCGCGCGCGCCTCGTCCGCCGTCAGGTTCTGAATCGGACTCTCGCTATGAGTCACGACCAGGATATCCTCCGCGCCAATTTGGTAAGCGGGTGTGGAGAGAGTCTTCGGCTCGCCCAGGCGCAAGCGGATGTCGGCGGCAGATTCGGAAGCGGACAAACGGATGACAGCCGATATTTCCCTTGCGCAGGCGTAAACATCATCCAGCCAGGGTTCGGCCGCCGGGCTGGCGTAAACACCGACGACCGTTGGCGGAGCAGCGGCTGGAGTTGCCGGGGCCGGAGCGCAGGCGGCCAGGAGCAGGACGAGAAAAAGCAATCGGCGGTTCACAACAAATGAATGGCCAGGGAAATCGTTCCCGCTATCCCGCAGTAGATAGCGAACAGGTAGAGCGAGCGCTTGCCGAGATAGGCAATCAGCCAGCGGATGGCGAACCAGCCGACGATGGCTGCGCTGATGAATCCGACCGCCAGGGGAGGCAGGAAATCCAGCAGGTTGGGCATTTGCAGCACATCGAGCAGTTCATACGCCCCGGCGGCCAGCATAACCGGCACCGACATCAGGAAAGCGAAGCGCGCTGCCGAGGGCCGGTCGAAGCCCCGGAACAATCCGCCGCTGATGGTCGAGCCGCTGCGCGAGGCTCCGGGAAAGACCGCGATAATCTGAAACAGCCCGACGATAAGGGCATCCAGCCAGGTCATTGCATCGAGTTTGCGGCTTTTTGATGTGAGTGATTCTGCCAGTGCCAGCAAAATTGCTGCCGAAAACAGCCGGGTAGCGGCTTGCAGCATGGGCTGACGGAAGAGAGCCTCTACTGCGTCTTGCAGCAAATAGCCCGCCAGCAGTGCTGGAATGGTGGCGAGTAAGATATAAAGACCGAGCAGGGTGTCAGGTGTAAGGTTCCAAGTGCTGCGCGGTTGGGTTATGGAGGGCAGGAATTGAAGCACCGATTTGGCGATTTTCAGCAACTCCTGCCAGTAAAAAATGAACAACGAAACCAGTGTTCCCAACTGCACGATGACCAGGAAAGAAAACATGGCGCCATTCGCAGGTATTCCGAGCAGGGTTTGCCCAATCAGCAGGTGCGCGGTGGATGAGACCGGGATAAATTCAGTCAGGCCCTGGATGATGCCGAGGAGAAAAGCATGGAGTAGAGACATGGTTAATGGTCAATCCTTGTCGGTGGAGTCTTTGGTGAGATATGGGGCTTGGATTTCGTGGACAACGTGGCTGGAACCGGGTTCATTGGCCCCGACTTTGGCTTTTTTGAGATAGGCAATCCAACTTGTTGATGGCGCGGGCGACTGCTTCGGCTTCGCTGCTAAGACTTGCATAGAGTTGCGGCGGAATGAATCCCAATTCTTTCGCCAGGGAAAGGTGACTTTGGATTTCGGTCAATGACCCTCGCGCATAATAGCAAAACCGCACGTTATCCTGGTAATAATACCGCCCATGCCCTTCTGCGATATTGGCTGGAACGCTGGCTGCTGCGCGTCGGAACTGGTCTACCAGGTTATATTTCTCGGTTGGAGGTAACAGGGGAATGACTCTTTTATAAATCGTCACTGCAAAGTCGCGTGAAAGTGTCCAGACATCCAGTTGGTCAAGATTCATAACCGTCATTTTTCCTCCAAATTTGCATTTACCATTCACCATTAACCATATTCGCCCTTTGCGCGTTTCCATGCCATAGTTTCAATAATTCAGGCGCACGTTCCTCGAAAGTCCTTTCGGCGATAGAGGCGCGGATTTGCTCCATCAGCCGAATCAATGCCCGCAGGTTGTGAATGGACAAGAGCGTCCCGGCCAGCAGTTCTTTTGCCACAATCAGGTGCCGAATGTAGCCGCGCGTAAACGTCTGGCAGGTATAACAATCGCAAGTCTCATCGATGGGGCGCGGGTCGCGGGCGTAAGCGGCGTTCATCAGGTTCAGGCGGCCCTCCGGGCTGAAAGCGGCATGATGGCGCGCCAGGCGGGTTGGCAGGACGCAGTCAAAAATATCGACCCCGCGCAGGACGCCGTTGATCAGGTCTTCGGGGGTGCCGACGCCCATCAGGTAGCGCGGTTTGTTCTCCGGCAGCAGCGGCGTGACGACATCCAGCGTGCGGTGCATCTCGTCTTTGGTCTCGCCGACCGACAGCCCGCCGATGGCAATGCCGGGAAAGGGCAGGGAGGAGATGAACTCGGCAGACTGGGCGCGCAAATCCGGGTCGACTCCGCCCTGGATGATACCGAACAGGGCCTGGTCGCTGCGGCCATGCGCGTTTAACGAACGTTCAGCCCAACGGTGGGTGCGTTCCATCGCCTGCTTGATGTAGGCGTGGTTGTTCGGGTCGGCGCACTCATCGAAGGCCATGATAATATCCGCGCCCAGGTTATTCTGAATCTGGGTGGAGCGTTCGGGCGTGAAGCGATGAGTCGAACCGTCGATGTGGCTTTTGAAGGTCACGCCGTCTTCATCCACTTTGCGCGTGTTCGAGAGCGAAAAGACCTGGAATCCGCCCGAATCGGTCAGCATGGGGTTCGGCCATTGCATGAAGTGATGCAGTCCGCCCATCTCGCGCACCAGTTCGTCGCCGGGACGCAGGTACAGGTGATAGGTATTGGACAAGACCAGCGAGGCGCGAATCTCTTTGAGATGTTCGGGCGTAAGCGTCTTGACGGTGGCCTGGGTGCCGACCGGGGCAAAGACCGGGGTTTGCAGGTCGCCGTGCGGGGTGCGAAAGAGGCCCGTTCGGGCGCGTCCATTTTTGGCAGTGATGTCGAATTCAAACATGAAAGCGATTGTAAACGAAAACGCGGAGATGATGGTCATCTCCGCGTTTTGCGCAAACCTGGCG
>DAOTZM010000199.1:0-6240 GCA_034434035.1 Anaerolineales bacterium
TCGATAATTATCGCGCCGATTTTTGGCCGCTCTGACCTTTTGGGACTGCTGGCCCTGGCACACGAACGCCCTGGCTATTTTTCGCAAGAACACACTTTCCTGTTGCAAGCCATAGCCTGCCAGGTCAACTGGCCGGATGAACACACCGTTGATTTGCTCATCACCCCCATCGAAGGTGGCTGCGTCGCCACCTTGCATGATATTTCGTCAAGAGGATAGGAACATGAAACTTTTACAGACCTCAAAACTCGTGCGCGCCCCAGGCTGGGCTTCCCTGGCTTTCTTCCTGGCTGTGCTGGTATCGATTCTCCTGATTACAGTCCAGCCGTCCCCGGCCTCAGCCCAGGCAGCGCGCAAACAAGTCTTGTTTATCAATTCCTACCACCCAGGCTATAAATTTTCTGATGACATTACTCGCGCGCTTACAGAGACTTTTGCCGCGCAAGGGAACATTGACTTGCGCATCGAATATCTCGACACCAAACGGGTTGACAGCCCCGGATACCTGGAACAAGTGCGTGTCCTTTACCAGGAAAAGTACAAAGGCGCTCATCTCGATTTGATTATGTCTTCAGACGATGCAGCCCTCAACTTCCTGTTCAAGTATGCCGATACTTTGTTCCCCGACGTACCGGTTGTTTTTGTGGGCGCGAACTTTTTCGATGTCAGCCGCTTGCAAGGGCACGAACGGTTTACAGGCATCAGCGAAGAAGTCGATATCGCCGGCACGCTCGACGCTGCGCTAAAAATACATCCAAATACAAAGCAGGTTGTTGTCATCAACGACACCACCGTTACAGGACAGAGAATTAATAAAATCCTCGAGGAAGTCATTGCGCAATATCCACAAATCAGGTTCGTAGTGCTTGCCGATGTCTCGATGGATGAACTTCGCCAGCGCCTGAGGAATTTGCCAGCCGACAGCCTGGTTTTGCTCACCATCTTCAGCCGCGATAGAGACGGCGCATTTTTTGAATATGATGTGTTTTCTTCGATGATTGCCCAAAGCAGCAGCGTGCCGGTCTATGCTGCCTGGGATTTCAGCCTGGGCTATGGCGTCGTGGGCGGCAAACTGACCAGCGGCTATACCGAGGGTCAGCATGCAGCGAACCTGGCACTCCGCATCCTCAACGGTGAAGCCCCCCAAGCCATCCCTGTTGATAAGCAAACCCAGGCGCAGTATTTGTTCGATTATAAAGCCATGCAGAAATGGGGCATCGACGTATCCCAACTGCCCGCTGAAAGCACTGTCATCGGTCGTCCGGTTTCTTACTACGAACAAAATGCCACCCTCATCTGGAGCGTGGTTGCCGGCTTTATCGTGCTACTATTCGTGATTGTCTTTCTGGCGATTAACAACAACCAGCGCCGCCTGGCCCAACGTGAACTGGCGCGCGCCAACCGAGAATTGCAAGACTTCCAGGCCACACTCGAAAAACGGGTGGAGGAGCGCACCCACGCCCTCGCCACCGTGTCTGAAATCAGCACGGCAGCCTCCACCATCCTGGAAATCGACATCCTGTTGCAGGAAGTGGTCACTCTCTCCAAAGAGCGGTTTGACCTGTACCACTCCCATATTTACCTGTTGGACGAAGCAGGCGAGAACCTGGTACTGGCTGCCGGGGCGGGAGAGGTGGGCCAACAGATGGTTGCCAAAGGTCACTCCGTTCCACTCAATCGTGAGCGTTCGCTGGTGGCGCGCGCCGCCCGCGAGCGCAAGGGCGTTACCGTCAACGATGTGACCATCGAACCAGGCTTCCTGCCCAACCCGTTGTTGCCCGATACACACGCTGAGCTGGCTGTACCGATGATGGTCGGAGATCAGGTGATTGGCGTGTTCGATGTGCAGTCTGAGCAGGTTGGCCGCTTCGGCGAGGCAGATATCGCCGCCCACACGACCCTGGCCGTGCAGATTGCATCCGCCATCCAAAATGCCCGCTCGTACACAGAAGTCCAACAGAACCAGGAACTCTTATCGGATGTGCTCAAGATTGCCCGCATCGGCAACTGGGAATACGACCTGGAGAAAGACCTTTTCACCTTCAACGACCACTTCTACTCAATTTTTCGCACGACCGTTGAAGAAGTGGGCAGTTACCAGATTTCCTCCGCCGAATACACGCGCAGGTTTGTCCATCCCGAGGATGCGCCGCTCGTTGGAAAAGAAATCCAAAGGTCGATTGAATCCAAAGAGCGGGTGTTCCAGGCAAATTTGGAACATCGCGTCATTTTCCCAGGCGGTGAAATTGGCTATATTGCCGTAAATATCACCCTGGAGCGCGACGAGAACGGGAAAATTGTCCGCTGGTATGGCGCCAGCCAGGATATCACCGAACGCCGCCGTGTAGAGGAACTTAATAAGCAACGCGCCCGGCAACAGGAAACACTCAACCTGATTTCGCAAAAAATCCAGGGAACAACATCCGTGGAAGATGCCCTGAAAATCACCGCCCGCGAGCTAGGTCATGCGTTGGGCAAGAAACCTGTTATAGCATCTGTTCATTCCCAAAACGAATGATGGGAACGAGCGACAGGAATCTTGGCGACGGTGGTTTCACAGATTGCGCTCTGTCAAAGAAAGGAAGTGCCCAATGAATCAAATTTTTTTCAGTGTTAAGGATAGAATTTCGGCCATCTCGTTAGTCACAAGGCTGATGAGTCAAATCGTGGGTATATTTTTTGTTATGCTGGTTTTGTTTTTTGCCTATAGTTTGGTCACTTTCAATACCAGTAACCGCAATCAAGAAATCGAAAATGCCCAACGAGTCGAACAGATATATCTTGCGGAGTTTCAGGAATTGCAGGACTTTTCTCTTGGGCTGGCAATTCAGTCAGCAGAAAATCCTGAAATCCAGGCCGCATTTGCGGCTGGGGACAGGCAGAAATTAATCGCATTAACTCTTAATAGCTTTGATGCGTTAAAAAAGCAATTCGCAATTCGACAATATCAATTTCATTTGCCGCCAGCTCAGTCCTTTTTACGGTTACACAACCTGGAAAGCTATGGCGATGATTTATCTTCGTTCCGAACCACTGTGGTTCAAGTCAACCAAATGAAACAGCCAATATCAGGAATTGAAGTTGGCCGAGGGGGGGTGGGGTTGCGCGGAGTTCAGCCCGTGTTTTATCAGGGTAGACATATTGGCAGCGTTGAATTTGGCCTGAACATTGACGCCAATTTTGTGGCCGAGTTGAAGACCAAGTACCACCGTGATTGGCGGATGATGTTGACCCAGGAATCGATGTCGTTGGCCACACTTGAAGATATAGAAAAATTAAGCAGCGGGCCGATTCCCGAACTTCTGATATTGGGAACAACCTTGGAAGGCGTCTACCAAAACGAAGGGGTGTATCAAAAAGTTTTGGCTGGAGAAAAAATTACCTCCCAAATACAAGGAAGCGATGGCCGACACTATCTTGTCACAACGCTTCCACTAAAAGATTACGAAGGTAAAATCGTTGGTGTAATTGAGGCCATTACAGAAAACACGAGCGTCATCCAGACCCAAAGGAGCCATTTAACCGTCCTTGTTATCAGCCTGGTGGTGTTTATGACTTTTGGAACCTTGTTCCTGGGGTATCTCATTAATCAATCGCTTAAACCGCTAAAAGTGTTGACGAGCGCGGCGCAGGCAATCGAACAAGGCGACCTGACCCAGCAAGTTACCATAACCAATAAAGACGAAGTTGGGCAGCTTGCTGCGACTTTCAACAAAATGAGCTCGCAGCTGCAATACACATTTGGCCAGCTCGAACAGCGCGTTGCCGACCGAACCCGCGCCCTTGAAACCTCCCTCGAAGTCAGCCGCCGCCTGTCTGCCGCCACCAGCCCCCGCCAGTTGGCTGTGGATGTGGTGGAGCAAGTGCAGGCCGCGTTTGGGTATTACCATGCCCACATTTACTTCTTCGATGAGCAGAACGAAAACCTGGTGATGGCAGGCGGCACGGGGGAAGCCGGCGCTGCCATGCTCGCCAGCGGGCACAGCATCCCCAGGGGGCGCGGCCTGGTCGGGCGCGCCGCCGAAACCAACGGGCCGGTGCTGGTGGAAGACGTGACCCAGTCTATCGGCTGGCTGCCCAACCCCTTGCTGCCCGATACCAAATCCGAAGCGGCCGTGCCGATTTCCGTTGGCAGCCGGGTGCTGGGCGTTCTGGATGTGCAGCAAAATATCATCGGCGGGCTGGGCGAAAATGACATCATCCTCTTGCAATCACTGGCCAGCCAGGTCGCCATCTCGCTGCAAAACGCCCGCGCTTACGAGCAATCGCGCGCCCAGGCCGAACTGGAATCGAAAGCCAATCTCATTACCCAAAAGATTCAGCGCGCGGCAAGCATAGAAGAAGTCCTGCAAACCGCCATCCGCGAAGTGGGGCAGGCGCTCGGCGCCTCACGGGTGCGCGCCCGGATTGGCATCGACTCCACTGGCCCGTCTGACGAAGCCCGCCAAAATTAAGAAAAACCAACAGAAAATTACTGGAATGTTGAAAGAAAAGCGAGGTCACGATGAGTGAACAATACAACGCCAAAAGCAATAGCGTAACCGAAGAAGAAAGGCAAAGACAGCGCGGCCTGTGGGCTGCGGGCATCATTACGGCCGTGAGCGCGGCTTTTATGGCTGTCTCGATCTATGCAGTCGTTTGGCAAGGCCGGCTTGACCTGGAAGATACCATCCTGATGCCGACCACTATCATCCTGACCATCGCCAGCCTTTTAAGTTACTTTTTGATGCGGCAGGGGCGTTACCAAACAGGAAGCGCGCTGCTGTTCATCGCCATGATGATTACACCTGTCATAGCTACGCTGATGCTTTCCAACATCCTCCTGATTGGTATTGCGTTTACTGTGATTTTTGCCCCGCTGATGGTTAACTGGATTTTACCCAAGACTTCAAGGCGACTCGCCCTGGTTACGATTGCCTTTGTAATTCTGGCATTCATTGGCATCGAATTATGGAATCCTGGTTTTCGCGGTCTTTCAGATGTGGCAGTTAATGTCACTCCAGTTGTTATTATTCTTGCCGCTGTGGTCTTACTCGTATTCATAGTTCGTCCACTGTGGACAACAGGGAATATCCAGACCAAAATCGTTCTATGGGCAGGAACTGGTTTCTTCCTCTCATCCGCCTTAATTATCGGTTACGCAGCGTTTACACTGCGCAATCAGGTTAGCCGTTCCGCGGAAGAAACAGTCCAGAAAATTGCTCGTGAAAAAGCGGCGGATATCCGAACGGTGCTCGAAAGAACCCTCGGCGCCGCGGAAACATTTACCCAATCGGTATCGGTGGTGAAAACCGAAGGCGTTCAATTAAGCCGCGCGCAGGTGAATGCAATGCTCAGGCAAATGCTCAAGGAGAATCCACAATTCGTTGGCGTGGATGTGCTTTGGGAACCCAACGCCTTCGACCGCATGGATGCGGAATTTGCCAACACGGAAGGCAGCGACGCCAACGGACGTTTCGTCCCCTATTGGACGAGGGGTCCCGGCGGAGAAATCCAGGTGGAACTGCTTCAGGATTACGACATAAGTGATTGGTATCAGTGCCCCAAGACGACCAAGGTGACCTGCCTGATCGACCCCTATGTTTACCCGGTCCAGGGACAGGATGTGTGGATGACATCGGTGGTGGTGCCGTTTGTCATCGATGGCACTTTTTATGGGATTACAGGCGTGGATACACCCGTCACCTTCCTGCAGGAAATTGCCGACAATGCGAATATATTCGATGGCAAGGGCTATATGGCCATTCTCAGCAACAATGGCATGATTTTGGGCATGACAGGCCAGCCTGAGTTGATCGGCCAGCCCGCCACATTGATTCATGACCATTTTTCCGAAGAAGACTATTTGATGATCAAAAATGGAGAGGAAAAACTTCAATATGCCGATGACGGAATGCTGGAGGCATACGCTCCCATCCGCGTCGGGGAAACCGTCAGCCCCTGGTCGGTCAACGTCATCGTTCCAAGGGAAATCATCCTCGCCGATGCGGCCAGGCAAATGTGGAACATGATTGGCATTGGGGGCAGTTTGCTTGTCCTTTCACTGATTGCCTTGTTCTATGCTGCCCGGCAGATTGCCCAACCCGTCCGCAGGATTACCGAGGCTGCCCTGGAGGTCACAGGCGGTAATTTGGATGTAACTGCCGACATCAAAAACGCGGATGAAACTGGAACGCTGGCAAAAGCCTTCAACCAGATGACTGCCCAGTTGCGTGACTTAATTGCCAGCCTGGAATCCCG
>DAOTZM010000200.1:0-7056 GCA_034434035.1 Anaerolineales bacterium
CGGGGTAGCCCTAAAATGTACACACCAAATATGGACATAAAGTTCAAAAACAAGGGCTTTCGCTCCATATTTGCGGGCTGCCAAAAACGCTTACCCCGAAATATTGAGAAGATACGATTTTTATGCCGAAAACGACAATTTCGTCCGAGATTTCTCCCCTCTCCCACCGGGAGAGGGGTTGGGGGGTGAGGGTGGTAGGTAGTTACAAAAAAAGAATGAAGAATCCCTGGTTCCAACGGATTTTGTGGTTTCTAAAATCTGCCCTGGGAAAAGGTTCACGCAATACCCTTACGGGCAAAGGCGCAACAAATACTCAAAAGATTGGCGCTCTTGGCGGCTTTGCGAGAGAAAATCACTACTTCACCAAAAAAATAACAAACGTCAACCGTCCCGCCTCGATTTTTACCACCTGTTCATACACCATCCCATAATGAACCAGCGACAAACGATACTCGCCCGCCGGGATTTCGCCCAGCGCGAAAGTCTCCTGCAACGCATCATCGCCGTTCACGCCGGTCGGGGCGTAGGTCGCCGCCGAACCGACCGAAAGCGGGTTGAACGTCCCATTTTCCATGCGCTGGACGTTCACCAGCCCCTTCACCAGGCTGCCGCGCCCGTCCACAATGCGCCCGGCCAGCACGCCCGTCCCCTCCGGCGGCGCAAGCCACAACTCCGGGTTGCGGGTGGAAAAATAATCGTTCGCCCCGCGCCGAATCTCGAAATGCAGGTGACTGCCAATCGCCGTGCCGCTCGCGCCCACCTCGCCAATCGGCTCGCCCGCCGCCACTCGCTGCCCGGCGCTCACCCCAACGCGGTACAAATGCCCGTAGAGCGTGTAAAACGTCTCGCCGCCCAGCGAATGCTCCAGCACAATCACATTGCCATAAAACGCCGGCACCCAGGCCAGCGGACCGCCATCCCCCCGGCCCTCTCCCGGCGGGAGAGGCAGCGCGTCGTCGCCCGCAAAGACCACCTCCCCGGCGGCGGCGGCCAGCACGGGCGTGCCTTGCGGGTTATAAAACTCAACCCCATGATGGACTTCCCGTTTGCCCTCTTGCGTGCTGCCATAAGGATAAGACCGCTCGATGGAATGCGGCCCCGTCAAAGGAACGGGACGCTGGAACAGGAAATGCCCGTCTAAATAGCAGACCGGGCTGGCGGTACACGCCTCGCTGATTACCGTTATTTCAACAGTCGGCGTCGCTGAAGGGTCTGCCGCCGCTGTCAACGCAGCCTGCACGACCGGCGCGATAGCCGTCTGGGTCATCTGCATCACAGCCGCCGTTTGCGTCGCCGGGACTCGCGCCGTCATGGTCGCGGCCTGAATTCCACACACCAGGCAACTGCTCTGGGTCGGTTCAGGCGTTCCCAAAATGGGAGTCGCAAACAGCGGCGTCCGCTCCAGCGCGGGCGGCGAAGAACAGGCCGATAAAACGGCCAGCGCTATCAGCAGCGGAATCCGGCTCATCGAGCAGAAATTCCCCCGCGCATTTCCAATGATTGACGAATTTGCCCCTCGGCGGCATTTGCCCGCGCTTCGAGCGATTCCAGTTCCGCCAGCAAGCCGGCGGCTGCGGCTTTGTCTTGCAGGCTATTGATGTTGATACGGACGTTATACCCGGCGGCGGTCAGGGCGGCCCGCGCCATGGCCGCGCCGCTCGCCCCGTCACTGATGGCATTCAGGTTGCCCGCCGCCACAACCTGGGCCGCCAGTTCGATGACCCGCGCGGCCCTGCCCGCCACCTTGAGCGGCACGCGCGCGGCATGAAGGGTAGCCTTTTCGATTTCGGCCTGGCGCAGTTTGGCCTGGGTTTCGGACTCTTTGGGCAATTTGAAAGCCGCCATGACGGCCTCAAAGGCGGCGGCATCCTCGTCAACGGCAGCGGTGAGCGCAGCGCGCAATTCTTCCGCCTCGGCCAAAATCGCCCTGGCCTGCTCGTCGAAGGCGGCATACTTTTTCCGGCCAGCCGTCAGCCCGGCCATCATCGCCACCAGCCCGGCCCCCATCGCGCCCGCGTAGGCCGCCGCGCAGCCCCCGCCCGGCGCCGGCGTGGCAGCGGCCAGGTCGTCCAGGAAATCCGATTGGGTGATTGGGTGATTGGGTGATTGTTGCGCCGCAAACAGGCGCGTTTCTAACACCTGGTCCGGCGTAAACCCGTCCAGTTGGGTGTACCAGACCGCCGCATCGACCAGCGCTTCCTGCGGAATCAGGCCGACCAGTTCACTGTGATGGATTCCGACGCCATAACGCGCCGCCTCGCGCCGAATCGTCTCCACCACCCGCGCAATCGGCGTCTGGCGGTAGTCGGTCAGATTCATCGAGACCTGGGCGCGGCCCTCTACGAGGAAACCGGCGGCCTTCACAAAGCGGAACCCGCCCGAAGACTGGCGCACGGCTTTGGCGATTGCTTTGGCGATGGCGGCATCTTCCGTGGTGAGATAAACGTTGAACGCCACCAGCGGCGCGCGCGCGCCGATGACGGTCGCGCCGGCCGGGCCGAGTTTGGCGGGGCCGTAATCGGGGGCGCGGTCGGGATTGGTTTCAATTTCGGCCTTGAGTCCTTCGTATTGCCCGCGCCGGATGACTTCCAGGTTGGCACGCTCCGGGCGGCGGGCGGCGGCCTCGTAAAGGTAGACGGGGAGTTTTAGTTCTTTGGCTACACGCTCCGCAAGGCGATTGGCGAGCGCCACGCACTCTTCCATCGTCGCGCCAGAGAGCGGCACGAAGGGGACGACATCCGTTGCGCCGATGCGTGGGTGCTCGCCAGTGTGCTGGTTCAGGTCAATCAATTCGGCGGCCCGGGCAATTGCCCGAAAGGCGGCTTCCTCCACCCCGGCGGGAGGCCCGGCGAAGGTCAGCACGGTGCGGTTGTGGTCGGCGTCCGATGACCGGTCGAGGATGGTCACTTCGGGAACGGACGCGGCGGCCGCCACAATCGCCTCCACCACTTCGGGGCGGCGGGCTTCTGAAAAGTTGGGAATACATTCGATGAGTTGGGTCATGCGTCCATTATAAAAGGTTGCAGGGAAGTTGACAAATCTGGCAGTCACGCGGGAAACGCCTTTTATATGTGTAAGGATTATGAATCTTGCAAAACGGTATAATTCGACCAATGAACATCCCCGACCGTCCCGTCACGCTCCAGGAACTGCGCCGCAACGACGGCGAGCGCGGCAGCCGCAAGTGGATTGCCCACCATGGCATTGTCTACGATGTCACCGATTGCCCGCGCTGGCGCAAGGAAATGCACGAAACCCTGCACTTCCCCGGCCAGGATTTGACCAGTGAACTGCCCGATGCGCCGCATGGAGAAATTGTGTTTCGCAATCCCTGTGTTGTCGTCATCGGACACTTGGAATAATTCACCACATGGGTTGTACCTGCCGAAACATCTGAAGATACCGTCCCGAAGGTTTTTCTGATAGTCCCAATCACTTTTCGGCAACCTTCGGGACGTTCACCATTAAGGATTTTTTATGACCAAAACGACGTTCGACATCCCCGACCGGTTCGACATCGTCGAGTTCATCTCGAAGGAAGCCCACGACCTGAAATCGCCCTTCAACCGCATCCTGGGATTTACCAAGATGCTGCTCAAGGGCATGTCTGGCCCGCTGACAGACATGCAAAAAGACGACCTGACCGTCGTCTACGAAAACAGCGTGCAAGCCATGGCGGCCATGTCGAATCTGGTCGATATGGCGCGCTTGAGCCGGGGCGAGAAGGCTTTTTCAGCAGTCGAAACCAACCTGGGCAACCTCCTGACCCAGACGGTTGCTTACTGGAAACAGAACAAAGCCGTCAGGGATGTCGAACTGGTCACGAACCTCCCGGAAGCCGAAACAAAAGTCCGGGCGGATGAGTCCCTGCTGAAGCAGTGCCTGTTGAACTGGATTCTGTATGTGGTCGAGTATACCCAGGCTCCGGCCCAGGTCACGCTGACGCTGGAGTCCCGTGAAACGGATGCGCTCATTACCATCCAGGGACGGGGCAAACGCAACATCGCCGCCGCGGAGATGATTTTGACCATGACTGCTTACATCGGGCAGGCCATTCTCAAACTGCACAACGGACAGGTGCTGCTGGCTGAGGGGGATGACGAAGGGGCGGTCATCCAGGTTGCGCTGCCAGAATTGTAATGGGTAAAGGTTGACGAGTTTGATGACGGAAGAATCAAGGTTGGCCATAAGGGTTATAATTGGTTTGCAGAGTAAGTTTTATTGGAGACGCGCGATGACCATTTCAAAAAAAAACGACTTGCTTGACGCTATTCAAGAATTGCCCCCTCAGATTGGGACGAGCTTTGGATTTTAGCGGATTGCTTGAAATACAAAACCATGCGCCAATCTAGCCGGACGGCGCAGCGCTCTAATACAGAAGGAACTTTTCCAGAATTGGATTTGCGCTTTGCCGGCATCGAAACCAGCCTGAAAAAAATGGCAGAATCGCCAGGGACGCCTGGCTGCTTGATCAAGCATAGATAAAATGGGCAACATCTATAGTATTATGGCGCAGGATTTGCGCTATTCGCGCAAATCCTAGCAACCTTTGGTTGCGGCCCGCGAAGCGGCTGCGCTATGTTGCAGATACTTGTTGTGGTTCCTGGCTGGCTCCCAGCGATTAAGTGAACCCGCTCGTGACATCTTCCGCGCGGCGATTTGCGCAGCTAAGGTTGCGCCTGCCATCTGGCAGCGAAAAAGTTCATGCCTCTGCCCACAGACCGTTTACGAGAAACTTCCACGCTCCTTGCCTTTCGCCGCCCCGCTCCTTCCTACCCGTTTCACGTCTTGCTGGTTCCTAAAAAGCCGATTCCTGCCCCCTGACGCCGCCCGCCAGGGCAGGTGTGAGCGCCCTCGACCCCGCCGCCGCCTTCCTGTCGGATGTCATCGCCGCAGCCCAAAGCCTGGTCGAGCAATTTCACCTGCCCGCCTGCCGCTTAATCGTCAACGGCGGCGAATATCAGGATTTCCCCTATTTGCATTTTCATCTCATCTCGGACTCCAAAATCTCCTGATTTTGGAATGATAATAAATTATGCACAATTCCATCGCCATTCTCGACTTCGGCTCCCAATACGCCCAACTGATTGCCCGCCGCGTGCGCGAGGCGCAGGTCTATTGCGAACTCTTCCCCTGGGATGCGCCGCGGGAAAACATCCTGTCCATCCAGCCGAAAGCCTTCATCCTGTCTGGCGGGCCGAACTCGGCCTACAAACCGGGCGCGCCGTTCATCCAGGATTTCATCCTCGAAAGCGGAACCCCGATTCTGGGCATTTGCTACGGAATGCAGGCCCTGACCCACGCCCTGGGCGGCAGGGTGGACGCCTCGGCCCAACGGGAATACGGTCATGCCATCGTCGAATCGGCGGCAGGCAATCCCCTGCTCCCCGCGGAAAATTTCCAGGCCTGGATGTCGCACGGCGACAAGGTTATCGAACTCCCGCCGGGATTTTTCGCGCTGGCGCAATCGGGCAACAGCCCCTACGCCGCCATGGCGGACCCGGCCCGCAAATACTACGGCTTGCAGTTCCATCCCGAAGTCAACCATACCGTCGGCGGGGCCGAAATCATCCGCCGGTTTGTTGTGGACATCGCGGGCGTGACCCCCGATTGGACGCCGCAATCGATTATCGACGAATCGGTGGCGCGCATCCGCCAGCAGGTGGGAAATGCCCGGGTGCTGGCAGCCGTCTCCGGCGGGGTCGATTCGTCCGTCGCCGCCGCGCTCGTCCACAAGGCCATCGGCGACCAGTTGGCGGCGGTTTTCGTCAACACCGGCTTGCTGCGCAAGAACGAGCCGGAACAGGTCGCGCGCGCCTTCCGCGAGATGCTCGGCGTGGAGTTGGCGGCCGTCAGCGCCGCCGATGAATACTTCGCCGCGCTGGCAGGCGAAACCGACCCCGAAAAGAAGCGCAAAATCGTTGGCGAGAAGTTCATCCGCATTTTCGAGCGCGAAGCCAAAGCCCTCGGTCAGCCGCCCTTCCTGGTGCAGGGGACGATTTACCCGGACGTGGTCGAATCCTCGGCCCCCGACCGCAACAAAGCGGATAAAATCAAAACGCACCATAACGTGGGCGGGCTGCCGAAGGATATGACCTTCCAGTTGGTCGAGCCGCTCCGTTACCTGTTCAAAGACGAGGTGCGGGCTGTCGGCGAAGCGCTGGGGCTGCCGTCCGAAATGGTCTGGCGGCAGCCGTTTCCGGGGCCGGGCCTGACCGTCCGCATCCTGGGCGAAGTCACCCCCGAACGCGCCGAAAAACTGCGCGAAGCGGATGCCATCCTGACGCAGGAACTGGCGGCTGCTAGCTTGCTTGGAAAGGGAGCAGGAACTTCCCAGGCATTTGTCGTCCTGCTGCCGGTCAAATCGGTCGGCGTGATGGGCGACCAGCGCACCTACCAGGACGCCTGCGCCATCCGGGCGGTCGTCACCGACGATTTCATGACCGCCGACTGGGCCAGAATCCCTTATGACGTGCTGGCGCGCGTCTCGACCCGCATCGTCAACGAAGTGCGCGGCATTAACCGGGTGGTCTACGACATCACCAGCAAGCCGCCTGCGACCATTGAGTGGGAGTAGCGCGAGATTTATCTCGCGTTACCAATTGGATTGACTATGAGCATCGAACGTCGTCCTGATGAAAACCCTTTTCCTACCCCGCCCATCCATGCCCTGGCCGCGCTGGCGACCATTGCGCTGGATGGGGTGTTTGGCATTCCCGAACTGGCTGCCGTCAGCATCCCGATTCTCAGCCCCATCGTTGGCGCGCTTGGCTTTGCCGCCACGACCTTGGTACAACGCTTTGTTGCCAAAGACGAATGGGGCGCATCGCTCGCCAAAGGCTTGGTGCTGGGCATCGTGGCGGGGGTTCCCTACCCGGTGGCTGGGACGGCGGTCGGCGCGCCGCTGTTGATTTGGGCCGGCCTGCATCAGTGGCGCAAACTTCAGCGCAGCGGCAACAACCGGTTGGTGGATGAAGCCCTGCGCGACCAGCGCGCCCTGGAGGACAAGTCCTGGCGCGAGTAAGATGAATCCTGACCGAAAACGCTGGAACGAAC
>DAOTZM010000201.1:0-6944 GCA_034434035.1 Anaerolineales bacterium
GTGAATGGCGCGGTTTGCGCGCATTCGGCCCGCAGGGCTTGCGCCAGCAGTTCGAGGTTTGGGGCAGAGACTTCCCCTAAAAACTTCAGTGTCAAGTGGATGTTTTCCACGGCTACCCAGCGCACCGCGCGGCCAGATTCCTTGCGCAGGCTGGCCGTCTGGCTGGAAATCGCTTGTCTGATTTTGGGGGGAATAGCGATGGCGATGAAGGCGCGCAACAGGCTCATGGAGGGTGTTCAAGATTTGCGTTGAAGGGCTTTTTCGACGGCCTGTTTCAAATCCAGAAAACCGACGGGTTTCGTCAGATACACGGAAGCCCCCGCTTCCAGCCCGGTTTTGATATCGCCAGGCATGGACTTGGCGGAAACGACGATGACGGGGATGTGGGACAGGGTTGGTTCGCGGCGCATAAACTTCAGCACTTCCAGGCCGGAAACATCGGGCATCATCACATCGAGGATGACGATATCGGGCTGTTCGGTCGTAATCATGCTGATAGCAGGGGTGCTGGAGTAACTTTTCAGAACCCGAAAGCCGCTGACGCGCATCATTTCAGCGAACATTTCAGCGGCATCGGTTTCGTCTTCGACCACCACAACGGTTTTTGGGGCTTCTGGCATGGGTTCTCCACGGTGATATGCCTAAAAATAGCATACTTGGGCAGAAAAGGCAAGGGGTGATTGTTCCGTTGGCGGTTGGTAAGGAATGCCTGGCCCCGGTTTGGATGAAATGTGACTTGATGCTAAATCCCAATGGAATCACAAAGGGGATGTCCAACTTGCCAATTCGCCCTACTTTTATAGTATTATGGCGCAGGATTTGCGCGAATAGCGCAAATCATAGCAGCCTTTGGTTGCGGCCCGCGAAGCAGCTGCGCTATGGGCGAACTGCGGTTAAAATCAGCCCGCCCAAAATGGCTATACATGTTTGAACAAGAGGAACCATGCCCGAACTTCTTCACGAACTGCTCGTTAACCTGCACATGCACACCACCTACTCTGATGGAAGCGGCTCGCACCAGGATATCGCCAACGCCGGACTGGAGGCCGGGCTGGATGCTGTCATCGTGACCGACCACAACGTCCTGGTAAGCGGCGTGGAAGGATATCACAACCGGGGCAAAAAGCGCTTCCTCCTCCTGGTTGGGGAAGAAATCCACGACCAGGCGCGGGTCCCGCAGAAAAACCACCTGCTGGTCTTCGACGCCAACCGCGAGCTGGCGGCCTTCGCCCCCGATCCGCAAAACCTGATAGACAATGTGCGCCGCGCCGGGGGGCTGTCCTTCCTTGCGCATCCGTATGACCCGGCCTGCCTTGCCATCAACGAAATCGACATTTCCTGGGAAGCCTGGGATGTACAGGGTTACACCGGCCTGGAACTATGGAATGGGTTGAGCGAAATCAAAGCGCGGGGCAAGAGTTTCCTGCACATCCTGTTTTATGTCTACTTCCCGCGCTTCCTCTCCATCCAGCCGCCGCGTCCTGCCCTGCAAAAGTGGGATGAGCTGCTTGGCGAAGGCAAAAAAGTGGTCGCCATTGGTGGTTCGGATGCCCATGCCCTCAAGGTCAGCGCCGGGCCGCTGCATCGCGTGGTTTTTCCTTACGAATTCCATTTCCAGACAATTAACACCCACCTGCTGACCCCCTCCCCGCTGAGCGGTGATTTGGCCGCTGACAAGAAAATGATATATGACGCTTTCACCGCCGGGCACTGCTTCGTAGCGTGCGACCTGCACCATCCCGCGCGCGGATTCCGTTTTACGGCCCAGGGACGCGACAGGAACGCCATCATGGGCGACGAAATCCCGGCGGAAGGCGGGGTGACGCTCAAAATCCGGCTGCCTGAGATTGCCGACTGCCGCCTGCTCAAGGATGGAAAAGTGATTCGCGCCTGGAAAGATACCGATATCGGCGCCTACATCACCACCGAACCGGGCGTTTATCGCGTGGAAGTCTGGCGCCGGGCCTTGGGCCGCCTGCGCGGTTGGATTTTCAGCAACCCCATCTACATCCGCTGACTTTTCCCACCTTCCCAATTCGACAGCTATCGACTAAAATTCAGCCCGTTTCATCCAAGTCACGCAACCCGCGTGACTCCTTCCGCTCCCGGCGCTGCCTGCGGCAGTCTGACCGGGGGCAATCCCGAGGAAAGGAGGTTTTCCCTATTATGCACAATTATGAGTTGGTTTGCATCGTTCACCCCGACCTGGACGAGAACGCGTTCAAAGGCGTGTTGGAAAAGGTCAACAGCTGGGTGACGGAGTCTGGCGGAACCGTCGAGAAACTCGATGTGTGGGGCCGTCGCCGTATGGCCTACAGCATCCGCAAACAGCGCGAAGGACAGTACGCTGTCATGAACATCAGCCTGCCCCCCGCCGCCGCAGCCGAACTGGAGCGCAACCTGCGCTTCCAGGAAAACATTCTGCGCTCTATGATTACCGTGGCTGAGTAAGTATTGAATCCTGTCGGTTGAATTGTTTTCTGAGCAAGGAGAAAGAAGATGAGCCGAGGTTTGAACAAAGTAATGATTATAGGCCACCTGGGGCGCGACCCTGAAATGCGTTACACCCCCTCCGGCCGCCCTGTGACAACCTTCAGCGTTGCCGCCAGCCGTTCGTGGAACACGGTCGATGGGGAGCGCCACCAGGAGACCGAGTGGTTTAACGTGGTCGCCTGGGGCAACCTGGCCGAAATCTGCAAGCAGTACCTCAACAAGGGCCAGCAGGTCTACATCGAAGGCCGTCTGCAAACCCGCAAATGGGAAGACAAAGAAGGCAACAAACACAGCAGCGTCGAAATCGTCGCCAGTGAAATGATGATGCTGGGTGAGCGCCGCGAAAACAGCGGGAACAATCACCCGGCGTCTGAAGAAAATGACGCTCCAGATGCACAATCGACCGACGAGGATGAATTCCCCTTCTAAATCACCAATGCGTGGCTGGGAACAGACCGCATGGATGGAGTAAAGTAAACTATGGAAGACTATCGTGAACGTGAGCGTGAAGAGGGCGGCCATTCAGGTGAACGCCGTTTCTATTCGCGTCCCAAAATTTGCCAGTTCTGTGCCGATAAAAATATCCGCATGGACTACAAGAACGTCGATTTGCTGAAGCGCTATGTGACCGAAGACGGCAAGATTCGCCCGCGCCGCCAGACCGGCGCCTGCGCCAGGCACCAGCGCGCCCTGGCCGGGGTTGTCAAGCGCGCCCGGCATATTGCCCTGTTGCCCTATGTGGGCGGGGGACGCGAAGACTAAGACAAAACCGGGGCATGGAAATTGACTCCATGCCCTTGATTTTTGCGCGCAAAAGAGCGAGTGTTTATGACCCCCAAAAAAACCAGCAAGAAACATACCGCCCACCTGCAGGTGGTCCGCCGCCAGGAACGCATCATCTGGATTACTGCCATCGTCGTGGCCGTCATTGTGGTTGGTCTCGTTGTTTATGGCATCCTGTCCGAAACGGTCCTGAGTCCCTATCGCGCGGTTGCCAGGGTCAATGGCGATTCCATTCGCGCCGGCGATTTCCAGAAACAGGTTAAGTTACAGCGCCTGCAACTGGTCACCCAGTTCAACCAGTATTACCAGTTTGCCCAGATGTTCGGCGCGGCGGACCCTTTCAACGACCCCAACTTTGGCCGGACTTTGCAGCAAATCTCTGAGCAGCTCAACACCCCCGCCCTCATTGGTCAAACCGTCATCGATTACATGATCGAAGACACTCTCATCCGCCAGGAGGCTGCCCGGCGTGGGATCACGGTGAGCGCGGATGAACTCGATAAGGCCATGCAGGAAGGACTGGGATACTATGCCGACGGCACGCCCACTCCTGCGCCGACTGCGATTCCATTTGCGACTTCGACGTTGAACCCGACCGCGCTGGCGATTGTGACCATCACCCCGACGGCCACTCCGGTCACGCCCACTGCCACCGCCACGCTGGAACCGAACGTGACCCCCACCGAAACACCGACCCTGGCCCCGACCGCTGCCGCCGGCCCCGCCTCCACGCCCCTGCCGACCGCAACCCCTTACACATTGGAGGGCTATCAAGCCGCCTTCGAGGAGCAATTCACCTTCCTGAACGAGCAAACCGGCATGACTCGCGACGATTATCGCAAATTCAACGAGGGTTTCCTGCTGCGTGATAAGTTACTCGAAGAATTGACCAAAGACCTGGAGACATCCCAGGAAAAGGCCTGGGCGCGCCATATCCTGGTCTCCGATGCTGCTTTGGCCGCCTCCATCGTTGAAAAATTGCGCGCCGGTGAAGACTTTGCCAAACTGGCGGCGGAATTTTCCATCGACACCAGCAACAAAGACCTGGGCGGCGACCTGGGCTGGTTCGGAAAGGGGATGATGGTTGCTCCCTTTGACGAGGCTGCCTTTAGCCTGCCCATCGGCCAAATCAGCGACCCAGTGCAGACTGATTACGGCTGGCATATCATCCAGGTGATTGCCCGCGAAGTTGTGCCGCTGAGCGATGAAGAACTCGAACAATCCAAGCAGACGTTCTTCCGCGCTTTCCTTCAAGAATTGCGCGAAAAGGCTGAAATCACCATCAATGAAGAGTTCTGGAAAAAAATCGTGCCAAGTGAACCGGCCTTGCAGTAAAGCCAGTTTTTAGTAATCCGTGAGTTGAAACGGCCTCCGCGATTTTCTCGCGGAGGCCGTTTTGGGTCAAAGAGATAACCGCCTGACGAGCGGTAAAGTTTATTGGGGGCAGGCCCGCTCGTACCCGGCGATGATTCTATCCCACCGCGTGTTGGCTTCGTGGTCGATGGATTGGCGGGCCGGGTCGGCCTCGAACCAGGCGATGGAGCGGCGCGCGCCTTCGGCCCAGCGCACGTCGCAGTGGAAATCGGGAACGCAGCGTTTGATTTTGCTGTTGTCGAAGACCGCGCTGTTCGATTTGTCGCCAATCAGACTGCCGGCGGCGTCTGGGTCGTACAGGGCGATTAAGTCGGAGGGGATGTGGACGATGTTGGGTTCGACGCCCAAAGCGCGCCCCAACTCCTTCACAATCTGGTCCCAGGTCAGCACTTCGTCGGAGGTGATGTGGAAGGCGTGGCCGAGGGTTTCTTCGCGTCCCAACAGGCCGACCAGACCCCTGGCAAAATCGCCGTTCCAGGTCATGACCCACAGCGAAGTGCCGTCGCCGGGGACGATGATTTTCTGGCCGCGCCGGATGCGGTCGGGAATCGTCCAGGGATGCTGCCAACTGCCGTTGATGATGGGAATCTGCGAGGGGCCGTAGGTCAGCGAGGGGCGGATAATCGTGGCGGGGAAACCCTGCTCGCGCCAGGCGCGCAGCAGCAGGTCTTCACAGGCGATTTTGTCGCGGGAATACTGCCAGTAGGGGTTGTGGAGCGGGGTGTCTTCGGTGATGAGGTAGCGGGCGGGCGGCTTCTGGTAGGCGCTGGCCGAACTGATGAAGACGTACTGGCCGGTTTTGCCGCCAAACAGGTCGATTCCGCGCTGGATATCGGATGGCGTGTAGGCGATGAAATCTATCACAGCGTCGAATCGCTCTCCATGCAGGAGACCAGCGAGGCGCGCCGGGTCGGCGTGCATATCGCCGGTGAGCAGGCGCGCGCCAGGGGGCGGGGAATACTTCGTCGAAGCGGCGCGGTTGAGCAGGGTGACATCCATCCCCTTTTGCAGGGCAAGTTCGACGCAGGCCGAACTGATGAGGCCGGTGCCTCCAATGAACAAGAGTCTCATTACCCTTCTCCTAATTCGGGAATCGGTTCGGGCCGGATGTTGCGCTGGGCGGCCCAGCTTTCCAGCCAGAAAATGACCAGGGCAACCCATACGATGCCGAAACCAATGGCCTGGGTTGCGCTGAACGGTTCTTTGTAGACCAGCACGCCCAGCAGGAATTGGAGCGTGGGCGCCAGGTATTGCATGAGGCCAATCATCGAGAGCGGGATGCGATGGGCGGCGGAGGCGAACATCAGCAGGGGGATGGTGGTGACGACGCCTGCCCCGACCAGCAGCAGGTTGGTGACGGGGTCGGCGCGCAGGAAAGCGGCCTTGCCTGCGGCTTCCTGCGCGGCGAGGTAGAGCAGGGCCGGCAGGAACAGGATGCCGGTTTCGAGAGTCAGGCCGTAGACCGAGCCAAGCGGGGCGACTTTTTTGACCAGGCCGTAGATGCCGAACGAGAAGGCCAGCACGAGCGCAATCCAGGGCAGGCGGCCATAGGCGAAGGTCAGGTAGGCCACGCCGAGGGCAGCCAGTCCGACCGGCAGCCATTGGAGCGGGCGCAGGCGTTCGCGCAGGAAGAGGACACCCAGCGAGACGCTCAGGAGCGGGTTGATGAAATAGCCCAGGCTGGTCTCGACGATGAACCCGGCGTTGACCGCCCAGACGTAGGTCAGCCAGTTGACGCCGATGAGCAGGGCGGCGGCGAAATAGACCGCGATGACTTTGCGGTTCTGGATGGTGGCGCGAAAGTCTCGCCAGTTCTTTGTGGCCAGCACAACCAGGAACAGGAAAGCGAACGACCAGAGGATGCGGTGCGAGAGCAGTTCACGCGCGTCAACTTGCTGGAGCCATTTCCAGTAAATGGGGAACAATCCCCAGGTGAAATAGGCCCCGAAGGCGAGCAATAATCCTTTTTTATCCATGCCGGCTCCAAAAATTTATGGTTCTCCCCAGATTCGTGGGGAAAATGGCTGAAGTTTTGGCCTTCATCGCCATCGAGCTTTCTGATTCTGCTGGAATTTGTGGTTTTACGGCTTTGCCCGGTGATGAATCACCTGGCCAGGTGGCAGCGCCCTGTGAACAGGGCTAAAAAGTCCGATTTATCGGACGCTGCGTGATAGCCCGGACGTTTACGTCCAGGCAGAAAATAGCAAACCACAAATTCCGTTAGATCAAGTAATTTTCTGATTCTGCTGTTCTTTGTGGCTGCTTCGATGTTCCCTCGCAATACCCTTGCGGGC
>DAOTZM010000202.1:0-5295 GCA_034434035.1 Anaerolineales bacterium
AGCGGATTTTTATGCCGAAAACGACAATTTCGTCCGAGATTTCTCCCCTCTCCCACCGGGACTGCGAAGCGCGCCGAAGGCAAGGGGTTGGGGGGTGAGGGTGGCAGGTAGTTACGAATTCTGTGCGAAAAACATGACTTTTAACTGGTTTTGCGCTTTGAAACTCTGCATGATCTGCGCTCTCTGCGTTAACTGGTTTTGCAGCGAACTTATGGAATATAACCGGTCTCATACATCCCTGCGTCCAATCCCAGCCGCGCGCGGAGTTGGCTAAGCAGCGCGGGGACCAGGTCGCTGTAATCGGGGCGCGCAGCAGAAACATCCAGACGCAGCACCCGTTCCGGGGTCAGCGAGGCCAGCCATTCAGCCAGGAAGGAATCGAGCAGGGCATTGTCTTCGGCGCCAGCAATGTTAATCCGGTCGCGCTCGGCCAATCGCCGCCGAATCTCCTCCTCCGAAGCCTTCAGGGCAATCACCAGGTCGGGCGGGGGCTGGCTGGCGCGGATGGTGAGATACAGGCGGCGGCACAGGTCGAACTCGGCTTCGCCCAGGGAATTGCGGGCGCGGAACAGGCGCGTGAAACCGTGAAAATCCTGGTCGAGGCCGCCATCCACCAGCCCGGCTTCGGCAGAGCGGCGCAGTTCGCGCTCCTGCTCGGCGCGCAGCAGCAGGTAATCGACCTGGTTGGCGAGGGCGTAGCGGGAATCGCTCTTGAACAGGGTCTGGAAGGGGCGTTCGGCGTGCTGTTCCAGCCCGACGTTGAAGGGATGGGCGGCGCGCAGGGCGCGGGCCAGGCTGGTTTTGCCAACCCCGCTGGGGCCGATAATGGCTATCAATTGCGCCATGTTTTTGCCTATTCTGAAAAACTGACCCGATTGCGCCCATCGGATTTGCTCTGGTACATCAACTGGTCGGCGCGCTGGATGGCGCTCTCGAGGGTGTCATCCTCGCGCAGCAGGGTTGCGCCAACCGAAACGGTCACGCGCAGCAGGAGATGGTCGACCGGGAAATGGGAGCGTTCTACCAGGGCGCGCAGTTTCTCTGCGACTGCCTTTGTTTCGGATGGGAGGATGTCATACAGCAGAATGACGAATTCTTCGCCGCCCCAACGAACGATGACGTCCGAATCTCGCACGTTGGAGCGCAGGGTTTTGGCGGCCATGCCGAGCGCCCTGTCGCCGATGTTGTGGCCGTGCAGGTCGTTCAAGTCTTTGAAGTGGTCAATATCCAGGAAGAGCAGGCCATGCCGGATGGCTTCGTATTTCATTTGGATGAGGGCGGAATAAAACTGGACTTCGAAATAACGCCGGTTGCCCAGGCTCGTCAGCGGGTCGAAAAATACTTTTTGCTCGAGAACGCGGATTCGCCGCCGGGCGCGCACTGCCTCGACGTTATTGCTGAATGTTTCCACTGCGCCAATGACCTGGCCGGAAGGGTCGAACGTGGGCGAAACCCGCACCAGCACAGGGACGCGATGACCGTTGGCGTGATGCAGGAAGACCTCGGCTTCGTGAATCTGGCCGGTTTCCATGCCGCGAGTCAGCGGGCAAGATGTTTTGCAAAGTTCATAGCCGTTTTCGTCGCAGTGATTCAGGATATTGTCGCCGCATGATTTTCCAAGCACCTGTTCGGCCTTGTAGCCGGTGAGGCGCGCTGCGCCGCTGTTCCAGTAAGTAATGCGGCGCTCACGGTCGACGAAGTAGACCCCATCATACAAGTTGTCGAGCAGGTTTTTGTAGAATTCAGTCGGATAGACCATTGGACGCTCCTGGAATTTGCGGCAACTCTCTATGAGTCATAACACCCAATTACCAGGTCTTGACACGCGTTGGGGTGAGTTTGATCAGCAGGTTTTCGGGGGAGTTCATCCAACTTTGCGGGTCGGGAGCCAGGATGCCCTCCGGGCCGATGTATTTGGCGTAGATGCGCATGGTGCGCGCTTTGACGGTCTCGAACGGTTCGCGGAGCAGTTCGGCCCGGGCTTCGATGGCGACCGCCGAGATGGATTCTTTACCCTGTTCGATATCGACCACCAGCGCGCATTTGGGGTTGCGCTCGAGGTCGACGATTTTGCGGGTCGATTGGAAGGAACTTATCCAGATGGCGTCATCGGCGTACAGGAACCAGACCGGGACGACGTGCGGCTGCCCGTCGGGCGAGGCGGTCGCCAGGCGGCCCAGCAGCGGGCGGGTCAGGAAATCCTGGGCTTCGGGGGAGAGTTCGATGGTCATATATGTTTCCTTTGCGCGGCGGATTGTACCAATAAAAAACTTTCCCGGTCAGGGCGGAGAAAGCCCCTCTCCCGTTGGGAGATAGGTGGGGGTGAGGGAGCGGGGCATCATCGTCCCGAAGGTTTTTGGCGCAAATTGGGCCATTTTAGGGCAACCTTCGGGACGATTTGGATGAGATACGCTGCCTGGCCTATTTGTGCAGGTGTTTGGCTGCCACGAAACTCAGCCCGGCTTCGGTGAGCATGCGCGCGCTGGAGTTGCAGGCGTCCACTTTATCCATGAAATTCAATTTCAGGTTATCCCAATCACCGCTGGCGATGACTTCATCCTTGGCGCGGAAGTAATCCAGGATATCGGACGGGTGAGCGCGAGTCTGTTCCGTCTCCGGCAGGCCGCCCTCGTGCTTGGCGCTGATGTTGGCAACGTGGTCAGCCAACTGCACCAGTTCGGCGCGCCGGTCATAAGGCTGAACGACGATGCTTTTCCAGGTCTCGGTGATGTGATGCTCGAAGCGCACCACCTCCTCGAAGCCGAGCGATTTTCGGTACTGGGCGGTCAGTTCCATCGTCTGGTTGTTGACCGAGTTCGACCAGTTGAATCCAATCAGCGGGGAGCTGCCGTCGTCGCGGCTGAACAATTTGGCGGCCATGAGTATCCACAGGGCGTGGTAGGGATTGTCCGAGCCAAAAAAGACCGAAATCTTGAAGTTGATGTCCACGCCCAGTTTGTAGAGCAGGAATCCGAGCAGGATAGTGCCGGCGTTGAAGTTCAGGACGTGCTGGACGCCGAAATTGGTGTAATAGTACAGGAACTCATCCAGCCACATCAGGGCGTGTTCGTTGGGCTGGCCAATGCCGCCAAAGTAGCCGGTAATGGTGGCCGGGCCGCCCAGGTGCGGGTTCGAGCCGTCGGTGCCTTTGGTGTCGAGCGTTTCGACGAACGATGCGCCGAGGATGTCGAGCGCGGCCACGATGGCGGGCAGGTCGCCGTCTAATTCGGATTCTTTCATCTTGCGGACGGCGATGAAACGTCCCGGAATCAGGGTTTTGTTCTGGATGGCTCGCTCGCACATCTCGCGCACCCAGGGGAAATATTGCAGGGCCGAGACTTCGAGCGTGACGGCAAATTCATCCTTGAATTGCATTGAATCGGCCTTCGCGCCGAGCAGGCTGCGCCGGTAATTGGCAACCGACACGAACGCGCCTTGGTCGCGCTGCTCTATCAGCCATTTCAAGTCGGCGATGTGGCCCGGCGCGCGCTCCTCGACCCGCTTCAGCAGATTTTCCAGTTTGCGCGCTTCGCGGTGCTTGCGGTTGATTTCCTCGGGCGTGCCGTATTTGGCGACCACTTCGAGGAAATTGTTGATGACTTTTGAATCGGGGTCGAGCAGGACAGCGTTGATGGCTTCAAGACGGCTGGCGGGGATGGCGAACAAATTCCGTAAATCAGTCATTTTTTCTCCTTGTATTACAAGACCATAACCCGGACAAGCCGGAAAACAATCCCAATAACCACGACGGCAACTACGGGACACTACGGAAAACCTTAAATTCTCTTACATCGTGTTCCGTCGTTACCTTCGTGGTAAATTTCTTGTTTTTTGCCTGCCTTGGCGGGTCAGTCCAGGGTGTAAGAATTTCACTAATAACGTACTAAAGGCTTTAAATATCTTTAGGGTCTCTCAGTTATTTCTTGTGACAGTCGCAGTCACACTCGCAATCACAGTCGCGCTTTTTGTTCTTATCTTCTTCGATGAGTCTCTCCAACTCGTCGAACTCCTCGTCCTTCATCCCGAACCAGTTTTCAGGCTGCGGGAACTGCTTTCCAATCACCTCGTCGTGATAGCCTTTCAGGCCATTCAAAATGACCTCGCCTGCGTTGCCAAAGACCTTGGCCATTTTGGGGGTGAATTTGGGATACAGCCCAAACATATCGTGATAAATAAGCAACTGGCCGTGCGCATCCGGCCCGGAGCCGAGACTCATGATGATGCAGTCTTCGGCGCGCTCGGTGATGAGTTTGCAGACCCGGTCGGGAACCATCTCCAGCAGAATCATGAAAGCCCCGGCTTTTTCGAGCGATTTGGCGTCATCCACAATCTTCTTGGCCATCGCCGCGCTCTTGCCCTGCACCCTGAACCCGCCCAGCGCGGCCACCGATTGCGGGGTCAATCCCAGATGCCCAATCGCTGGGATACCGGCATCAACCACGCCCTTGATGCGGTCGGCCATCGCCGCGCCGCCCTCCAATTTGATGGCGTCGCAGCCCGCCTCGGCCATGAAGCGGCCCGCGTTCCGAATCGCGCTCTCGACCGAGGGCTGGTAGGTCATATAGGGCATATCGCCCACCACAAAGGCAGTCGGCGCCCCCCGCCGCACGGCCTGGGCGTGGCGAATCATATCGTCCATCGTCACCGGCAGGGTCGAATCGTAGCCGAGCATGGTCATGCCCAGGCTGTCTCCGACCAGAATCATCTCAATCCCGGCTTTTTCTTGCAAATAGGCGGTCGGGTAGTCGTAGCAGGTCAGCCAGGTGATGGGTTCGCCTTTTGCAACTTTATCGAACAGATAGGGCAGGGTAATCTTTTTGCGTGCTTCGGTCATTCAGGCCTCCTCATGAAAATTCGGTAGGGCAGGATTTATCCTGTCCTGTTTTAGTATAGGACGAATTGGGGAAAGCCGCAATTGACAAAAATCACTTTCAGCCTTGCTAATTTATTCTCTGGCAGGATAAAATAGTTTCCTTGCTTAACTATCTTGAGTTTAGAGTTCAATTTGGGTCAAACCCTTTTTGTACACGGATACTTCGACAGGCTCAGTACAAGTTTCACAGATTCGGCGGACTGCCCCCGTAGGGGGCGCGCGGATTTTTTAAGAAAAATCTGTGAGATTCCGTGTACCCCGTGTATTCCGTGTACAGGTTTTGGGTTTTTCACGCCAAATCAGCGCCACGAATTTGCGGATCGCTTGGGATTTCTTCCACTTGAAACAAGCTGCGGGCATTGTTTCGCCCTTGTTTATTTTGTAACAGGCGTTGATGTGCAAGGAAAGAACTGGATTGCATG
>DAOTZM010000203.1:0-8943 GCA_034434035.1 Anaerolineales bacterium
GGGGAGATGCGGCAATTGCCACTGGAAATTGTGCCAGTGGATGAAACCCTGGTGCTATCCGCCGCGCGCTGGAAGATGAAGCATCCCGTCTCGTATGCCGATGCCTTTGCCGCCGCAACTGCCGAAAAATTGCGGGCAATCCTGGTCACTGGCGACCCGGAGCTGGTGGCGCTCAAAGAAGTTCTGCCAATCGAAGCACTGGAGCGAAAACATGCGTAATGATACAGCGACCGCCAGATGTAGCGGTCGCTGTATCCTATTCCGACAAATTGGGCAGCGAGATAACATCTCGCCCCACGTTATTGCCCTTGCGCCTGTTCGGGCGGCGTCCCAGCAGAGACGATGGGGCCTTTTTCTGGGGCGTTGGCGGGGCGTCCGAGCGGCATGGCCAGGCGGTTGATGAGGGTCTGGCCGTTGGGGGCGTAGAGCATCAGGTAGAGCAGGGCTTTTTGCGAATCGCCGCCGCCCAGGATGTCATCGCCTTTTTCGGATTTTTCACCCACCCGGTTGGAACCGGCCAGGATACCGGCGTAACTGCTCATATCCATGTTTTTCTGGTTGTTGGCGACATCCGCATTGTGGCAGGTGGTGCAGGCGGGCGCGCCGTCGTACCACAGGTTGGCTTCCAGGAACAATTTGAGCACATCCGCCTTGAACGTAGCGGTGCAGGTTTGTCCCTTGATGTCGGTAAAGGAGAAGGTCTCGGTTTCAGGATAACCGGCATCAATCCACGCGCCGACCAAATCAGCGGCGGCCACGCGGCAGTGGGAAACGGCGGCAACCGCCTCCGCGCCAACTTTGGGAGCGGGCAGGGTGGCCGGAATCAGGGTCGGGATGGGGGTCGTCACCGGCAGAGCGATACCAGTGCAGGTGTTGTTCGTCTGGCAGCCAAAGAAGTACAGGCCAAAAGCAAAGACAATCACCAGCGCAGGCAGCCCCACCAGGATACCGAAAATAATTCCTTTCAGGTCTTTCATTCAGAACCTCGCATTGTCTTATAAACTCCAACTTCTAACTCCAAATCAGGGCGCTGCTTTCAACGTTCGGATGTAGTTAACCACATCCCAGCGGTCACGCACGGTCAGGTTTTCGTTCAGGGCCGGCATACGGATTTGCCCCTCCGCGCCCAGGATGCCGTTGGAAATACTAAGGAACAGCGCGCCGTCGGCTTTGACCTGCACCACGTCACTCGTCAGGTTGGCGGGCGGGTTGACGAGCGCAAGGCCAATGTTGCCATTGCCATCGCCTGCCAGACCGTGACATTGGGCGCAGTTAATCGAGTACAGGACGCGCCCGCGCTCGACAGAGACTTCATCGGCCTCGACCGGGTTGACCGGCGACCCCTGGCCGGGGATGTAGGCCGCGCCTTCGATGGGAATCGAGCGATTCGCCACCGGCAGGGGTCTCTCCATCGGTCGGAACGAAGGCTGGATTTCCATAAAGGAAATCCACTCGATTTTGATGATGTCCATCGTAAAAATCAACACCACGCCGAGCAGCAGCACGGCAACGGAGATGACCAACATCAGACGCTGGAACAGGCTCATATTGCCTCCGCCTGGGCGCGCTTGACCGATTCCGCGCCTATCGCTTTCATGGCTGATTCGACCGCCATTTCCAGTTCTCCTCCACACTCAATCAACAGGGCGATGCGCCCGTCGCTGATTTCCGGCATGTATTGGGTGGGAGTGTAGTTGGGGAAGCGGCTGTCGAGAAAGACGCCAATAAAAGTGCTGATGAGCATGACCAGCATGGTCATTTCGAACATCACCACAATCGTCGGCGGGACGCCAATAAAACGGCCGCCGACTGTAATCGGGTACAGGTTGGGCGTGCCATACGCCAGGAAGATGCCCACGCACAAACCGATGAAGGCGCCGCCCATCGCAAAGCGGGTAACGTTGCTCCACTGCGGCTTGCGCCCCAGCATGGCTTCGGTGATAGGCGTGCCGGAGATGACCGTCACATGGCTGTCGTGAATGCCCAGCGCGCGCAGTTTATCGACCGCATGGGCAGCGGGGTCGATGTCCTCGAAAATTGCCAGAAGGAGATTTTTTTCCGTCATGGTTACTCCAATTCCGCCACCGAAACAACCGGCTCTTTGCCATATTTGCGAATGGAGTGCGCCATCTGGCCTTCCTGCACCTCCCAAACCGGCACAAGCGGGATGAGCTTGGAAGCAAGCATATAGAGCAGGATAAAGAACGCAATCGAGCCGATGAAAATCGGGATTTCGACGCTGACATAGGGGAAGGTATCGTGCAGGTTCTTAATCCCATGCCCCCACATGAAGGGCATACGGTTGATTTGCAGCGAAATCGGCACGATGATGAAGCGCTCGGCCCACATACCAACGTTGATGAGCAGCCCCACGCTGAATAAAATCCAGGGATTGCGCCGCCAGTTTTTGTTCCACAGCACCAGCCAGGGGATGGCGATGTTGGTAATCAGCATCAGGAACCAAATCCAGCCGCCGGGACCGGCCTCGTGGAAGTGCAGCAGCGCGTCGGTGAACGAGTCGCCGCCGTACCACTGAATCATGTAATCGTTGAAGAAGAAATACGCCCAGCCCATTGAGATGACCAGCATCAGTTTGCCAATCGCGTCGAAATGTTCCTTGCGGATGAAGTAATCCATATTCTTCAGGCCATAGCGCACGGCAATCACCACCATCCCGACCGCCGCCACGCCCGATTGCAGCGCGCCAACCACGAAATACGGGCCAAAAATGGTCGAACTCCAGCCGGGACGCATGGCCACCGCAAAGTCCCACGAAACGATGGTATGAACCGAGAACATGACCGGCAGGATGGCAAAAGCAAAGATGTTGAGCGCAATCCGCAAGTGAGTCCACTCGGCTTCGGTGCCGCGGAAACCCAGGGCCAGGATTCGGTAAAGGTTCTTGCGCCAGCCGGTCGAGCGGTCGCGCGCCATCGCCAGGTCGGGGATGAGCGGCAGGAACAAGTACATCGTCGAGGAAAGCAGGTAGGTGTTAATCGCCAGGAAGTCCCACATCAGCGGCGACTGGAAGTTGACCCACAATTGGCGCTGGTTGGGGATGGGGAACATCCAATAGGCCAGCCAGACGCGGCCCATGTGGGCAAAGATGTGGATACCGGCCTGCGCCAGGGCGAAGGTCGTCATCAGTTCGGCGGCGCGGGTGAAGGGACGGCGAAATTCCACCCTGAAGACCCGCAGCAGGGCCGAGACGAAGGTCCCGGCGTGGCTGATGCCAATCCAAAAGACGGTATGCACCAGGAAGTAACTCCAGTACATCGGTCGGTTGACGCTGGCCGTATATAGACCTTCGGCAATCGAGTAACCCCAGGCGCCGAACAAGCCGACAGCGGTAATCAGCGCCATCAACCCGGCCAGGGACCAGAACTTCCAGTTGCTCGAAGTCATCGAATCCATCACCAGCGCGTTCATTTCACCGCGCGGCTTGGGGTCGAGCATCAGGTGTTCTTTGCGCAGTTCCGCCTCGTGGTCGCCTGCCCCATGTGGGGGGTGAGCGTGCGCGTGTTCGTCCGCGCGCGGCAGGGCGCTAGCCGAGATTGCCATGGAAGCCTCCTTTGAGATAAGTCACTCGCGGCTGCGTGCCGAGGTCTTCGAGCAGGTGCGTGGCGCGTTTGTCTTTTGAGAGTTTGCTGACTTTGCTTTCGGGGTCATCCAGGCGGCCAAAGACAATCGCGTCCGCCGGGCAGGCCTGGGCGCAGGCGGGCATCACTTCGCCATCGCGCACATCGCGGCCTTCGGATTTGGCCTGGTCCTGTCCTTTGTGAATACGCTGAATGCAAAAAGTGCATTTCTCCATCACGCCGCGCCGCCGCACGGTTACATCGGGGTTGAGTTGGTTAGGCAGCGGTTCGGGTCGCTCGAAATCAGCCCAGTTGAAGGTGCGCGCCACATACGGGCAGTTGTTGGCGCAATAGCGCGTGCCGACGCAGCGATTATAGACTTGCAGGTTGAGTTTTTCGGCCTCGCTATGCACCGTCGCAAAAACCGGGCAGACCAATTCACAGGGCGCGGAGCCGCACTGCTGGCACATCACCGGCTGGAAGGGCGTGGCCTGTACTTCGGGATACTCGCCCTCCCACAGGCGTTCCACGCGAATCCAACTCATCTGCCGCCCATACCCGGCGGCTTCTTCACCCACAAACGGAATGTTGTTCTCCATCGAGCAGGCGGCCACGCAGGCCTGACAGCCGGTGCATAAATCCATGTCAATGGCTATGCCCCAGCGGCCTTCCTCGCCTTCTTTCCATTCGGCTTTATATTCAGGAATTTTTGGTAAAATCGCCATTTCTAATGCTCCTGCAGGCCTTCGCCATATACGCCCAGCTTGCTTTCCATGCGTGAAAGTTCGCGTTGCTTGCCTGTCTTTTCGATACGGACTTTGGTCGCGGCGAAGGCCAGGTCGCCGGCCCCGTTCGTTTTCGCGCCGAACAAATCTGCCGGATTGACTCCCCGGTTTTCGGCGTACCGTCCATAAGCGGTGTGACCCTGCCCAAACGGAATCGCCACCACATCCGGGCGGATGGCGGGATACTCATAAACCGACACTTCCACCGCCCCGAAGGGAGAGACCACCCGCGCCACATCATCGTTATGCAGGCCGAGTTTCTTGGCAGTTTTGGGGTTGATTTCGAGCCAGGTGTTCCACATCACGGTCGTCATCGGGTCGGGGATTTCTTGCAGCCAGGGCTTGTTCGCCCCCGCCTCAGCCAGAATGGGCGAGGGATAGACCAGCAGGTGGAACTCGTCTTTCGAGTCTGATATGTCATCCGTTTGCAGGTTGAGTTTGGTTTCTGCGGCTCCGGCGGCATTGGGGCTGCCCAGTTCGGCGTCGTTTTTCCACCAGCCGCCAAACTGCTGGAACAGCGCCCAGAACGAGGGCAGGTCGGCGGCGCTGTAAAAGCCGCCTTGCGCCTCGACCAATCCCGTGACCTTGCCCTGGATGAACTCGACTTCGTCCTTGAACTGTGAACCTGCCGCCATCAGCAGCACATCTGCCGTCGATTTGGTGTTGTAGTAAGGCGCAACGACCGGCTGCGCGCCCGAAAGCATGGACTGGCCCACCCCATTGGCTGCACGCTGATAGCCCCACGACTCCAACCCGTGATGGTCGGGGAAAATGTAATCGGCTGCCAGGGCGGTCTCATCGGGGAAGGTGGCAAACGAGATGACGGTCGGCACATTGGCGAGCGCGGCCTCGAAGCCGAGCGCCTTGGGCAGTTCGAAGACCGGGTTGACGCCATGCACGAGTAACGTTTTGACGGCGCCAGCCTTCATCCGTTCCACCAGCTCGCCCATTTCCTTCATCGAAGCCGGACGGCGATACTCCTCGCCCAACGGGGATGCCGGGGTGTGATACACCCCGCCCGGTTTGCCGGGGTTGCCCAACAGGGCATTTAGCGCCAAAATCGCTTTGGCCGTCTCGAGGCCGTTTTCGCGCGCCAGGGCCGCCCCGCCGGGGATGACCAACGGGCGCTCGGCTTTCGCAAGCAGGAAGGCCAGTTTTTCCAGGGCTTCCAGTTCCAGCCCGGCGGATTCGGCAGCGGCCTGCGCATCCACCGCTTCGAAGGCGGCGGGCGCAGTCCCAAATTTCGCCTCGGCGTATAGTTTGCCCAGCGCGGCGGCGACCAGCCCTTCGGTGCCGGGTTTGATGGCGTGCCAGGCGTCTGCTTTGGCGGCGGTCTGACTCAGGCGCGGCTCGAACTGCACCAGCAGGCCGCGCGCGCGCTGTTTGCGCATTTTCGAGTAGCCGCGCGTGTAAGCCACCGGCGAAATCCACGTTTCGAGGAAGTTCGCGCCGAAGGAAACCGTCAGGTCGGCGTTCGCCAGGTCGAAAAAGAGCGTATCGGGGCGGCCAAACACGGCGCGGGAGGCTTCTCCCAGCGTGACGCGCGCCTCGAACATGCCCAAGGCCCCATAGCGGATGGGGGCGGGCGCGCCAAGCGACTTGCACAGGTCGCTCACCAGGTCGAACAAGTGGTCGGGGGCCAGCCCAAGCAGGAATTGGATGCCAGCAGGCTCTTTCAAGGCGTTGGCTACAATGCCAATCGCCGCGTCCCAATCTATGTCTGTCCAGGCTTTTTCGGCGGATGGGCTGCTCTCGCCGCGCGAGTTGCGGACAGGATTCTTGACACGGTCCGGATTATACAAACCGTGCAGTGTCGCCTGCCCGCGCGCGCAGGTCTTGCCCAGATTGACCGGGTTATATTGGTTGCCTTCGGTTTTGATGGCGCGTCCCTGCATGGTGCGGACGACCAGTCCACAGCCCGCCGCGCACTCACGGCAAGTGGTGGCGTAGCAGGTGCTTTGCCCATTGTAGTTATATTCCGGCATTTTGGTATACGGCTCGCGCGTCACATAACGGGACGCCGGGCCGCAGCCTGTCAGCACCGTTGTCACTGCCGCGCCTGCGCCAACCACTTTCAAAAAATCGCGCCGGGAAAGTTTATCTGTCATCAATGCGCTCCTGTTTATACGCTGTTCGATATTCGTTATTGGTTATTCGCATCAACATCGAATATCGAATATCGAGTATCGAGCATCGAATTCCTAATAATGGCACGTCCCGCAATCAATCAACTTGATGCGCTTTTCCGGGTCATCCACCGAATTCTGCTGGTGACAGGTGATGCACCAGCCCATATTGACCGTCTGCTGCAACTCGGCGACCTTCTGCTTGCTCATATCGCCGTGACACTGCTCGCAGGCAAACCCGGCGGCGATGTGCGGGCGATGGTTGAAGTGCGCATGGTCGGGAACCATATAGACCGGCACCCAGGGAATCGGCTCGTTCCGCTCCACGTACCCGGCCAGTTTTTGCAATTCAGGCGGCCATTGGGTAAGCGGCACAGGGTTGGCCGGGTCCCAGTATTTTTTCAACTGTCCGTGGCAGGCCCAACACTTCTGCTGGGTAGGCAGTCCCGCCGAGGCCTGGCGCTGCGCGCCGGGGTGACAGTACAGGCACTGAACCCCAAACTGGACGTGAATATCGTGGGGGAACAGGATGGGCTGCTCCGGCGGAATCTGGGTCTGGTACAAGGCCCACGCCCCGCCGCTGATGACGACCATCACGGCAATCAACAGGAGCAGTTGGATTTCCTTCCGCTTCAGTAGTTCGAACACTCTCTGCATCGATTCTCTCCTCGAAACCGGGCTTCAAGCGGCAAGCCGCTTGACTCCATACATCTCTCATCGAAACCGGACTCCAAAATCTCCCGATTTTGGAAATTCGAGCGGCCAAACGGCAAGCCGTTTGACTCCATGATCTATTTTCTCTTACGCAATGCCCAAACAACCAGGAATCCCAGCACCACCAGCCCAAACAGGAAAAAGGCGCTGACACCGAAAGTGCCCAGGAAGGCCAGCAGGCCGGTGAGGATGCCGCCGGCCAGGCCAGGGGGCGGCCCACCGACCTGCGGAGACGCGCCAGAACCTTCGCCCACGTTCGCAGGCTGCTGCTGCTCGCCCCCGGTCGGCAGGGTCTGGACATAGGCCAGCACATCCACGCCATCTTCGGGCGTCCAGCCCAGGTCGCGGCCTATCGGCATTTGGGTCCCGGCTGCGCCGAAGCGGGCGCGGTGCAGGAAGCGGTAAGGGTCGCGGTTGGCGACTGCGCCGAGAGTCTCGTTGATGCCCTCCGTGCGGAAGATGATTTTCGCGCCGTCTGCGCCGTGACAACTGGCGCAGTTTCCGTCGTAGAGCGCCTTGCCCTGGGCCGGGTCGCCGCCCTTCGTTTTCAGGGTGACGGTGTCGATATATTGGGAGTCATCTATCAGCCCGCTCGTGATGAAAACGGCCAGTTGGTTCAGGCTGGCGTCATCCAGATAGGCCGAGAAATCATGTCTGGGGTCGGTCGCGCCTTTCAGCACAGCAACCACATCAGCCTGCGTGCCAAAGACGCCGGGGAAGCCGGTGTAGTGCGAACCGCTTCCATACGCGCCGTCCTTACCTTTATAGTCCCAGCCGTGACATTCGACGCAGCGCCAGGTATCGGGACCGGAGCGGGAGTTGGTTGCCTGCGCGTTCCAGAGCGGCATGTTTCCCTGCGGCGCGGGCTGGCCGAGCGCGGCGTACCATTTGTCATATAGCAGCGCGCCGCTGGTAATCTCGTCAGCGGCGGAAACCTGGGACCAGCGCGCGTTGGCTGCGCTTATCCCCACAAACAGCAGGGCGGTCAAAAGGAAAAAAAAGCGAAGGGATTTTCGCATTTGGGCATCTCTCCTCAGGTTGTGTGAAACATCCCAACCCATAAGGATTATACAAGACATCTTAATATTTGATAAGAATGGCCTGATTTGCAGGCATGTTATACTAGGGTGAAACTTCATCACCCGTTATAGTGAAATCCCCCATGAAACCCAAACTGTACTCGCTGACCTTCGTTTTCGCGCTGGGCGCGCTGGTTTTGATTAATGCCGCTTCGAGCCTGTCCGCTCCCCTGCTCCAGGACGTGACTTCCACCCCCACTGTCGAGACGCCCATCCCCGCGACCGGCCCGGCCGTCGATACCAACGGGATTGCGTTTTTTGGAATCCTGATTTTTGCGGTGATTGTGACTGCGATTGTCATCCGGCTGAGGGAGTTGCGGGCTCCGTAAGCGCAACCGGTCAAAATCGATTATCGTGGCGATTATTTTTGCACGAATGACTCTACTGCAAAAACCCATTAAACACGAAGGCCACACGCGTGCCTGCTGCACGGTGCAGGCAAAGGGACACAAAACCTGTACACGGAATTCTCTACCGGACAAACTTCGTGTTAGTTTGTCATTTCGAGCGACCTTCCAGCCGTCCCATGTCGTCCAGCTCCTGGGGACAAACTTCGTGTTAGTTTGTCATTTCGAGCGACAGCGAGAAATCTTCTCCCAGTGCGCAAGATTTCTCCCCGCTGCGCGGCTCGAAATGACAAGAATAAGATATGAATTACAGT
>DAOTZM010000204.1:0-5246 GCA_034434035.1 Anaerolineales bacterium
CGCGCGTCATGAAAACGACAGCGGCGTAGCCGCCTTCGGCAACATGGCGGGCAATTGCGCCGCCGCAGCCGATGGATTCGTCGTCAAAGTGAGGAGAGAAGATGAGGATGTTGGACATGATAAGTATCAGTTTTCATTAATTTTCGGGTATCAGTTGAGGAGGTTGGCAGGCAGATGGGCTTTGTGGGCGTCCAGCAGTTCATCCACCAGCGACCAGACCTGGTCGAGGTCAAGGGTTGCCATGACAAGCGGGTCGAGCATGGCGGCGTGGTAGAGATGTTCGCGCTTGCCTTCCAGCACGGCGCGTACGGTCAACTCCTGTACGTTGATGCTGATGCGGTTGATTGCCGCCAGGTGCGGGGGCAGGTTGCCAACGTGGATGGGATGCAGGCCGGTTTTGTCAACCAGAGTCGGCACTTCCACGCAGCAGCCGGTGGGCAGGTTGGTAATTAACTGGTCGTTGCGGACGTTGCCGTAAATTTTCAGCGGGGAATCGGTTTCGATGGCGTGAATAATCTGGGGGGCGTATTCGGGGCTGGGCTTGGGCGTTAGCGGGTCGCCGCGCTTCAGGTTTTCGTACATTTCATCAAAATGTGAAGCATGTTCTTCAGAAAGCCGAACATAAAAACCAACGGGCGATTGGAATTTTTCGATTAATTCGGGCTTCTTCAAAAAGTAGGCGCTGTATTCCGCGTTATGTAGCGAAGACTCGGTCACGAAATACCCCAGCCGCTTGAACATCTCAAAGCGCACGGTGTCCTGTTTCCAAATTTCAGGGTCTTGCATGGCGGCGCGCAGGGCAGGGTAGGCGTCCTGTCCGTTGCGCTCGAAGCGCAGCAGCCAGGCTTGATGATTGATGCCCGCGCCGTCAAAGGTGATTTCGCCAAAATCCGCGCCAATGTACTCGGTCAGTTGTTTGGTCGTCCAATACATGCTGTGACACAGGCCCACCACCTTGATTTTGGTGGCGGCATACACGCCCCAGGTGACCATGCTCATTGGGTTGCTGTAGTTGAGCATGAGCGCATTGGGGCAGCGTTTTTCCATTTCGCGGGCAAAACCGACTGCCGCAGGAATGGTACGGGCGGCGCGCGAGATGCCGCCGATGCCGAGGGTGTCGCCAATGACTTGATGGATGCCATACTGGGCCGGGATTTCGTTATCTTTACGGGTAGCTTCCAACCCGCCTACGGCGACCGTGTTGATAACGTAATCCGCCCCATCCATTGCCCGCGCCAGGCTGGTCGTGGCGATAATTCTGCCTGTGCCACGCGCAGATTTGGCGAGGAGTTTCGCCATGCGCTCGGCGGCATCCAGACGGCGGGCGTCAATATCGTGCAGGGCAATGGCGGCGCTGCGCAGTTCGGGGTAGGAATAGATGGCGCCCAGCAATTCGCGGGTGAAAACCACACTGCCAGCGCCAATAAAGGTAATTTTGGTCATGAAAAGTTCTCGGTTTGGTACACAATTCGCCCGGCGACCAGCGTCAGGCAGACGTTGAAGTTTTTATCGAGCAGAACCAGGTCGGCATCCGCGCCGGGGCGAATGACGCCTTTGCGCCCGCTCCAGCCCATCGCTTCCGCGGGAACGGTGGTTGCCATGGGCAGGGCTTCGGGCAGGGTCAGGTTGGCGAAGCGCATCACATTCCGCAGGGCGGAATCCAGCGTCAGGGTGGAGCCAGCCAAACCGCCATCGTAGGCGCGGCGGGTGATTCCGTTTTGGACGCGAACAGTTTCGCCGCCCAGGTCGTATTCGCCATCTCCCAGCCCGGCAGCGCGGATGGAGTCGCTAATCAGTATCAGGCGGCGGGGCGTTTTGGCGCGCACCAGCAGCCGCGCCACGTCCGGGTGGATGTGGATTCCATCCACAATGGCTTGCGCGTACAGGCGGTCATCGGTCAGGGCGGTGGTCAGCGCATTCAGCAGGCGGTGATGAAAGGCGGGCATGCCGCTAAAGATGTGCGTGGCCTGGCGCGCGCCCAAACTGATGGCTTCGCGGGCTGTTTCCGCATTGGCGGCGGTGTGGCCAAGGGCAATTTCAACCCCGGCGGCGGTTGCGCGGCGGATGAGTTCTTCAGCGCCGGGCAGTTCCGGGGCGAGAGTAATCAGACGGACGAGGCTGTCGCTGAACCAATCGGCGTATTCAGCTGGGTCGGGGTTGCGCAGGTGCGCTTCAGGCTGCGCGCCGCGCTGTTCGTGGCAGAGATAGGGCCCCTCGAGGTGAATGCCGAGGTGCTGGGCGCCATCTTTGGGCTGGGGCAAATTCCGCAGGTTGGCAATTGCAGCGCGTGTGGCTTCGGC
This sequence comes from Anaerolineales bacterium, assembly GCA_034434035.1. Classification (GTDB taxonomy): domain Bacteria; phylum Chloroflexota; class Anaerolineae; order Anaerolineales; family Villigracilaceae; genus UBA5195. The sequence goes on from DAOTZM010000204.1 coordinate 2,301, forward strand.
GGAGGCGGTGATGGTCGTGGGCAGATAGGATGTGACTCCGTGCCGGGCAAGGAAACGCGCAATAGTGGTTAGCGCTTCGGGGGTGGCATCCATAGTATCCGCGCCATCGCCGCCGTGGATGTGGATGTCTATCAAACCTGGGATGAGGGTGTAGCCGCGCGCGTTCAAGGTTGGCGCGTCAAGTTCAATCGGCGCGCTGAGAATCGAGGCGATTTGCCCATTCTCGATGATGAGGGAATGATTAGGCAGGGTTGCTTCGGGGGTCAGCAGGTTCGCACCGAGGATTTGAAGGGTGGACATGATGGTTTATTTCTCGCCACGAAGGAACAAGACTAACAGCGCTTTGAATAAGAAAGGAAGAGAAGAAATTATTGAAAACACAGTTAGATTCCTTCGTGGCGTCTTGCTCAAAGGATTTTTGCCGCTGAATTCGTATCCAAAAGCAGGCGGGCGTGGGCGGTCTTTCTCAAGACGGTGGCTGGACAAGCGGGGCTGACTTCATCATGCAAAGTGCGATAGACCGCTTCCGCTTTGCGCGCTTCTGGGGCAATTGCCAATACATGCTTCGCCGTGAGCAGGGCAGGGATGGTCAGTGTGATGGCTTGGGTGGGAGTTTCATCCAACGAAGCGAAATGACCTTCACCCACTTGCTGTCGGCGGCTGGTCTCGGTGAGGGTAATTACCTTTACCCAACGCAAATCTTCGAAGCGGGCGTCGTACGGTTCGTTGAAGGCAAGGTGTCCGTTTTCGCCAATGCCTAGACAGCACAAGTCCGCTGGATGGGCGCGTAGAAGCGCCTCGTATCCACGACAGGCTTCATCTATATCCGTCGCCAGACCAGGGACGGGGAAGAAGTTCCCTATCTGCACATGGTCAATGATGTTCCGGCGCAGGGTGAGCGGAAAACCTGCGGGATGCCCTGGCGGGAGGTGAACGTACTCGTCCATGTGAAAAGCGTTGACTGCCTGCCAGGGAATATCGGGGAGGACGCGCAGGGATTCGAGGAACGCCAGTTGCGAGTTGCCCGTGGCGAGAATCACATTGGCAACCCCGCGGGCAGATACCGCCTCACGAATGACTTGCGCGGCGGCTTGCGCGGCGGCGTATCCCATGGCGGATGTGTCGGGGTAAATTTCGACAGCGAGTTGATCGAAGAGAAGGGTTTGCTGTACAGTCATGTCAGCCTGCCTTGATTCCCCCACAGGTATCACGAACAACCAGCGGACAGGGAAGAAGTATGTGTTGCGCTCTTGCGGTTGGATTGGTGATTCGTTGAAGCAGTAATTGAATTGCCTGCCTGCCCGCTTCAGGCACGGGTAGTTGCACGGTTGTCAAACCCAGGTATTGTGAAAAAGGCTGGTCGTCAATTCCCACCACGGCTACATCGGCAGGGACCTTGCGCCCGCTCTCTTGAAGTGTGCGGACGATGACGGCGGCAACGATGTCGTCCGAGGCGATGACGGCGGTGGGCGGGTCGGTCAATGCCAATAGGCTGAGCAGGGATTGTTTCCATTCATCGGGGGTGGCGGTGTAATCGCCAGGGTGGACCAGGTTCTCGTCAAAGGAAAGAGCGCATTTGTCCAATCCCGTGCGATAGCCCTGCAAACGTTCCTGCGTACTGCGGCGGTCCACAGGTCCGACAAGGATAGCAATGCGGCGATGTCCCAACCTTGCAAGATGTTCCACGATGGCTGTCACGCCTGTGCTGTTATCCCAGTTCACCTGGTCAAATTCGGGGGAAAGGTCGGAGCGGTTAATCAACGCCACGGGGATGCCTTCTGCCTGAACCTTGTGCAAATGATCGTTCTGGCGCGGGTCGGAGGTGGAGATGACCATCAAGCCGTCCACCTGCTTTTCCTGCAGGAGTTGGACCGCCTCGCGCTCGTCCGCCTCGTTCCTGGCGTTAACCAAAAGCAAGCTGTACCCCGCCTGACGCGCCTCGCGCTCGATGGGGGTGACAGCCTGCAAGAAAAGCGGGGTTTCAATTTCGGTCAGCACCAGGCCAAGGGTGGCGGTGCGCTGCATGGCAAGCCCGCGCGCCACACTGCTGGGGCGGTAATTCAACTGTTGCATGGCGGCCTGAATGCGCGCCAGTGTCTCTTCGGTCATGGCGGTCGTCCTGCCATTGATGACATTCGAGACAGTGGAGATCGAAACTCCCGCCGCCAGGGCTACATCATTGATTGTTGTTCGGTTGGGGCGTCTTGCCATTAAGCCATGCCTTTCAACAACTTATCTTATAAAACGCTTTACTAAAGCGCTTTACTGCATTATAATCATAATATCCGACTTGTCAAGTATTCAAAAAAGGAGATTCCCATGTTCCGTTTAGGTCCCACCGAACTAATGATCCTACTCGTGATTGTCATCCTGCTGTTTGGGGTAGGAAGAATAGGTAAAATCGCGGGCGAATTTGGTCAGGGCTTGCGCAATTTCCGCGAGGCGATCAAGGAAGATCAACCTGCCAGCAAGGATAACGACCAAGGAGCATAGTTCCCCTCATCCCTGCCCTCTTCCAAAAGGAGAGGGGGGCCTACCATGCAAAACCTCTTCGACCTTACCAACAAAACCGCCGTCGTCACAGGCGGCGCGGGCGTACTGTGTTCTGCCGTATGCCGCGCCCTGACAGAAGCGGGGGCAAGAGTCTCTGTGTTGGACTTGAGCCTCGAAAAAGCCGAAGCGCTCGCCGCCGAACTTGGCAACGGTTCGATCGGTCTTGCCTGCAACGTGCTGGACAAAGCCAGCATGGAAGCCGCCGCGCAAACAGCGATACAAACCTTCGGGCGTGTGGACATCCTCATCAACGGTGCGGGCGGCAACAAACCGCAAGCCACCACCAGCCCGCAACAATCCTTTTTCGACCTGCCTGCCGATGCCTTGCGCTGGGTCTTTGACCTGAACCTGATGGGAACGATTTTGCCCTCGCAGGTTTTTGGTAAAATGATG
>DAOTZM010000205.1:0-16565 GCA_034434035.1 Anaerolineales bacterium
CATACCTTATTCTTGTCATTTCGAGCCGCGCAGCGGGGAGAAATCTTGCGCACTGGGAGAAGATTTCTCGCTGTCGCTCGAAATGACAAACTAACACGAAGTTTGTCCGGTAGAGAAGTGCAGGATAGTCTGCTGAATCAGGCCGAACCTTTCCTGTTGATACCAACCGTTGCGCAGGACTTCATTGAGCAGGATGCCGCTGTAATAGGTGTGGCTGGCCGTTTCGACGCTTTTCTTGACTTCGAGTAACCGAATGAACTGACGCACGATTTTGAACGGATATTTCAGGATGGTTAGCAACCCCTGCCAGCAGCCGTTGGATGGTTCGAGGCTCGACAGCAATCGAACCTCCTGCGGGGAAATCTCTATCCCGTGATATTTTGCCAATAACCTGACCAGGTTTTGCCTGACTATGGAAACGATAAGGTCATCCACAAAAGGGATGGGGATGAGGATGGCCGCGCCGGAGAGCATGGCATGGGTGATAATGAGAACATCGGTGACGGATTCTGGGCGACTGGACGGGTTGCCAGGCATGGTCGCTCTTTCTTTTTGGGGGTTACAGGAGTTGTCGAAATTTAGGCCCAGCCCATGAGCCGGGTGAAAGTTGCCGTCAGGAACGTGACCAGGAAGGCTATTCCGAGGGTGATGACTACGCTCATTGCAGCCCATTGATAGGATTTTGTCTCTTTGTAAATGGTGATGATGGTCGTCGCGCAGGGATTATGCAGCAGCGCGAACAGCATCAGGTTGACGGCGGTTAACATCGTCCAGCTGTGGCCGTTCACCAGCAGCGAGCGGATGGCCTCGTTGGTGGTGGGGCCGTCAATCATCATGCCCGCGCCCAGGTAGACCATCATCATGGTTGGGACGACGATTTCGTTGGCCGGGATGGCGATGATGTAGGCCAAAAGGATGACTCCGTCCAGGCCGAGTAGCAGGCCGAACGGATTCAGCCAGTCTGCGATGGCGCGGGCCAGGTTGGAATCGCCAAACGGGATGTTGGCTAAAATCCAGATAATGGCTCCGGCGGGGGCGGCAGTCTGCATGGCGCGCCACAAAACGAACAGGGTACGGTCAATCAGCGAGGTGTAGAGAATCCGCCCAACGTTGGGAACGCGATAAGGGGGCAGTTCCAGCGTAAAAGCGGATGCTTCGCCTTTCAGCACGGTTTTGGTCAACAGCCACGACATGAACAGTGTGAAGGCGATGCCAATCATCACCACGCCGACCACAGTTCCAGCGGCGATGATGGACGAGGTGAACCCGTTGAACCCGGCGGCGACAAAGACCGTGGCCAGCATAATCAGGGTCGGAAAACGCCCATTGCACGGGACAAAGTTGTTGGTCAGGATGGCAATCAGCCGCTCACGGGGTGAATCGATAATGCGGGTGGAGACCACCCCGGCGGCGTTGCAGCCAAAGCCCATCGCCATCGTCAGTGCTTGTTTGCCGTGCGCTCCGCTTTTGCGATACAGCCAGTCGAGATTGAAGGCCACGCGCGGCAGGTAGCCGAGGTCTTCGAGGATGGTGAAGGCCGGAAAGAAAATCATCATTGGCGGGAGCATGACCGAAACGACCCAGGCCAGCCCGCGATAGACGCCGTCCCAGAGGAAGCCGGTCAGCCACCAGGGCAGGTTGAGGGCCTTGAACAGCGCCACGCCCTGGTCGCCGACCCAAAACAGGACGACGGCAATTGCATCCGAGACGACATTGGCGCCCGAGACGGTCAGCCAGATGATGACTGCCAGCAGGGCCAGCATGATGGGCAGGCCAAAGACCGGTGAAGTCACCAGCCGGTCGATTTTTTGGTCGAGGTCGTATTTTTTATCGTTGGCGGTTTTGACGGCGCGTTTGGCGATGGTTTCTGCATCGGCGTAAAGCGATTTGACGATTTCGTCGCGGAAACCGGTGGAGAGACCGGCGCGCAGGGTTTCGGCTTTTTGTAAAATGTCGGTTGATTTCATAAAATTCTCCGGTGTGACGGTTCTCCAGTTATCCGGTTTTTCTAAACCGGGTAACTGGAGAACTGGGCAATTGGTTACTGCCGTCCTTCGACCGCCATCTTGCGGCTGAACTGCGCTTCGGCGCGGCGTTGGCGGGCCATTAGTTCAGGAAGTTCACCGCTTTCGATGGCTTTTTGCACCCGCGCATCGCCATCCAGCAGACGGATGGCCAGCCAGCGGGCGTTGGGAATGCCAGGCACAAGTTCCTCAATCAGCGGGGCAAGCTCGCTGACGGCGTGCTGGAATTCGGATGTCCCCTCGACCCGTTTGGGCGTGGTCAGGATAGAACCGTCCACCACCCCGGCGACCGTTTGCAGCAGGGTCGAAATCCCCTCGCCGGTGCGGGCGGTGACCGGGATGGCTGGGACGCCCAGGTCGCGCGCCAGGCTGCGGGTATCGACCTCCAGCCCTTTGCGGCGGGCTTCGTCCATCAGGTTGACCGCCACGACGACTTTATCGGTGATTTCGAGCACCTGCATCACCAGGTTCAGGTTGCGCTCCAGCGCGGTGGCGTCGGTGACGACGATGGTTGCATCCGGCTGGCCGAACAGGATGAAATCGCGCGCCACTTCCTCATCCTGCGAAGCGGAAAGCAGCGAGTAGGTGCCGGGCAAATCCACCAGTTTGTAGCGGATGCCGTTGAACTGGTAGCCGCCCTCGGCGCGGGTGACAGTTTTGCCGGGCCAATTGCCGGTGTGTTGTTTGAGACCGGTCAGCGCGTTGAACAGGGTGCTTTTGCCTGTGTTGGGGTTGCCCGCCAATGCGATGACACGGTCGAAGTTGTCGATTTTGATGCCCATCTGTTCCAGTTGGGTGTAAGCCGGGCAGGTTTCGCAGTTTTCGGTAGGTAAAGTTATTTTTTCAGTCATGGTGGTTCCTTTTGGGTGTCAGGTGTCAAGTGCCAGGTGTCAGGTTTGGGTGATAAACGGCATCCTGACACCTGAAACCGGCACACCTGTTACTTTAAACTGGTTTGACCCAAATCTGCGCCGCCTGGTCTTTGCGCAGCGCAATCAGCGTGCCGCGCACGCGGTATGCGCGCGGGTCGCCAAAGAAATTTTGCAGTTCGGGGGTAATCAGCGTACCGGGGGTCAGCCCCAAATCGAGGAAGCGGCGGCGGGTGAAACCCTGCACGCCTTCATCGAGCAAGAGAATCTCGCCCTTTTGGGTATCTGCCAGCGCGTGGAGCGGTAGCGCGCCCTTCAGCGCCATCTCGGCCTCGGGCAGAGGGGCCACATTTATATTGGCGGCCACCGAAGGAGCCAACCGGTATTCATTTTCTCCATCCGAAAGCACGTAACGAGTCGGGGTTTTTTCAATCAGGCGGATGACCTGTCCCAGGCGCAGACCTGCCGCCAGGATTTGTTCATACGCCAGGGCGGGTTCGTCCTCAATGTGCAGGATTCGGACCGGCCCCTCAGCTTGCCAGGACGTTAAAGGAACCGCCGGCTGGCTGGGAATTTTTCCCGCCCGATTGGGGATGGGGTCGCCGTGAGGGTCGCGGGTTGGGTGTCCCATCGCCGCATCCAGCGCGTCAAGTTCGGCCTCGGAAAGTTGGTGTTCGCGTTTGTGCGCCTCGCCGTGGATTTTCTTCAGCGGCATGCGCGCCTCGTCGGCCAGGTAGCGTTCCCATAAGCGGTGTGCGCGGACGACATGCAGCGCCCAGCGTTCGCCTTCGGGCGTCAGGTGGACTTCGTTCCCGCGCGATTCGACCAGGTTCTGTGACTCAACCTGCGCGATGAGTTTCATCGTCCGCGCCGGGGAGATGTTCAACGTCCCGGCCAGTGATTGCGGGGTGGCATGACGCCCCTCCTGCTCGCGGTCGAGCAGGTGCTTGAGCGCATCCTCCACCAGTTCGCGCTGACGGGTTTCGCGCCAGGCCGCCAGGCGGGCCAGGCCGCCGTAAGTGGGGAGGAACAGACCAACCAATCCAAGAAGGAGGATGGCAATCAGCCAGGCTGGTATGGGCATAAGACACTCCTTTTATAAAAAATACGCCAGGCGTAGGCAAACAGTGCCGGGAACGAAGTCTCTGTCAGTCGGAACACAAAGATAAACGGCAGAACCAGAATCGTCAGGAGGAAAGGCAGTCCTGGCAGGGTGCCTTGCCGCTTTTCGGTCTCTGTTTTCTTGATGGCAGGTGAGTAATCCTGGAGCATCAGGCGAGGGTTGTATAGCACCAAACCAGGCAGGAGCATGATGGCAATCGCCACATAAACGGCTGAATCGGTAGGAAGTTGTGGAAAGTTAATCATGATGATACTCGTGCTGCAGGAAATCAGAATAGTTTTGGCAGGAATGCGCCGGTGTTTTTCATGTATTCGCGGTATTCGTTACCAAATTTTTCGATTAAGTTGGCTTCCTCTGTGGGCGCGCGAATTGCCATGACGATAAATGCCAGCAGGCCAGGCGCGGCGATGAACCAGTTATCGGCTGCCAGCCCAAAGGAGACGAAGAGCGCCGAACCCATCGTGTAGAGCGAATGCCGCACCCAGCGATATGGGCCGCTGGTGACAAGTTTGTGTTCTCTGCGCGTGGCACTGGTGGGCGTGATGTTGCTGCCGAGCTGAACAGCCAGTAGATTCCCAGGTTGCACAAGATGCCTGGCCCGACGCCAAGCCAGCGCAGTCCTTCGGATAAACCTGTTTTCGACCAGGCCATCCAGGCCGGGTTAAGGAGGTAGAGTATCGGACTCAGCCAGAGAACCTGTCCGCCGAGGCGGATGATGTTCATCAGGAGTTTGCCATCGACGTTGCGGGAGATGGCTTCGCCGGTTTCCCGGGCGGCCTTGTGGCGAAAGTAAATCGAAGTTCCAACGCCGACAAAGAATATGGCGAAAGCAATCAGGCGAAAAACGGTTTCATGGTTCATGGGCTGCTCCTAAAGTGTTTGAACTTCTACAAATATTCGGCTTGAAATTGCCACTCCGATAACCCTGGTCGTGTGATTATCGATTTGGATACCAAGGGTATGGTCAAAGGGAGAATAACTGTTTACCGAAAGTTTTGTTCCCGGAATCAAGCCAAGTTCGTCCATGTGACGGAGAAAATCAGGGTCATCGGACCGCACGCGTAAAATAACGGCGTTTTGGCCTGTTCGTAGCGCGCTGAGGGGTGTGCTCGTGTCGGCTGGCAGGCGCAGTTCGGCGTCTGGAATTGGCTCGCCATGCGGGTCATAGGTTGGGTGGCCGAGCGCCGCCGCGATTTTAGCCTCGAATTCCTCGCTGATGACGTGTTCCAGGCGGCAGGCTTCTTCGTGAACGGTATCCCACGAATAACCGAGCATCGTCACCAGGTAGGTTTCCACCAACCGGTGGTGGCGAATCACTTCCAGGGCGGCTTTTTTACCTTGCGGGGTGAGCGTCACGCCCTGGTGTTTGCGATAAGCGACCAACGGGGGCGTGGAACTTGCCAGCCGCTGAATCATCCCGGTTACAGAAGCGGGCGCAATGCCCAGCCGCGCCGCCAGGTCGTTGGTGGAGGCTGCGCCGCCCTGCTCTGTCAGGGCGTAAATGTGCTTCAGGTAGTCCTGGATGTTTTGGGTAAGTGGTTCTTTCATGGCTAAAATATAATTTAGGTTATCCTAAATTATGATAACAAAAAAAGGGAGCCGAGTCAAGGGGCAACCCGGCTCGAACCTGGAGTCCAAAATCGGGAGATTTTGGACTCCAGATTACCGTGTGGGCGATTATTCATACCTGCACCACCCGTTATTGTCGCAGACTGGTTCGGGCAGCGGGCAGCGGGGCGGTGTTTCGGGCTGGCGGATGTAAATTGCGTCAAGTTCCGGCAGGATGACCGCCCAGGCATCTACGAATGCTTCGTTTAGGCATCCAATCACCAGCACATCGGTCGCGTGCGGAAAGTCGAACCACTCATCGCCCGTCACCAGTACCACCGCCGCATGCCCGTGCCTTCCGATGACAGTGAACGCCATCCGCGAATAAGGTTTGTGGCTGAGCAGGTGGCCGGGAATGACCGGGTTGACCCCGCGCCAGATGTAGCGCGGGTAGAGCGCGCGCCCCTCCAGCAGGATTGCCTGCCCTTGTTCCAGGAAGGATTGTCTTTCTACTGCGCCCATTCCGAACTGGAGGAGGGGCTGGTTGTCGAGTTTTGCCGCAATTTGGGACGTATCTAATCGCTCGTAGCGCGGCGGATAGAACAGGTTCGTCAGTGGGATGAGCCCCCCAAGCGCGGCCACCATTGCTAGCACGGTCAGCCCACGCCAGGCCGGTTTGACGCCATCGGCTTGCAAATTGGCTGGGGGCGGCGACACCCGGTTCCCCAACCAGGCACTCGCAAATTCGAACAGGGCAGCCAGCCCAAGCACATAATACAGAATCACAACCCAGTCGGCAGGCGCCAGGTAGCGCCCGCCTGAAGTCCGCACCAGGCTGTTGATGACGAAGTAGATGAGCATTCCCGCGAGCGGGAACAGCCCGATAAGGCGGGCGCGCCGCCAGGCCAGGCCAACCCCCAGGGCAGCCAAAATCAGGTTGATGGGCAGGAGAATGCGCGCCGAGGAACTGAGTGCGCCATCCCAATAGGGACTCCAGAACGTTTCCGATTGTTTGATGGCTGTTACCAGGTCGAGATTTTCCAGGGTGGCGGGCAGGGACAGCGTGGAAAGGGCCAGGTTATTCAGGAAATGGTCGAGCGCAAATTCGGGCAATGGTTTCGAGCGCATTTCTAAGAAATCTCCAGGCAGGCCGAGGCTGGCAACTTGCCGAGGCGCGAGCGAGCTGCCTGGCTGGGGTTGCGGCCAGTCAAAGCGTTCCTGGATGATGGCCTGCGCTCTCCACAAGTACATGCTGACCAGCGACATGCCGCTGCCATTGAACTGAATCCAGGGCATGGTGGCGGCCAGGTAGGCCAGGAGAACAAACCCTGCAAACGCCGCGGCGATTCGCTTCCGGCGAAAGTACAACCCAACCGCCAGGAAAATGGCAACCGGCAGCAGGAAGACGATATGCGGGCGCACGAATCCCCATAGCCCGATACAGCCGCCAACCCAGCCGGCCAGTTGCCAGCGGCCCTGCGGCTGCTGCGCCCAGCGAATCGTCAGCAGCAGGATGAGCGCCAGGCCAATCGCAGTGGGGAACTCTGTCAGGAACATCTTCTGGGTGGCGTTATCGAGAATACCGCCCGTTTCCAATCCGTTGAGGCCGCGCAGGGTCAGCACAACCGCCAGCGCCATACCCGCACCCCGGCTGTGCAGGTTCTTTCCAATCAGGTACGCCAGGGCCGGAAAGACGCCATACAGGAACGCTTGCAGGTTGAGCAGGCTCGTAAAATCCTGTCCGGCCAGCAGGTGCAGGTAGAACAGGAAGGCCGAATACAACGGGCGTTCGAAATAGACCCGCATTTGCCCGCCGTTGAACAAGCCCTGCCCAACCAGCGCATACTGGCTGGCCAGGTCGTAATTCTCCCCATCGGCGGCGGGATAATACTCAAAATTGGGCGGGTAGGGCTGTGAAATCAGAAAGTTGGACGCGATGGGAGCCTGCGCCCACAGGAATCCGGCCGTTGCCCAAAGGATGACGAACGCGAGGACATCGACCGGGACGCGCCCCACTGTCTCCTTTGCTCCGTTATGCAGGAACTTTTTCTCAGCCCAGGCAGCCCCCAACCCGAGCAGAATGGCCGTTAAAACCTGCCAGGCCAGCACCGGAACGCCCGCCCCGTACCAGAAATCTTCCTCCTCCGGGTTCATTCCCACAATCCGCTGGGAGGCCAGCCAGGCGATGAGCGCGAAAGCCAGGAGCGCGACCACGCTTACAAGGAAGATTGCGCGATTTTGGCGGAGCGTATCCCACCCGTTCGCCACGTCGATTCCGCGCCGCGCGGCAAACAGGAACAGCGCGAAGGTACCGCAGGCAAACGACAGCCAGCCTGCCAGCGGAATCAGTCGCAGGGCGTAGTAGTAATTGCCGCCGAATCGCTCCGCGGGCGTCCAGGCCAGCAGCCAGCCGGCCAGCGCGATAATTGCCAGCAGGCCGATGCTCCAGGCCGGGTATTGGAGCAGGGCGCGAATCAATCGTTTGGCATGGAATTTCCCGCGCAGCGTGAGCAGGCCGATAGTCAGAAGCCCAAATGCGGCCAGCAGGGTCAGCCCAATCAGCAGCAGGCTTTGCGCCGAGAGACCAAAGAGCAGGGCGCGCCCGCTGCCAGTGGATACGCGGAAGAGAACCAGCGCAGCCCAGCCCAGCCCGGCAGCGTCGAGGAGCAGGATGATTCCCAGCCAGGAGCGTGAAGGAGTGATATTCATCGTTTATCAGCGGTCGAAGCGCACGTCGGGATAATCCTTTGATGGGCCATCCAGCAGGGAGGTGGGTTTTCCTTTCAGGGCCAGGTCGAAGAAGGCCAGGGTGTAATTCATCAGGATTTTTTGCACCTGCGCGCCGGGGATGGGGCCTTTCAGTCCGAGTTGGGGCGCGAGCGGGGAGAGGGCGGGCAGGTCAGTGAAGTCGTAGTGGTCGGCGCCCAGGATGGTGATGACGCGGTTGGAGGCAGGAACGCGGCGATAGTAACCCTCGAATAATTCGGTATTGCGTTCGAAAGGCCATAATTCGCTGAAAATGTACAGGAAGGGCTGGCTGGTTCCGCTTTCCAGCACCTCCAGGCGGACCGGGCGCATGAAAGCGTCGTAGGTCAGGCCGGCCTTGCAGCGCGAATCTGTGCCGCAGAATTGGATGGTTGCGCCGCCGCCGGTGGAATGACCAAAAATGCCAACTTTGTCCATGTCGAGCAGGCTGTTTAGCGGCTCGGCAGGGTCGGTGTTCATTGTTTCGAGTATATCTAGCGTGTAGCCAATATCTGCTGACCACTGGCCGACCAGGATGCGAATGATGGCTTCGTATTCGTCCTGGGGCAGGCTGCGCGAGGGCGGCAGGGCGGCGGGGTTGTTGGGGGCAACGCTTCCGCCTGGGAAGACGACCATCCGTGCGCCGTAGGGCAGGTCGAGCGAGGCAACGACGTAGCCTTGCGAGGCCAGTTCTTGCATGATGAACGTGCCCTGCTGGCGGAATCCGTTCCAGCCGTGAACGAAGACCAGCAGCGGGTAGGGGCTGCCCTCGCGCGCCGGAGGCAGGTTTTCATAGGAAGAGGTCTTTGCCAGGGCCAGGTGGTCGAGGAAAAAGCGCGGCAGGCCGATGTATTCGGCGATTTCGGGGGCGACGATGTTCGCGTCGGGCATCCAGGCGGCGGGTTGGGCTTCGAGCGGCGGCAATTGGGCCGGGTACCAAACTTGCATCAGCAGTTTGCGTGGTTCATCTTTGCCAGAGTAGATTTCGCGGCGGGCCTGGTCTACCAGCAGGCGGGTGAAGGTGCCGACGGCGTAAGGGCCGCGCGGGGCGGGGACGGAGGAAACCGGCAGGAGCGCGGGCAGCGCTGTCGAAACGGCCAGCAGGCCGAGTGCCGCGATGAGTCCCAACAGCTTGTATCCTGTTGGGCGGACGAGAGTCTCTCCCTCGCCGCGCGCCCGCAAGAAAGCGGGGAGACTCATGAAAAATACCAGCGCGGTAAAGGCATAGAGCGGGAACATCTGCCAGCGCATGCCCTCGACGCGATGGTGGGTAATCATGACAATCAGCGTAAAGGTCGGCAGGATGCCGAGCGCGGGCGGGCGGCGGCGGTGGAGCAGCGGCCAGCACAGGTAGAGTGCCAGCAAGAGCGGGATGACGATTTCAAGCGGGCGCATTATTCTCCCTGGATTTGGGCCAGCATGGCTTTGCCGCCAAAAAACAGGCCGAGCAAGATTTCAAGGCCGCCCAGGATGCCAAAAATTATCATGAGCAGGTTGCCTTCGCCTTTGACTTTGGCTTCGCCGGGCCGGTCGGTGGGGTAGAGGACGGTGACTTTCTGTCCGGTTTGGTAGGCGGGCGGGCTGGCGTAGAAATTCGATTGAAATGTGAATTCGCGCCCGCCCTGGGATTTGAAGCGCACGACCGGCGCGTAGGAGGTGGAACCGTCGTCGTCCTGGCTCATTGCCAGGCTGATGACCGTGCCTTCGACCTGGACGCCGTTCGTTTCGAGCGCGTAGTCCTGGTAGAAGAGGATGCCCGCTACTCCGGCGAAGAGGACGCCCATGACGAGCATGATTCCGGCGGCGATAAAAAAACCGTTTCTGTCCATGGTATTTGCTCCCGTTCTTGCGCGATATACCTGTAAGGGTAGATGCCCGCGCTGGTTTCGCTTTTTTAGCCGTTCGAGTGTGGCGCGGCGGCCAGTCTCTCCCGTCCCTCGCGGTAGGCCTGGGCAAACAGGGTGTGCTGCACCAGCAGCAGGTAGAATGAATAGGCCGGCAGGATGAAGGGCATCAGGCAGGCCAGGATGACGGTCATGAAGATAATTTGGAAGGCAATCGAAAACACCATACTGACCCCGTAAATGACCAGGAAGGCGACCAGGAACCCGGCGATGTTCTTGCGGAAGATGGGCCACCATTCCCCGATGCGAAAGCCTGCGCTGAACTCCCGCGTGGCGGCCACATGCGCTTCGGGGGCCGGGAGGATGAGCGCAAAGGCCAGGCTGAGCGGGAACAGGCAGACCATGAAAACCGGAAAGACGAGGAACGTGAGGAAAAATATGTTTTCGTTTTCCAGGGTGGCGGCCAGGAAGGGCGCGACGAGGAAGACCAGCATGACCGGCAGGAAGACCAGCAACAGCGGCAGGCTGTACACGAAGCGCACGCCAAACAGTTTCAGTCCGTCTTTGAGCATTCCTTCCCAGTCATCCCAGGCAATCATGCGCGGCGTTTCGCCCTCGATGACCTGGCGCATGATGCGCATGACGTAGCCGATGGCGAGCAGGTAGGGGAGGATGGGGATGATGAAACTGGCGAATATCACCAGACTGCCAATCAGGAAGTTCTTGCGGGCTTCGCTGTTTTCGACGGGAAAGTAGAGCAGGCGCCCGAGGTCAAATCCGAATAGCATGATGTTCTCCTTGTTGGGTTTAAAGTCAAACGCGGATGCCTTATTGTATCCGCGTTTTTATCCACTAATCTGTACGAATTCTCACTAATTTTTGGTATGACCTGATTTCCCCAAGGAAATTCCTTGTTTTAACGGAATTTGTGTTTTGCTATTTCCTGCCCGGACTATCACGCAGCGTCCGATAAATCGGACTTTTTAGCCCTGTTCACAGGGCGCTGCCACCCAGCCCGGTGATTCATCACCGGGCAAAGCCGTAAAACCACAAATTCCAGCAGAATCAGGGAAATTCGTGACGATTGGCGTGGATTAGTGGATGACAGTTCTCGATTTATTTCGTGAACGTATCGCTGGCCTCGTCCAATGCCTTGACCTGTTCCGCTGTCAATCTCCATCCGGCTGCTCCGGCGTTCATCTCGGCCTGGCGGACGTTTTTCGCGCCGGGAATGGGCAGCGCGCCCTTGCAGATGACCCAGTTGATGGCGATTTGGGCGGGCGATTTGCCGCCGTAATCCTGCCCGATTTCGGTCATCAGGTGGATGAGCGGCTGGATGTCTTTCAGTACCCCGCCGTAGCGGTTGCCGCGCATGCCGGGCGGGGGATTCGTGGGGGAGTATTTGCCAGTCAGCAGGCCCATCGCCAGCGGGGAGTAGGCAATCAGGCGCACGCCGAGTTCCTGGCAGCGCGCCAGCAATCCGTTTTTCTCGGCGCGGCGGTTGAGCAGGTGAAATTCCACCTGATTCGAGGCAAGCGGGATGTCGTGCCGGGCCAGGGTGGTGACAGCGCGCTGCATCTGGTTTTTATCATAATTGGAGACGCCTGCCGCGCGGGTCAGTCCCAGGCGGTGCGCCGCGGCCAGGCCTTCCACATACTGCTCGATGGGAACAAGGGGGCTGGGCCAGTGAATCTGATACAGGTCGACCCGTTCCAGTTCGAGCCGTTCCAGGCTGTGACGCAGGGCGCGCGTGACCGAGGCGCGCCGGATGCGCCAGGGCATGGGGAAAAACTTGGTCGCCACGATAACCGGCTGGTCGGTTTTCTTGAGGAATTGTCCGAGCAGCCGCTCCGAGCGTCCATTGCCATAGACCTCGGCGGTATCGACCAGGGTCACGCCGTTTTCGAGTGATACGCGGAATCCCTCCTCCACGTCGGTATCGGCATAGCCTTTGCCATAGCCCCATACCAGTCTGTCCCCCCAGGCCCAGGCTCCCAGGCCGATTTCGACTTCGTGCAAAAAACGGACTGATTCGGGGATATCTGTCATTGATATACTCCTTGAATGTTTCCGGCGAATTGTATCACTGATAGGACTTTCGGGGGATAATGAACGGCGCGCAGTACCTTGAGCACTGGGTTGCCCTGGCAGGGAGTGAAAATTGTTCGAGAATGAGTGACTAATGTAACTTTTGTTAAGTTTTAAGCCGTTGTATAACTAGAATATCATTTTATGGAGCGAGGTTGGTTATGCCTGAAAATATGCGCATGTATGTCGAAATCGGGTTCAATGTGGTTTATTTGGTTGTAATTTGGATATTGGTCTCAATCATGTCCGGGCGCATGGGGGAAGTCAAGGCAATTAACCTGCCGGTTGCAAACCGCTTCCGTTGGGCCTTCTTCCTGCTTGCGCTGGGCGATACAGGCCACGTTGGGTTTCGGGTGATAGCCTATTGGCTGGGCGGCCTCGAAAAGAATTATGGGTTGGTCAGCGCCGGGACGCTGGCGACTGCGATTACGGTCACGTTGTTTTATGTGATGATGCTCGACACCTGGCGTATTCGATACAGCCGAACGTATGGCTGGTTCGAGTATTTCTTGCTGGCAACCGTCCCAATGCGGTTTATTGTGATGTTGCTCCCTCAAAACGATTGGGGGAATCCGCTTTCGCCCGCTTTCTGGGGGTCTTTCCGTAATTCCTTTTTGATTGTGCTTGGGCTTGGGGTAGTTTATCTCTACCTTCGAGAGGCCATCTCGGCCAAGGACCGTCTTTTTCGCTGGATAGCATATTGTGTCTTATTTTCGTACCTGTTCTTTATCCCGGTCATCCTATTCTCGCGCGAGATTCCCGTTTTGGGGATGTTGATGATACCGAAAACAGTGATGTATGTGGCGATTGCTTTCCTTGCGTATTACGGTTTGTGGCCGCAGGCAAAGTCTCCGCAAATCACCCCGGCGGTATAATCAATGAGTTTTTCCAGACGCCCTGTGATGCTCTGCCGCAGGGCGTTTTTGTTTTGTAATGATGCTGTTGCTTCCTGGCAGCGCGAAACCTGTATCCTGGTCTTGCTTGCTGAACGGCGCGTTTTTTAAGCCCCTGAATCTTGAAACCCGTGTAAAATCAGCCGCACATCTTGAATATTGGAACTGAGTGGCCGCGAGGCCCCCTCCCGCAGGGCAGGGGCGGGGGTCTCGCGCTCCCTGAGTTCCAGGGAGATTCCCCATGCTGGAATTTAACGAACCCCTGACCGAGCGGGCCGGGTCTGAAACCCCCGCCCAACTGGCGCAGCGACTCAACCTGCCCTTCGATGACCTGCGCCTGCTGACCCGCGCCCTGACGCACCGTTCCTATGTCAACGAACACCAGGACGTCCCCGCCGACAATGAACGCCTGGAATTCCTGGGCGACGCCGTGCTGGATTTCCTGGTCGGCGCGTGGGTTTACAATAACTTTCCCGAAATGCCCGAAGGCGAATTGACCCGCATGCGCTCGGCGCTGGTGCGTACCGAGGCGCTGGCCGATTTTGCGCGTGAACTGAAACTGGGCAGCGCCATGCGCCTGGGACGCGGCGAACTGCACGGCGGCGGGCGCGACCGCGACGCGCTCTTGTGCGCCACCTTCGAGGCGATTGTTGGGGCGCTGTACCAATACAAAGGCCTCGAGGCCGCCCGCCAGTTCGTCATGCCGCTGCTGGAACCCGCCGCCGAGCGGATTTTCGTCCAAATGCACACCATCGACCCGAAATCGCGTTTGCAGGAGTGGTCGCAGGCCCACAAACTCGGCACGCCGCAATACATCACCCGTGACTCAGCTGGCCCCGACCATGCCCGCACCTTCGAGGTCGAAGTTCACATTGGCGGGAAATGTTTCGGGCGCGGCGCTGGCCCCTCGAAGCATGTCGCCCAGCAAAACGCCGCCCAAAATGCGCTGGAAGGAATAGATTTGAACGGCGGCGAGGATTAACGATGGTTTTCCCTCCTGTCGCTTGGCGTCGTTTGTGTCTGCGCTCTTAAAATCCAAAATCGTAAATCATCTATCGTCAATCCAAAATGCCCCTCCGACTCAAATCCCTCGAACTGCACGGTTATAAAACCTTCGCGTCCAAGACGCTCTTTGAATTTGCCGACGGCATCACCGCCATCGTCGGGCCGAACGGCTCGGGCAAGTCGAACTTCGCCGATTCACTGCGCTGGGTGCTGGGGGAACAATCCGCCAGCCTGTTGCGCGCCAAAAAGACCGAGGACATGATTTTCTCCGGCTCCGAGCATCGCCCTCGGGCCGGGATGGCCTCCGTCACCATCACCTTCGACAACACGGTCGGCTGGCTGCCGGTCGATTTCTCCGAGGTGGCCGTCACCCGCCGCGCTTACCGCGACGGGCATAACGAGTACCTGCTCAACGGCCAGACCGTGCGCCTGCGCGACATCAACGAACTGCTGGCCCAATCCGGGTTATCAGAGCGGACGTATACCATCCTCGGCCAGGGCATGGTCGACGCCTCGCTGGCCCTCAAAGCCGACGAGCGCCGCCGCCTGTTCGAGGAAGCCGCCGGGATTGGCCTGTACCGCTCCCGCCGCGAGGAAGCCCTGCGCCGCATGGAGAACACCCAGCGCAACCTGGAGCGCGTCCTCGACATTCTGGCGGAACTGGAGCCGCGCCTGCGCGGGCTGGAGCGCCAGGCCAGGCGCGCCCAGGAATACCTGCAAATCCAGGCCGACCTGAAACTCATCCTGCGCGAGTGGTACGGTTATCACTGGCATCGCACCCAAAAAGAACTGACCGAAGTGCAGGCGATTGCCCGCCAGCAGGAAGTGAAACTCAACGAGGCCCGCGAGACCTACCGCAACCTGACCGAGGGCTTTTCCAGCACCCGCACGCGGCTGTTCGACCTGCGCGCGCGTCTGAACGAGTGGCACAGGCAGTCTGCCGGGCTGCACAACCAGAGCGAGGCCATCAGCCGGGAACTGGCCGTGCTGGAGGAGCGCCGCCGCGCCCAAACCGAGAGCCGCGCCAGCGCCGCCGCCGAGCAGGAACGCCTGGCCGATGAACAGCGCGCCGCCGGGGAGCGCCTCGAGGAAGCCCGCGCCGAGTTCGAGCGCATCCAGGCCGAGGCCGCCGAGGCCAAAACCCAGGAAGCCGCTGCTAAAACCGCGCTCTCGGCCCGCCAGATGGAGCGCGCCGGGGTCGAGCAGAAACTCAACAGCGCCCGCAGCCAACTCAACGAACTGAACGGACGCCGCGCCCGTCACCAGGCCCACCTGAACGAACTCAAGAATCGCCTCGACGCCCAGCGCCAGAAGTTGCGCGACGCCGATGTGGTCATCGCCACTGCCGAGCAGACCTTTGCGGCGGCGGAGAAAAAGCACCTCGCCGCGAAAAAAGCCCGCGAGGCGGCTGAATCTGCCTTCCACCAGGCTGAGGCCGATTTAACGGCCATCCGCCACAGGCTGGGCGAACTCGAATCGGCGCGCAGAACCCGCCAGGACGAGCGCAATGCCCGGGCCGGGGAACAGGCCAAACTCCAGGCGCAGTTGGATGTGCTGGAACAGGCCGAAAAGTCGCTTTCAGGCTATGCGGAGGGGGCCAAATTCCTGCTGGAGGCCGCCCGCCAGTCGAGACTGGGCGGCGCGAAGGGCGCGCTCTCGGCTGCGCTGGATGTCCCCGCCGCGTATGAGACCGCCATCACTGCCGCTTTGGGTGACGCCTTCGACGTGGTGGTGGTCGAATCCGGTTCGAGCGTGGAGCAGGCTCTCGAATTGCTGGAGCAGGCCACAGGCCGGGCAGTTATCCTGCCGCTTGAACGGGAAAAAGATGAAAGCAGAAAGATGAAAGATGAACGGGAAATGTTGAAGGGAGACATTTCCAAAAAGAATGCAATTGGTATTGCTTCGGATTTGGTCAAGGTTTCGGAGGAACTGCGGCCTGCGGTGGAGACCCTGCTGGGGAACGTGGTTATTGTCGAGAATCGGGCTGCCGCCCAATTAATGCGGACGCAGTACCCGGCTGTGCGCTTTGTGACCGTTAAAGGGGAAGTGTTCCGGCCCGATGGCGTCATCGCCGCCGGACGCGAGGCGCGCGCCGCCGCCCTGGGACGCCCGCGCGAGAAACGTGAACTGTCCGAGCGGCTGGAAACGGTCGTCGCCGACCTGAACGCGCTCCTCGAAACCCTGGCCGGACTCGGCGCGGAGATTTTGTCTGCCCAAAAAGAGATTTCGGTGCGCGAGGAAGCGGTGCGCGCGGCCCGCAAGGCCCTCAACGAGGCCTCCAACGCCGAGCAGGGGGCCGCGCTGGCGGCTGAATCGGCCCGGCGGCAGCGCGATTTCCAGAGCGGCCAGAAAGAGAGCCTGCAAAAGGAAATCCGCGAGTCGGAGCGCGACCAGACCGAGACCGGGCTGCTGCTGGAGGACGTGGA
>DAOTZM010000206.1:0-11523 GCA_034434035.1 Anaerolineales bacterium
GTATCTTCTCAATATTTTGGGGAGAGAAGCACCGTCCCGCGAGCGCTCAGCCGAGCGGTTCGAACGGCTCAACCAGGTTTTTCAAGCAAACCTCACCTGCACTTGTCGCGCAGGCGCAAGTGTCGGGACGTTTCCCCATTTTTTTTGAGAAGATACACCAATTTTACTTTATCCCATCGCAATATATTGTTGTTGCGCCGCCAACGGGTGGCATTTTACAGCAATGCGAACGAGTCAGAGTAAAAAGAAAACCAGAACGCGCGTTCCATTTACAACAAAATTTATAGATTCCGGTATAATTTGAAACATCTACTACCTAAAGTGACTCATATGACCGATAACCTTGAACTTGTAACTCTCGAACAAGCAGCAAAAATTGTCGGAAAAACGCCCCACAATATTCGTGACTATATCCAACGTCAAAGAATATCTAAATATAATGATAAGGGCGAAAAAATTGACCGCGCAAAAAATGGAGATTTGCGCGTGTCTCTAAAAGAATTAAGAATATTTCTAGATTTAGTTAATCAGGGCGATGAAAAACATCATCACGCAGGTTTACATCCAGAATTAGGCTTCCATGGGCTTCCCGAATTTGAAAGGACAAAACACGTTCATCGTTTACATCCTTATCTTGGAAAATTCATTCCGCAATTGGTGGAATGGTTCTTAAAACGCTACTTTCAACCTGATGATGTTATTCTTGATCCATTCATGGGGTCTGGAACAACATTAGTTCAAGGTAACGAAATGAAAATGCACACAATTGGGGTTGACATTTCACCGTTCAACTGCCTGATTGCGCACGTAAAAACTGCAAAATACGATGTAGAGACTGCCAAGACAGAAATTTTAGAAATTGAACGACGGGTTACAACTTTTTCGAAATACTTAACAGGCGAAAATCCTGCACTACCATTATTTCCCGAAGATAGAATGGATGAGCTCAAAGCAGGATTGCTAGCCGAGTGTAATAACGAGTATTTGCAAGAATGGTTCGCTCCACGAGCATTGTTAGAAATGCTCTATTATCGACGATTGATACCTTATTATCACTATCAAGACCTGTTAAAAGTAGTATTAAGTCGCGCAGTTCGTTCCTCGCGCCTGGTTCCACATTATGACTTGGCTACGCCTAAGGCACCACTACCTGTTGGCAAAGAATATTGGTGCAGAAAGCATAATCGTTATTGCATACCCATTGACAACTGCTTAACAAAAATTCACGCATATAGCGGTGATACCGCTCGAAGACTTGCAGAATTTGATAAGTTACGTTCAGATAAATCTGTAACAATTATTCAAGGCGATTCAAGAAAAGTAGAGTTCAAAGCAGAATTGTCGAAAACACCAATCGCTAACCGTATGATAGATGGCGTATTCACATCACCGCCTTATGTTGGGCAAATTGATTATCACGAACAGCATGTATATGCCTATGAACTGTTCCACTTTCCGAGACAGGACCAATCAGAAATCGGCCCTAAAAAACGTGGTAAGTCAAAACAAGCGCAACAAGACTACGTTGTTGGAATTGCAGGGGTTTTTCATACTATTCGTCCCATTCTCAAAGATAATGGAAAAGTCTTTATTGTTGCCAATGACCGGTTTAACCTATATCCTGAAATTGCTAAATTGAGTGGTTTCAGAATTGTAGAAACATTTCACCGTGCTGTCACCAAACGAACAGAACAAGGTAATGACCCGTATCAAGAGACTATCTTTTTCATGATAAAGGACGGTTAATATGCCTATCGATATCCAGCAACGAAATGAAATTGAACAAATATTAAAAGAGCAAATAAGACGGAAGTTAGCCTCTTACTCACCAGAAAGTAAAAATATGCCTTTTCATACGCGGCTGCTTGGAAAAGATAGAATGGCATTGTTCTCTTTCATTCAGTCTATTAACACAACTCTCGGAACATCCGTCTTTGAGCAAGTTGCCGCCGTAATTGCAAAACCAAATTTTCGGCAATCCATCAATCAATACAAGCAATTCAATAATACAATCGCCGCCGAATCCCAGACCGTTATTCAAGAAATCATCGACGACTTGCGAATCGCCAAAAGTAAATCAAGCAAGCAAGATGAGATTGAGAAAATTTTGGCGGTTGCCCAGAAAGGAGACCTAAAAAAAGTCAAACGCCCACGGATTGATTTATTTTTAGAAGCCAAAGATGGAACAGAATATTATTTTGACCTGAAAACTGCCAAGCCAAACGTGGATGAGATTGTGGGTTTCAAAAGGAAGTTGCTGGAGTGGATTGCCATACGCGGCGCAATTTCTCCTAGTTCAAAGATTTACACGGGGTTAGCAATACCCTACAATCCTTACGAACCAGAACCCTACGACCGTTGGACGTTTCAGGGAATGTTTGATTTGCCTAATGAAATCAAAATTGCCGAGGAGTTTTGGAATTTCTTGGGCGGTAATAACACATACGAACAATTACTGGATGTCTTTGAGAAAGTGGGAATTGAATTAAGCCCAGAAATTGACCATAAATTTGCGTCATTCGCAAAGCCTTGACCCTCCATCCTCCCCTCCTCCTCCTCCTCGGCCCGACGGCGGTTGGCAAGACCGACCTCGCCATCGAGCTGGCCTTGCGCCTGGGCGGCGAAATCGTTTCGGCGGATTCGCGCCTGTTTTATCGGGGCATGGATATCGGCACGGCCAAACCCTCCGCTGGGGAAATGCGCGGGGTTCCGCACCACTTGATTGACGTGGCAAATCCCGATGAAACCTGGTCGCTGGCAATGTTCCAGCGGGAAGCGCGGCGCGTTATCGAGGACATTTACCAGCGTGGGCATCTGCCCCTGCTGGTGGGCGGCACCGGTCAATATGTCCGCGCCGTCACCGAGGGCTGGACTCCGCCCGAAGCGCAGCCCGACCCGCGCCTGCGCGAAATCCTGGAAACCCTGGCGGGAGGACACGATATCTATTGGCTACACGATAAATTAAGGATTCTCGACCCGCTCGCCGCCGACTCCATCGACCCGCGCAACCTGCGCCGCACCGTGCGCGCGCTGGAGGTGATTCTGACGACCGGGCAGCCGTTCTCAGCGCAAAGGCGGGCAGCAGGCTCTCCATACCGGTTAATCGCTATCGGCCTGAAACGCCCGCGCAAGGAATTGTACCAGCGGGTAGACCTGCGCATCGAAGCGATGTTTGCCCGGGGGCTGTTGGATGAAGTCCAATCCTTAATTGAAAAAGGCTATTCGCCCAACCTGCCCTCCATGTCGGCCATCGGCTACCGAGAGGCGGCGGCGGTCTTGCGCGGCGAGATGACCGTAGAGGAGGCCAAAACCCAAATGAAACGCCTGACGCGCATTTTCGCGCGACGCCAGGCGAATTGGTTCAAGGAAACCGACCCAGGCATTCGCTGGTTCGAGGCGGGTCATGTTTCGGTGGAGGAAATCGAGAATTTCGCGCGGAGTAATTTATGAATTTTTTCTGTGGTTGACTTTTTATTGTGTTTCCTTATACTTTTAACTGCGAGGTATCAGACCAAATTAAAACACACAACTGAAGGAGGAGTGACGATGGAGAACCGTCCGTGGTTGAAGAACTATGACGAGGGTATTCCGGCCAGCCTGGAATATCCGCAAGTGCCGTTGTTCCACTTTTTGGAAGAATCGGCGCGTAAGTATCCCGACCGGCCCTGCACGCTGTTCAAGGGCGCCACCATTTCTTTCAAGGAAATGAACGAAACCACCGACCGGATTGCCGGGGCGCTGGCGGCGATGGGCGTCAAAAAAGGCGACCGGGTCGGGATTTTTATGCCGAATACGCCACAGTTCGTAATGTGTTATTTCGGCATCCTGAAGGCCGGGGGAGTGGTGGTGGCGACCAATCCGCTCTATACGCCGAGCGAAATCGAGTACCAGGTCAACGACGCGGGCATCGAGGTGATGTTCGTAATGACCAATTTCTATAAGACCATCAAGACCGCCCAGCCCAAAACAAAAATCAAGACGCTGATTGTCACCAACCTGAAGGAAACCCTGCCGCCCGTGCTAAAGATTTTATTCACGCTGGCAAAAGAGAAGAAGGGCGGCTTCCGCATCGAGGGCGGCCTGCAAGCGGGCGACGTTTGGCTGCAAGACCTGCTGAAAAAATATACGCCCGCCGACCGCCCCAAACTGGAGATTGGGCCAGACGATACCTGCCTGTTCCAATATTCGGGCGGCACGACCGGGATATCGAAAGGCGCGGTGGCGCTGCACCGCAACATCGTCGCCAACTCACTGCAAGTTAAGACCTGGATGGGCAAGGCGCTGGAAGAGGGCAAAGACGTGATGCTGATGGCGATTCCGCTCTTCCACGTCTACGGCATGGTGGCGGGCATGAACTTTGCCCTGGCCGCCGGGGCAACGATGGTGATGGTTCCCAACCCGCGCGACCTGAAAGATGTGCTGCAAAACATCAACAAATACCGCCCGACCATCTTCCCCGGCGTGCCGACGCTCTATAACGCGCTCAACAATCATCCCGACGTGATAGCGGGCAAGTACAACCTGACATCCATTAAGGCCTGTATCTCCGGCTCCGCGCCGCTTTTGCGCGAGACAAAGGAAAAATTCGAGGCCCTGACCGGCGGAAAACTGTTCGAGGGCTTTGGTCTCTCCGAAGCGCCCACCGCCACCCATTGTAACCCGATGTTCGGAATGAACAAGACCGGCTCGATTGGGATGCCGCTTTCGGATGTGGAGTGCAAAATCATCAGCCTGGATGACGGCGTGACCGAACTGGGTCTGGGCGAAATCGGCGAACTGGTGATTCGCGGGCCGCAAGTGATGAAGGGCTATCACAACATGCCAACCGAGACCGCCAACACCCTGCGCGACCTGGGCGACGGCGGCGCGCCCTGGCTGTTCACCGGCGACATCGCCCGCATGGACGAGGACGGCTATTTCTACATCGTCGACCGCAAGAAGGAACTCATCAAGCCGGGCGGCTTCCAGGTCTGGCCGCGCGAGGTGGAAGAAGTCATCATTGCCCACCCGAAGGTGCTGGAATCGGGCGTGGCGGGCATCCCCGACCCGTATCGCGGCGAAACCGTCAAGGCCTGGGTTGTCAAGAAGGACGAGAGCCTGACCGAAGACGAAATTAAAGCCTGGTGCAAGGAAAAACTGGCAGCCTACAAAGTGCCAACCCACATCGAATTCCGAACCGAGCTGCCCAAGACCACCGTCGGCAAGATTTTGCGCCGCGAACTGGTGAGGCAGCACAAGGAAGAAAACAAGTAAGAAAGCAAGAGAGCAAGAAAGCAAGAAAGCAAGAAAGTAAGAGAGCAAAAGAGAAACAAAAAAGCCTCCTAAAGGACAGGGGGCTTTTTTGTCAGTTGGCTCGCTTGCTAATTTGCTGATTTACCTGCCTGCCAGTTTGCTCACTTGCTGATTTGTTTATTTGGCCGCTGCCCAGGCCATCTGCGGGGTGCCGCTTTTCTTGGGGAAGGGCGGCGGGAAGGCTTGCTCGAATTCCTCGCGGGTGATGGTCTCTTTTTCGAGCAGCAGATTGGCGACATCGTCCAACTGCTGGCGATACTCCCGGAGAATGGACTGGGCGCGCCTGTGGGCTTCATCCACAATTTTGCGGACTTCGCGGTCGATTTGCTCGGCCACCGCCTCGGAGTAATCGCGCTGTTCGGAGATTTCACGTCCCAGGAAGATGAGTTCTTCCTTTTGGCCGTACACCCGGTTGCCCAATTCTTCGCTCATGCCCAGGCGTGTGACCATGGTGCGCGCCATTCGAGTCACCTGCTCAATATCGCCGGAGGCGCCGGAAGTGATGTCATCGAAGACCAGTTCCTCGGCTGCGCGGCCGCCCAGGGCATAGGCCAGTGTAGCGCCCAATTTCTTGCGCGACATGAGGATGCGGTCTTCTTCAGGCCGGAACCAGGTTACGCCGCCAGCCTGCCCGCGCCCAACGATGGTGACTTTCTGCACAGGGTCGGCTTCGGCAATGGCATTGGCAACCACCGCATGACCAGCCTCATGATAGGCAATGATGCGTTTCTCTTCGTCACTAATCAGGCGTGATTTGCGCTCCGGGCCCATCACCACCCGCTCGATAGCTTCTTCCAGATCAATTTGCCCAATGGCGCGTTTGTTGCGGCGGGCAGCCAGGATGGCGCCCTCGTTGACAAGGTTCTCCAAATCCGCGCCCACAAATCCGGGCGTGCCGCGCGCCACCGAGGCCAAATCCACCTGCGGGTCGAGCGGTTTGCCCTTCACATGCACGCGCAAAATGGCTTCGCGGCCTTTTACATCGGGGCGGTCGAGGATCACGCGCCGGTCGAAACGGCCCGGACGCAGCAGGGCAGGGTCGAGGATGTCGGGCCGGTTGGTGGCAGCCACGACGATGATGTTCGTATCGGTATCGAAACCATCCATTTCGACCAGCATCTGGTTGAGGGTCTGCTCACGCTCGTCGTGCGAACCGCCCAAACCCGCGCCGCGCTGCCGTCCGACGGCGTCGATTTCATCGACAAAAATGATGCAGGGCGAATGGCGCTTGGCCTGGTCGAACAAATCGCGCACGCGGCTGGCGCCCACGCCCACGAACATTTCCACGAATTCGGAGCCAGAAATCGAGAAAAACGGCACGCCCGCCTCGCCCGAAACTGCCTTGGCAAGCAGGGTCTTGCCGGTGCCGGGAGGCCCAACCAGCAGCACGCCCTTCGGAATGCGCGCGCCCAGCTGGATGAATTTCTGCGGCTCGCGCAGGAATTCGACCACTTCCTTGAGTTCTTCTTTCGATTCATCGGCCCCGGCCACATCTTCGAAGGTGACGGTCGGGTGTTCACCGCTGAACATGCGCGCCCGTGATTTGCCGAACGACATGGCAGCGTTGTTGGAGCCTTGCGCCTGCCGGAAAATCCAGAAGAACAGGCCGATAATCAGGATGAACGGCAAAATATAACCCAGCACGCTCAAAACGGTCGTCCACGAACTGGGTGGATTGATAACAACCTGTAATTTTTCAGGGGCGAGTTGTTCTGGGGTCACGCCCAGTAAAACGAGTTGGTTGAGCAGGGATGTGCCATCTTCCTTGTGGGCAGTTCTTTCCACCTCAGAGCCGCTGCTGCCAGGGTAAATGACGCGCAGGCGGTTATCGGATTCAGCCACAATTCGCTTGACTTTCCCGGCTTTAATATCGGCGGCAACCTGGTTGATGGTCAGCGGCGCTTCCGTATTCGACGGCTGGCGAACCTGGAAGAGTACCATTGCAATAATGGCAATGAACAGTAAGGCGTAGATGAGCAATGATTGGTTTCGAGAGTTATTCACACAGACCTCCTATATCGGTCAGAAGGATTATATACCATGCGCTGTCACAATTGGTTTTCAAATGAATATCCTTATATGATTTTCTAATATATCCCTGCCAAAAACCATCCAAATTTGTATCTTCTCAGAAAAAAATGGGGAAACGTCCCGACACTTGCGCCTGCGCGACAAGTGCAGGTGAGGTTTGTTCGAAAAACCTGGTTGAGCCGTTCAAACCGCTCGGCTGAGCGCTCGCGACGAAGCCTTCGGGACGGTGCTTCTCTCCCCAAAATATTGAGAAGATACTCCAAATTTAGTTAATCACCAGTTCTACCGGGCAGTGGTCAGAGCCGGTGACGCCATCGTGAATGATGACATCTTGTACGCGCCCGGCCAGGCGTTCAGAGACCAGGAAATAGTCGATACGCCAGCCGATATTGCGTTGGCGCGCGCCCATGCGATACGTCCACCAGGTATACTGCACCCGCTCTGGGTATAGGCGGCGGTACACATCCACGAAACCATGTTCGAGATATTTCTCAACCCAGGCGCGCTCTTCGGGCAGGAAGCCGGAAGTTGTTTCGTTCTCATCGGGGCGGGCCAGGTCGATGGGGTTGTGGGCAGTGTTGAAGTCGCCAGTGATAATGATGTTCTCGCCCGCGGCGCGCAGGGCGTCGCAAATCTCCAGCAGGCGGGCGTAAAAATCAAGTTTGTACTCCACCCGGTCATGGCCGCGCTGTCCATTGGGGAAATAGATGTTGTACAGGATGAAATCATCGTGCCGGGCGCGGATGACCCGCCCTTCGACATCGAACCGCTCTTCATCCAACCCCAACCGGACTTCAACTGGCTCCCGTTTCGAGAAGGTCGCCACTCCACTGTAGCCAGGACGCCGGGCCGGGTTCCAGGTCACGTTGTAGCCGGGGAAATCCCGCTGTTCGTCGGTCAACTGCTGGGGAGTGGCTTTAATCTCTTGCAGGCAGAACACATCCGGCGCTTGCTCCAACATCCACGTTTTGAGATTTTTCCCCAGCGCCGCGCGAATTCCGTTGACATTCCATGTAATAATTTTCATATTCTGCCCCGCGCCTGCTTATGATAAACTTAACATAATTATTTTCATAGGACTATTTTTCATGAATACACCCAAACATCGTATCCTGTGCATCGAAGATGAAACCGAAATGATTGACCTGATTCGTATCATCCTGGGCCGAAAAGGATTCGAGGTCGAAGGGGCGACAGGCGGTGAAGATGGGCTGAAAAAAGTCCATGAAAGGAAACCTGACCTGGTGCTGCTCGACCTGATGATGCCGGACATAGACGGTTGGGAAGTATACCAGCAAATGAAAGCGGACGAAACAACCAGGGACATTCCTGTGATTATTGTCACCGCCAAGGCGCAGAACATCGACAAGGTGCTGGGGCTGCAAATCGCCAGGGTAGACGATTACATCTCCAAGCCATTCAGCCCTGAAGACCTTCTTGCCAGCGTAGAGAGAGTGCTGAAGCGCAAGAAAACAGCCTAAAACCAGACCAGGGCGGCCTTCATCAAACACAGGCCGCCCGTTTTTTTTGAGAGCGCATGAAAGACCATCCTGTCACCATTCGCAACCTGAGCAACCCGCAGATTGCCCCCATTCGAGGGAGGTGGTGCCAATCGTTCCTCTCCCGCCTGCGGGGCTTCACCTTCCGCTCCAGCCTGGAGCGCGATGAAGGCCTGGTGCTGGTAGAGGCACGCGACAGCCGCATCGAGACCTCCATCCACATGCTCTTCGTCTGGACCGACCTGGCGGTGGCCTGGGTCAACGGCGAGGACGAGGTTGTGGATACTGCGCTGGCGAAAACGTGGCGGCCTTTTTACGGGCCTTCCAGGCCCGCCCGCTATGTCATCGAATACCATCCCGCCCGGCACGGCGACCTGCAGCCAGGCGACCACATTGCGTTCGACCATGATTAAACAACTCCTTTTTGCCGTCCTGATTCTCATCCTGTCCCTGCCCGTCCTACCGGCGCAAGCCCAGGATACGACCCCGCCCCCTGGCCCGGTTTACATCATCCAACCCGGCGACAGCATGTCGCTAATTGCCAGCCGCTTCGGCGTGACGCTCGCCGACCTGATGGCCGCCAACAACATCAGCGACCCCAACAATATCGCCGCCGGGGCAAAAATCGTCATCCCCGGGCTGGAGGGCATCAGCGGGGTGCTGACGACCGCGATTCTAAACTATGGCGACACCCTGCACAGCCTGAGCCGCCGCAACCGCGTCCCTGAATCCTTCCTTCGCAAACTGAATCACATCACCAGCCCATCGGAACTGTACGCAGGCATGGGCGTTATCTTACCCCAGCAGGAAAATTTCACCCCGCTGCAAAACCGCGTCAGCCTGGCGCAGGGTGAAACCTTGCTGGAAGCCGCCATCCGCGCTGGCAGCAGCCCCTGGACGTTAAAAACTATCAACGAACTGCCCGGCACCTGGGCGGCCCTGCCCGGCGATGTCCTGTATTCGCCCACCGGGGTTCCTGAAACCAATGAAGCGAACGGGATGCCCTCCGCGTTTGCCAGCGTGCGGGTCACGCCCCTGCCGATGACTCAGGGCGGCACGAGCAAAATCGTCATCCAAACCCAGCCGGGCGTCTCGCTGGGCGGGATGCTGGTGGATATGCCGCTCAACTTCTTTCAACAGGACGATGGGAGTTATGTGACCCTGCAAGGGATTCACGCCATGCTCGCGCCGGGGCCGTATCCATTGCGACTGGAAGCCGCCCTGCCCGATGGCTCCCGCCAGAGTTATGAACAAATGGTGATTATCCAATCGGGCTTCTACCCCAACGACCCGTTGCTGCTGGTCGAACCGGAAACCATCGACCCGGCCATTACCGAACCGGAAGCACAGCAAATTATCGAACTGACCCGCCCGGCTACCCCAACCCGCTATTGGCAGGGAATTTTCCAGTCACCGGCCTACTTTCCCGACTGTTTTACTTCGCGTTACGGCAATCGCCGAACGTATATCGGCTCTGGTACGGGGCAGGAATACTATTCCTTCCACAGCGGGGTCGATTTTTGCGGCGGGTCTGGCCTGCCCATCACCGCCCCGGCGGATGGTGTGATTGTTTTTGCCGATTTCCTGACCGTGCGCGGCAACGCCACCATCATCGACCACGGCTGGGGCGTGTATAGCGGCTTCTGGCATCAGTCTGAACTCAAGGTGACAGCGGGCCAGGTGGTCAAGCAAGGCGAAATCATTGGACTGGTCGGCGGCACAGGCCGCGTCACCGGCGCCCACCTGCACTGGGAAGTTTGGGCCAACGGCATTCAGGTCAATCCGATGGAATGGTTGAGCAAAGCCTTTCCGTAAAATTTGTCAGACAATTTGCCCGTTGTTTCATGATTTGGTTTGTGCTACACTAGTCTCGTATTTCACATAAGCCGAGGCCTGCATGAGTGAACTGATCACCTTTCTCAAACAAAGCGATATCTTCTACCAGTTCACGCAAACCCAACTGGAACTGGTCGCCAACCTGTGTCAGCAGAAATCCTTCAATGCCGGTGAAACCATCTTCGAGGAAAACAGCACCAGCAAGGAACTGTACGTTATCGCGCAGGGCGAAGTGAATATTATCGTCGACCCCGGTATTATCGGCGCGAAAGGGAAACCTGAAAAAATCACCCTGACCACCCTGCGGCGGGGACAATCGTTTGGCGAGGTGGCCCTGGTCGATGAGGGATTGCGCTCCGCCACCGCCCAGGCAAAGAACAAGGATACCCGCCTGCTGGTCATCCCGCGCGACAAACTGATTATGCTGTGTGAAACTTACCCGCAACTGGGCTACCGACTGATGTACAACCTGGCCGCCGACCTGGCAATGAAAATCCGTAACACCGATTTGCGCGTGCGCGAAAAAGTGTTGTATGGGCAATCATAGCGCAGCCGCTTCGCGAGCCGCAGCCAAAGGTTGCTATGATTTGCGCTATTAGCGCAAATCCTGCGCCATACTACTATAAAATTGCCCAAATAGGCAATTTTATCAACGATGTCAGATGTTCTTGCTTTTTTGGGAAAATAACTGTATCATTTTTATTTAGATGTGTGTAAGGCGGATTTTCGGCAAATTCCGCTTGATAACATTCGCAGAAAGCGAAACCACCAATCAAATCTGAGGAGGAAGAAATGTCTAAACGTCTGTTCGTTGTTGTATCCCTGCTGGTTGTTGCCAGCCTGGTGCTGACCGCCTGCGGCGGCG
>DAOTZM010000207.1:0-5819 GCA_034434035.1 Anaerolineales bacterium
GGTTGCCATGAGCGCCGCCACCTTCCAGTTGGGCCAGTTGGATTCCCTGTTTCGCAACGCCGTCGTGCAGCTGCTCGAGGCGCATATTGTGACCGCCAGCGAGCGCGTGGCGCGCAAACTGTGCATCCCGCAAGGAAAGCGCACCATCTACATCCGCCGCCTGTTGTGGAATGAGAGCCAGCCAGTCTTTTATCACCGCGAATACCTGGTTTATGACCCCATCCGCCCCATCGTCGAGGCCGAATTGGAAGTGACCGCCCTCCAGCAGTTGTTCAGCGGCAGCAGCGGCTCCCTGCTCAAATACGGGGATATCCGCATCGAAGCCACCCTGCTCGACGAAGAGGAAGCCCGCCTGCTCCAGGTATCCTCGCCGATGGCCGCCTTCTGTTTCGAGCATCTTTTCTATGACTTCGAGAATCGCCCCGTCAGTTGGGGCTGGTTCATTGGCCGCGCCGACCGCCTGCGCTTCACCACCCAGGTTGGCCTGCTTTCAGAATGAAAGGGAGATTCCTGTGGAGAATCCTGAATCCCGCAACCACTTATCTGCCCTGATTGCCGACCTCGAGGAGGAAGCAGTGCTGGCCCTGGTGCAGCAACGCCTCGCCGCCGGGGATGACCCGCTCCAAATCATCGATGACTGTAACGCCGGGATGCAGGTGGTCGGCCAGCGCTACGAAAACGGCGAATATTTCGTTTCGGCGTTGATTATGTCTGGTGAAATCTTCCGTGAGGTGGTCGAGCTGGTCCAGCCGCTGCTCGAAAAACGCGCCAACGGCCAATCCCTGGGCCTGGTGTTGATTGGAACCGTCTCCGGCGACATTCACGACATTGGCAAAAATATCCTGGGGATGCTGCTTTCGTGCTGCGGATTCACCGTTATCGACATGGGCGTGGATGTCCCCCCGGCAGATTTTGCCCGGAAAGCGATTGAAGTCCAACCCGATATCGTCGGTCTATCAGGCCTGATTACCGCCTCGTTCGAGATGATGAAAGAAACCATCACAGTCCTGCGCGAACAAGCCGCCGCAAACCAGGTTTCCTTCCCCGTCATAATTGGCGGCAGCATGATTGACGAACAAGTCTGTCGCTGCGTCGGCGCCGATTATTGGGCAAAAGACGCTATGGGCGGCGTGCGGCTGTGCCAGGAGTTGATAGCGAAAAGGTAGTTTAAGCGCAAGTACCATAAAAAGGCAGTGAGAGATTGATATCCATCAATCTCTCACTGCCTTATGCGCATCATACAGTGCCCCCAAGGGGACTCGAACCCCTGTTTGAGCCTTGAGAGGGCTCCGTCCTGGGCCGCTAGACGATGGGGGCTTGTCCTTGCGATTTTGGCAAGGGCAGGCAGGACTTTGAAAAGCGGGCTGTATTTTATCATCCGCATCGCCTGGCGTCAACAAAAAATCCCTGATTCATTTACCTCCTGAATTAACCATCCCGCAAGGTTGACTTTAACCTCGGTGTGGTATGATTTGCCCGCTATTTTTGAAAGGACTGATTATGCCAACTTACAAATCGAAACTCCCCAACCACTTCGACTTGCCGCGGCGCATCAACCGGCTGGGCGAACTCTCTTACAATTTATGGTGGACCTGGAGCCCCGCCGCCCAGCGTTTGTTCAACCGCATCGATAATAACCTGTGGGAGCGTGTCAAGCACAACCCTATCCTGTTCCTGCGTCAGGTGGAGCGCCCCGCGTTGAACGCTGCTGCCCAAAATCCCATCTACCTGGAGATGTACGACCAGGTCTTTACCGAATTTGACGCTTACATGCAGCGGCCCGATGCCTGGTTCGCCTCCCAATACCCCAAAAGCAAAGACCAGATTGCCTATTTCTCGATGGAATTCGGCCTGCACGAGACTCTGCCCATCTACTCCGGCGGCCTGGGCGTGCTTTCGGGCGACCACCTGAAAGAATCGTCTGACATCGGCCTGCCGCTGGTGGGCATCGGCCTGCTCTACACCGAAGGCTATTTCTCTCAGCGCGTCACCGAGGATGGCTGGCAGGAAGCCGTCAACAATCCGCTCGACTTCCAGGGCCTGCCGCTGTTGCTCGTGCGAAAGGAAGATGGAGCCGAGTTGACCATCCAGGTCGATTTCCCCGATGGCCCCGTGCAGGCCCGCATCTGGGAAGTGCGCGTCGGGCGCACCCCGCTCTACCTGCTCGACACGAACATGGACATCAACCCGCCGATGGTGCGCCAACTGACCACCCGCCTGTACTGGTCCGACATCAACCTGCGCGTCATGCAGGAAGTGCTGCTGGGCATTGGCGGCGTGCGCGTCCTGCGCGCGCTGGGCTTCGACCCCACCGTCTGGCATATTAACGAAGGCCACGCCTCGTTCATGATTCTGGAACGCGCCCGCGAACTGGTCAAACAGGGCAAGACCTTCGAGGAGGCCCTGGCGCTGACCAAAACGCACAACGTTTTCACCACCCACACCCCCGTCCCCGCCGGGAACGACGAATTCCCGCTCTGGCTGATTGACAAATACCTGGCGACGATGTGGCCCGAACTCGGCCTGACCCGCGACCAGTTCGTAGACCTGGCGCGTCACCAGCAATCGTGGGGCGAGACCTTCTCCATGCCCATCCTGGCCCTGCGCAACTCCGAGGGCCGCAACGCTGTCTCAGAACTGCACGGACTGGTCAGCCGCCGCATGTGGAAACATCTTTGGAATGCGGAAGATGTCGACGATGTTCCCATCACTTATGTGACCAACGGCGTCCACACCACCACCTGGATGGCGCGCCGAATCCGCATCCTGCTCGAAAAATATTTCGGCCCCGATTGGCTCGACCACCTCGACGACTTCGAGATGTGGGAAAAGATGGAAGCCATTCCCCCTCAGGAATTGTGGGCGGTGCGCAACCACCTCAAGCGCAAAATGGTCTTCTATTTCAAAGAACGCTCCCGCCAGCGCTGGATGCAGGGCGGATTTCACCCGGTACAGGTTATCGCCAGCGGCGTGATGCTCGACCCGTATGTGCTAACCATCGGCTTCGCGCGCCGCTTCGCCACCTACAAACGCGCCAGCCTGGCCCTGAGCGAGTTCGACCGCCTGCTCGACATCATCAACCAGCCCAACCGCCCGGCGCAAATCCTGTTCGCGGGCAAGGCCCACCCGGCGGACGAACCCGGCAAGCAGTTGATTCAGGAAGTCTATCGCCGGGTCAAGAAGGCCGAAAACGGCGGGCGCATCGTCTTCCTGGAAGATTACGACATGAACCTGGCGCGCTACCTCGTCCAGGGCGTGGATGTGTGGATGAACACCCCGCGCCGCCCCAACGAGGCCAGCGGCACCTCGGGCATGAAGGCCGCCCTGAACGGCGCGCTCAACTTCTCGGTGTTGGATGGCTGGTGGCGCGAAGCCTACAACGGCGACAACGGCTGGGCCATTGGCCCCGACGCCGACCTGGATGTGAACATTCAGGATGAAGCGGATGCCGAGAGCCTGTACACCACCCTGGAGAAGGAAATCATCCCGCTCTACTACACCAATCGTGACGCCCACGATGTCCCGGTCAAATGGGTCCAGCGGATGAAAGAATCGATGCGCACCATCACCCCGCAGTTTAGCACCCGGCGTATGCTCAAAGAATATGTCGAGAAGCTGTACCTGCCAAAGAAGTAAAACTCCCCCGGGCGCAGACACCATCTGCGCCCTTTTTCGTCAGATAGTGGTGTGTTGCGCCAGGTTTTCGAGAAACTCCATCCTGATAAAGCGCGATGCAACTTCACGAGGGTCGAGTAGGACGCCGTTCTGTGGCGTCCGTATCGAAACCCGACTCAAGAGAAGGAAACAAATATGCTAGAATTTTTTCTCTCCCCCGCCGCCTGGCTCGGCGCGCTTGGCATTTTCGCCCTGCGCGTGGCCGATATGACCTTCGACACCCTGCGCGTCCTGTTTGTGATGCGCGGGCGCAAAGCCATTTCGTGGGGCATGGGCTTCGTCCAGTCCGTCATTTTCGTGGCCGCCATCTCTTCAGTGCTGGGTAACCTGGATAACCCGCTGAATGTCATCGGCTACGCCGCCGGGTTTGCAACCGGGAACGTGATTGGCATGATTATCGAAGAAAGACTGGCGATTGGGCATACCCAACTGCAAATCATCAGCCCGCGACTGGGGGTTTCGCTTGCCAATGCCCTGCGCCAGGCCGGTTTTGGCGTGACCGAAATCCCGGCGCGCGGCAAAGACGGCATGGTCAGTATGCTCTCGGTCAGCGTACTGCGCAAGGATGTCGGCAAAATCGAGAAACTGGTTCACGATGCCGACCCGGAAGCCTTCGTCACCACCGAAGAAGTCCGCCCCATGCGGCGCGGGTTCTGGCGGGCGTGATTTCCGGTAAAATAATATCCACCCCATCCCCACCCAATAGCCCGCTGTTAGCGGACGGATAGGCAGGAAAACCCGCCTGGCCGTAAGATAAGCGCAGGAATCACGGAGCAACTCGCAATGGCAAACACTTTGGAAGGTCAGACACTCGGCAAATATCGCGTCCTCGAAGCCCTCGGGCGCGGCGGCATGGCGCAGGTCTATCGCGCCTGCCACCCGCAGCTTGACCGCTACGTGGCCGTCAAAGTGTTGCGTTCCGACCTGGTAGAACAGGACGAATTCCTGGGCCGCTTCCGGCGCGAGGCGCGCGCCGTCTCCGGGCTGCGGCATCCCGCCATTGTGCAGGTCTTCGACTTCGATGTCCAGGACGACATCTACTACATGGTCATGGAACTGCTCGAAGGCGACACCTTGCGCGCCCGCCTGAACCAATACCGCGTCAAGGGCGAGCGTATGCCGCTGCCCGAAATCCTGCGCATCCTGAAAGACGCGCTGGGCGGCCTCTACTACGCCCACAGCGAAGGCGTCATCCACCGCGACATCAAACCTGCCAACATCATGCTCACCAAACGCGGGCAGGCCGTTCTCACCGATTTCGGAATCGCCCAAATCGTCGGCGTAACGCAATACACCGTTTCCGGCGCGCTGATGGGCACCCTCAACTACATGGCCCCCGAGCAGGGACTCAAAGGCGCGTGCGACGCCCGCTCCGACATCTACTCGCTCGGCATCGTCTTCTACGAAATGCTGACCGGCTACACCCCCTTCGACGCCGACACGCCGCTCGCCATCCTGCTCAAACACCTCAACGACCCGCTGCCGCTCCCCAGCCAGGTGGACCCCAGCCTGCCCGCCGCCCTGGAACATATCGTCCTCAAAGCCCTCGCCAAGGAACCCGCCGACCGCTTCCAGGACGCCGGGGATATGCTGGCCGCCATCGAAAAAGTCCTCGAAGGCGAACTGCCCCAGGGCGGGCGGCGCGTCGTCCCACCGCCGGGCGGCATCTCGCCGAACGCTGTTTTTTCGGGAAAAGCCCGCCAGCAGATTTTAGGACAGCGCCTGACCGAGGAAGATACCGCCATCGAAATGCCCTTCCCTGCTCCCGAGGGGCGGGCGGAGCAGGCTCCCTTCGGCCTGCCTCCCGTTATCGAGAGATTCCTGCCCTCTGTGGAACGCTTCGCGCGCCCGCTCAGCGCGGTCTCGGCAGTCTTCGTCAGCCTGATAATCTTCACCGCCGTCAACCTGTTCGCCGCCATTT
Organism: Anaerolineales bacterium; assembly: GCA_034434035.1. GTDB lineage: Bacteria > Chloroflexota > Anaerolineae > Anaerolineales > Villigracilaceae > UBA5195. The sequence goes on from DAOTZM010000207.1 coordinate 5,597, forward strand.
TGGGCGCCGCCAGCGGACACAGCGTCTTCGAATATGGCTGGGCCTTCGAGATTTTCCTGGTCTCGGCCCTGCTGGCCTTCATCGGCTGGGGGACGCAGACCCCCTGGCTGCTGACGCCCGGCATCATCGTCTTCGCCAATGCCGCGCTGCTGGGCTACTCCGCCATCACCGGGCGCTGGCAAGATTGGGTCTTCCTGTGGATGTTCGAGCCGCTGATTATCGG
>DAOTZM010000208.1:0-2151 GCA_034434035.1 Anaerolineales bacterium
ATAAGTTACGCTTGCCATTTCAGCCTCCGTTTCATGAAAATATAGTGACCTGATTATACGGTATTTTTCGTTTCATGTAACATGATCAATGTCATGTAACAAAATGTAACCAAAAATAAAACAACCGAAAAACTCCAGCAATTCCAAATCTGAAACCAAAGCAAGCGAATTGGGACGCGGATTAACGCTGCATACGCGGAAAAAACCTTGAATCTGCGGTCTGCGCAAATTTGAATGCCGTTTACGCAAAATTTCGTGCCAAACTGCCAAAAAACATCCGCGTTCATCCGCGCTCGTCCGCGTCCAAACCAAGACTTTGAAAAATGAGCGAAAAACGTTGTGCGGAGTTTATTCGGCTTGTCCATTAGATTTGGAATTGCTGTTTGGCTGCGGCCCGCGAAGCGGCTGCGCTATCGTATGATGGCGCAGGATTTGCGCTATTCGTGCAAATCACAGCAGCCTTTGGCTGCGGCCCGCAAAGCGGCTGCGCTATGGTTTCCAGCCCAGGAAGACCTGCAATACCCTTAAATTCATCTCGAATTCCGTATCGCGGTGGTTGGTCAGTTCGATGTCAATCGAGGGGATGCTGCGCGTGTTGGCGGCCCAGTCGGTCAGGTTGCCGGTGTAGTCGCAGCCGGTATCGATGGGCGGCCAGGGGTAGGTGGTCACTTCGGAAACCGCCTGGGCCAGGCGGATGGAGGGCGGGAAATCGGGCCGCCCCCCGGCAAAAATGCCGAGCGCCGCGCTGTGATAACTGATGAGCGCCGCCGGTTTGACCTGGTCGATGAACCCAATTAACGCCTGCACCTCCGGCTCCGACCCGGCATACTTGCCGCCGGTGATGGGCCGCCAAATCCAGCAGCCGTCGCGTTTCCAGTCGGCTTGCCAGTTGTAGGGCCAGTTGCGGTTCAAGTCCACATTGTTGGCGTTGGCGCGCCCGTCCACGCCGAGTTTGCGGGCGTAGCCATCTGGGTTTAGGTTGGGCAGGATGTAAAGGGTCGTATCTGCCGGGATGCGCTCCGGGTGGTCGCCGAGGTAGGCAATCAGTTCATGCGCCAGCGCGATGGTGTTATGCTCGTAGCCGCCGTGAATGCCGGCCACAATCAATTTGACCGACGGCCCGTTGCCAAAACGGTGCACTTCCAGCGAGCGGCCTTCCACCGATTTGCCAATCTCGCGCACGTTCGCGGGGCGCACCACCCAGGGGGTCAGGCTTGGCGCGGGCGAGGGGGTCGGCCAGGGGGTGATGGTGGCCCTTCGCGTAGGAGCCGGCCAGGGGGTGACGGTTGGCTTGGGGGTGCGGGTCGGGTTTTTTAACGGTACAAAGGCTTGTGCCGGGTCCGCTTCGGCCCGGGCCTGGGGCAGGTTATTAAACCAGAACCAGCCTCCGGCCAGCATCAGGCACAAGAGCAGGTTTCCCACCCATAAAATTGCCGCCAGCCCGTTCAGGCGTTTCCCGCTCATCCACTCACCCGCTTGCGCAGCCAGTCGAGCGCGGAATTTGCGCCCCACGATGCGACATTTTTGGGATGCCCGCCATAGCCGCGTTTTTCGGTGGATTGGATTTGGGGCGTGACGAGGACGAACTCCGCTTCCGACGCGCCGGTGGCCTTTGTGACCGTTAAACCGAGCGCGATGCTAGCCCCGGTCGCCTGCTGCTGGGCGGCGACCGCTTCGGCCAGCGATTGGCCTTCCCCCAGCGAGGGCAGGATTTGCCCGCCGAGGAAAGTTCCGTTATTCGCGCCGGAGAGCCGCCGCGAGAGTTCGCCGCCCGTGCCGATTTCGACTACGGTGAGCGTGTAGCCATGTGAAGCAAGCGCCGCCAGGACAACCGCTTCGAGCGTCTCGCCGTCCGCGCCGTAGATGGCGTCTCCCAGTTTTTCGCGGATGGCCGTTTCGACCTGGGTGATGAGCGCGTCGGCTTCGGCTTCGCTGGCGGCTTTGGCGGTAATGCGGACATCGACCACGCCGTAGTGCGCCGCCAGGCCGACGGTGGGGTTGGCGAGCGTCTCGAATTCGCCGATTTGTTCATCGATAACGCTTTCGCCCATCCCGGCGGTGTGCAGGATGCGGGCTTTGATTAAGCCGGTCAGGTGGTAACGCGCCCGCAGGTAGGGGAAGACTTCGTTTTCGGCCAGGTATTCCATTTCG
>DAOTZM010000209.1:0-7713 GCA_034434035.1 Anaerolineales bacterium
TCACGCAGCGTCCGATCAATCGGACTTTTTAGCCCTGTTCACAGGGCGCTGCCACCTGGCCCGGTGATTCATCACCGGGCAAAGCCGTAAAACCACAAATTCCAGCAGAATCAGGAATTTTTGTTGAAATAATGGGCCTTGTCCTTTCGACCAGCCCCGCTTCCTGTCATTTCGACGAGCGCCAGTGATGAGAAATCTTTTGGCCGCAGTGAAGATTTCTACCCTACGGGCGCGATGTCGCCGCCTGTCGGCGGCTTGGAATGACAAGATGAATAATCGGCAGATTGAATGACAGTAAAAACCGCCAGCCGCCTATGCCTGTCATTTCGACGAGCGATAGCGAGGAGAAATCTTATGCGCGACTATCATTTCTACGTTTACATTCTCACCAATTGGAACGATAAAGTCATGTATATTGGCATGACCAACAATCTTGAGCGCAGGTTATATGAACACAAAAACAAGCTGGTGGATGGTTTTACCAAAAAGTACAACGTGAACAAATTGGTGTATTACGAGCATGGAACCGATGTTCATGCCGCAATTGCCCGAGAAAAAGAAATCAAAAAATGGCGGCGGGAGAAGAAAAATAACCTGGTAATGACCATGAATCCTGAATGGAAGGATTTGAGCCTGGAATGGAATGTAGACAAGGTTTCTCCCGCCGGTCGAAACGACAAGCAGCATATCGATTCGGAATGACATTAACCTGTCATATTCGAAGGAGCCGCCTTGCGGCAAAGATTTCTCGCTATCGCTCGAAATGACAGGCTATCGCTCGAAATGACAGGCTGCCGCTCGAAATGACACGGCTCGAAATGACACGGCTCGAAATGACAGGCGCGCAATAACACTTGCTTTTTTGGGCGGTTTTGGCTAAAGTAGAGGGGTATTCGATTGGGAAAGGGAGAAACTGGCATGGCAGGGACAACGATTGATGCAGGCGGCAGGAGACAGGAGGAAATATGTTACGGAGTAAAGTGATCACGATTCTCATCATTGTTTTTGGACTGGTTTTGGTTGTGGCGACAGTTTATACACTGCTTGAGCCACCCAAAGAGGGCGGTATCTTGACCGTGATTGGGCAAATGATCGCTTTCCTGCTGGGCGCGGGGGCGAACGTGAAGGGGTGGAGGGATTTATTCAAAAAAGATTCGCCTTCAGCCTCGACTGACGCCGTGCAGCGCAGCCAGGAAGCGATTGATTCGCCGGACGCCCAACAAACTATGCGCGGCAAAGGCGGACGAATGACCCAAAAAAGTAAAAACTCACCTCGCAGCAAGCAAACGATGGAGTAAATCATGACTCTGCGCGACCTGGATTATTTTCAAGACCGTGAAAATGCAATCGCTTTATTCGACCGGGTTTGGGCCGATGAAAATGTTTGGATTCTGGCCTTCAATGGCGTGGCCGGGCAGGGAAAAAGCACCCTGCTCGATTGGCTGGAGGTCAATCGCTGCCGGGCGCGCGGCGCGCGCTATTCTGCCGTCCCGATTGGGGATTTTTTCTCCAACTTAAGCGGATTTTTGTCACGGTTACTCGAAGCCTCGTCCATGAAGATGGGGAATGAGCGTTTGGAAACTTTTCAATCTGCGCGTGATAAGGTCCTCGAAGACCTGAACCAGCGTATCCTGCACATTCGCCAGTACCAAAACGTTGAGAATTCGCCCGAGGCGCAGCAAAGCATGAGCGCCAACGTGGCCGAAGCGGTGCGCGCTTTACAGGGACAGGCCGAAGCGGTGGTGATCGAACACTGGCTGGCCTGCCTGCGAAGCGCAAACATTCAAGAAAGAACCGTTTTTTTGCTTGACAATTATGACATTTATCAGGATAACGTATCGCTGGACGAAATCCGTCGCTTGTGGAGTACTTTGGAGCGCGCGCGACAGGTGCTGCCCTTGCTGGTAATAGTCGCCAGCCGCGAACCAGTACGTCATACAGAACACATAGAAGCCTTACGGCGCGGACTCGAGGGCAGCACCTTGCCAGATTTATCCCAGGCAGATAGCAGCGCTCTGCTTGCGGCGCTGGGCATTCAGGATTCAGCGTTTCATGCAGCTGTTTTTCGGCTGGCGCAGGGACATCCCTTGTTGACGCGCATGGCCGCCGACGCCTGGCATGAAGCGCCGGGCGGCATTCTGGCCGCTGAAGTGCCCAAAGTGACCAGCCGCGAGCAAGCGGTGAGTTGGCTGCAAAATTTTATTATCAACCGGCTGGAACCGCAACTGCGCCTGGCGGCGCGCTGGATGATGGTCCTGCGCTGGTTTTCGTTTGAAGTCCTGAACGCGGTGCTTGCAGAACCCATTCACGAAGAACAATACCGACGCTTAACGCAGTATGCCTTTGTAGTTCCATCCAAACTCGTGGAGGGGCGCAAAGCCGGGCATGACCTGGTGCGGCGCGTGCAGATTGAAGAATTGCGCCGCGAACAGGAAACCCGCTTTGCCGCTTTCCAGCGCCGGGCGATGACCTTCTTTGCAGAGCATGACCTGCCGTTGGAGGCGCTCTATCACCAGTTCCTGGTCGAGCCGGAAGCAGCCTTCAAGACCTGGCAGGATTGGGAAGCGCAGGCTGGCTTTCGCTTCGACCATCACCCCTGGGCTTTGTTGAGCGAATTGGGATTGCGCGACGAATTGAACCTGCCAACCGCCATGCGCGCTGAAATCCTGTTCCGCGCCGGGCGCCGGCACTATTACCGCGCCGAATGGTTCCTGGCGGTTGAGCATTTCGAACAAGCGCTCGGCCTGTTCCGCGAAATCGGCGACCGATTGGGCGAAGCCAGCGCGCGGAAAGCCATCGGCGATGTGCAGCAATTCCGTGATGAACGTGACGCCGCGCTGGAGAGTTACCAGAAGGCGCTCGGCCTGTTCCGCGAAATTGGCGACCGATTGGGCGAAGCCAGCGTGTATGCTTCCCTGGGCAAATTACAAATAGTTTCTGGTCAGGCGCAGGAAGGTTTACAAACTTTACAAAACGCCCTGAACATTTACGGAGAAATTGGTCAAATCAGCGGTCAGGCAAACATCTTGTTTTTTGTTGGCACACGGTACGCCGAAAACGGACATTTGGACGAAGGCGTAAAGTTCGTATCAGCGGCCGTGGAACTGGGTGAAAAAATCGACCCCAATCACCCCGTGACGGTTTATATGCGTGAAACCTTGCGAAATATGAAACAAAGCCAGCAATAGGGCGGGGGAAGTGATCAGTCATCAGTGTCCAGTGATTCAGCCAAAACCATCGTCCGGCTGGCGGACGGATTACTGTTCACTGATTACTGTTCACTGATTACTGTTCACTGGTTACTGTTCACTGGTTACTGTTCACTGGTTACTGATTACTGAAAGAGGGGGTTGCTTTTGGGCGGGTTTTGGGTATAATGGATTTATGTTTCACTTAAGTATAATTAATGAAAACATAAGCGAATCGGCCCCAACAGACGCTTACACGCCGTTCAGGAACGTTTGGAGCGCAAAAAGCGCGTCAGGGGCGGCTTGCAAGAGCGTGGAGATGGCCTGCGGAGAGCGGGCGCGGAAAATTATTTCGTTGTAGTACGCCGGGTCTCGATACGCTTCGCTGCCCAACCAGCGGCTGCCCGGCCCTCGCCGCTGCCACCTCCTCCGGCTCACGGTCGGCGCGAGCGACCCGAAATGACACTGACCGCTCCGAACCGTTGTCCTACGTTGCTGCACGCTGCCATCGGCGGACGGCTCTCCTGTTTTGCGGTTCTTGCGCCGCGCCCGGTCAGAGTCACGGGATTGCGCGAAACCAAATGCGCGTTCAAAAACGATATGCTATGCGCAATTGTCTGACAAATTAAAGCAAGGCAGGTTCCGGGTCTCAATACGTCCCTCACAAAAAACGTTCGGGACTACTCGACCCTCGGTACACTGTATAGGAGGAACGATGAACGAGACCATCACCATTCAGATCGCCATCCAAAGATACCTCGAAATGGTGGAGATGGCGCGCAGCAGGAACACCTACGAGACCTACGGCTGCGCCATGCGGGCCTTTGCGGCCCTGCTGGCCGATAACAAAATTGACGCCGCCGCGACGCCGGTGAGCGAACTGCCCGAGGACGCGGTCGGCTGGTTTGCGGCCTGGCTCAAGGGTCACGCCCCGGCCACCGAGCAGCTCTACCTGCAAGCCGCGATGGGCTTCTACAAGTTCTTGTCCGCCGAGCGGCTGGCCTCCCCCACCCTGCCGCGCATCGAACAGCTAATCAAAATGCGGGCCCGCAAGACCGGCCAGCGCCTGCCGCAGTTCCCGCGCGAGGCGATCGAGCAGGTGCTGGAGTCTGTTTCCATCCCCCCTGCCCCTCTGCCGGATGAAGACCCTCACCCCGGCCCTCTGCCGGATGAAGACCCTCGCCCCGGCCCTCTGCCGGATGAAGACCCTCACCCCGGCCCTCTCCCAAAGGGAGAGGGGGAGGCGGAACGATTGCGCTTGTTGCGCGACCGGGCTTTTCTTGTGACCCTGGCCGATACCGGTCTGCGCGTCCACGAGGCCTGCGGGCTGCGGCGCGGCGACATCGACTGGAACGAGGGCCGGGCGGTCATCATCGGCAAGGGCGATAAACAGGCCGTGATTCGCTTCTCGACCCGGGCCTTGAACGCGCTCAAGGAGTATCTCAACGCCCGCGCCCGGCTGGATGGCGGTTCGGGTCGTCCGCTCGGTTCGCTGCCGCTCTTTGCCCGGCACGATAAAGGCGCCGGGAAAAAGGTCAAGCCGGTGACGACCGCCACCGGCAGGAATATCGTCGAGGAGCGGGTGCGCGAGGCGATTGGGGAGGATTCGGTCGGAAAAATCACGCCGCACTCGTTCCGGCACTACTTCGTCACCACCGTGTTGCGCGCTTCGGGCAGCCTGAAACTGGCCCAGGAACTGGCCCGCCACGCCAACATCGCCGTCACCCAGCGCTACGCGCACCTGAGCGACGACGAGTTGGATAAGGGCTATCACGAGATTTTCGAGCGGGGGGAATCCACCCCTTTTGGTTGAAACCTTTTGATACACGGACTTCACAGATTACGCGGAATCTCACGGATTTTTTAAGAAAAATCCGCGTACATCCTATCCCAATAACCTTTGATTTATCTCCTGCGCCTCGGTCTGGTAGCGCAGCAGGTCATCGCGCAGGCGGGCGGCGTCGTCGCCGTAGCGCAGGCGGCGGGCCAGGAAGGCGAATTCCTCGCTTTCGTAGGGCGGGACGGTGACATCCCTGGCATGTCCGCGCACCACGCGCAGCGAATCGATGAGCCAGCGCAGGAAGGTGTGGGCTTTGCGCAGGCTGGTGTAATCGGCCTCGGTGAGAATCCCGGCCTGGTGGAGCAGGGTCATGGCTTCGCGGATGTTGGTGACGCGCAGGGCGGGGTTGGACGCGCCATGATTGATTTGCAAGCCCTGAATCAGGTATTCCACATCTACCAGCCCGCCGGGGCTGAATTTGGCATTGAAGGTGCCGCCGGTGACGAGGTGACGCACCTGGCGCTCGCGCATGGCGCGCATGGCGGTCACATCGAAGGGGCCGCCTCCGTAAGTATAGTCATCGCGCAGGCGGCAGAGTTCCGCGCCGAGGGCCGGGTCGCCAGCAATGGGGCGCAGTTTGACGAGCGCCTGGCGTTCGTAGGCCCAGGCCGGGCCGCCGGGGGCGTAGTAGCGGCGGAAGGATTCGAGCGAAACGGCCAGGCTGCCGGCTTTTCCATAGGGGCGCAACTGCAAATCGATTTGGAAAATCCCCTCCTGGCGGGCGTGAACAGTGGAGACGACCGACTGCGCCAGTTTTTCGTAGTAATCGCCAGTGTCGGTTACTTCAACGCCAGAAGTCTGACCCTTTCCGGCATACACGAACATCAATTCGATATCGGAGGCGAAACCCAACTCGCGCCCGCCGCATTTGCCGAGGGCGGCAACGGATAAGGGACAGGCAGAACCATCTTCGAGCAGGGGCGCGCCGTACCTGGCATTCAACTCAGCCTGGCAGCGTTCCAGCGCGGCGGTGATGACCACTTCGGCCAGGTCGGTCAGTTCGGCGGCAAAATCCCAAAATTCGGCGGTCAGGCTGAGGATGTGGCGCATGTCGATGCGGAACAGTTCGCGGTCTTTGAAGGCGTTGAGGGCTTCGCGCCAGTTGGGGTATTCGCTCTCGCCCAGGGAGCAGGTTTCGATTGCCAGGGCCAGTTCCGAATCCAGGTCGGCGCGCGGTTTGGCGGAGGCCAGCGACTCGACATCACGCACAACCGGGAACAGGTTGGCATATTGCATACGCAGGAAATCGTCCCACAGGAAATCGCTCACGCCCAGGACGCGCGCCAGGGCTTTCAGGACATCCGAGCGTTCGAGCGAGGCGATTTCGTCGGGCCAGTTGGGGCGCTGGAAAAGTTGGTAGATGAATTCGCGGAAATGCAACAGGGCCGCTTCGGGGTTGGGAGAATGCGGCAGGAGATGGGTAAAGTGTTTGATAAGCACAATGGCAGCGCGCAGTTCACGCTGGTTTTGGGGCGATTCGATTTTGCGGCCCTCCGAATCGGTGACGTAGAGGACATCCTGGGCGCGCGCCCCAACCGTGCGGACGACCATGCGGGCGATGTTGGTGCGGGTAAAAGCCAGGGCGTTGGTGAATTCGTACAGGAATCCGACCGTATCGGGCGCGTCAATGCGCAGGACGCTGTAACGCTCGGAGGCGGCGTTGTCAATTTCGATGTCGATGGGCAGGAGCGGGGAGGATTTGCCCGGAACGGCTTCGAAGGCCGCTCCCACCCGTTTGGCAAGCGCGCCGCGCGCTTCGCGGCGCTGTCCGGCGCGCAATTTGGCGAGCAGGTCATGCAGTTCGAGGGTATAGCGGTCCCAGATTTCGGGGCTGTGCGGCTCCAGGAAGACCGATTTGACGGTAAACACGTCCACGATTTTGGGGCGGGAAGGCTGGGGCGGGGAATCTGCCCGGGCTTGCCCTGAGCGCAGGCGAAGGGAACGGCGAGACAGGCCTTGTCCCGCGTTTTTCAGCGGGGGGCGGTCTGGCCGCAATCCGCTCGAGGAAGGCGAAGGCTGGGGCGCGGGGTCATCCGGTTCGTAGGTAAAAACATCCCCATCCAGGATATTAAAACCATGCACGAAGAACAATCCGCAGATGACGGACAGTTCGCCGGGGAAGTCGTAGCCGACAATCGTGACGCGCCAGGTGGATTCGTCGCGCGCCACGGCTTCGACCAGCGCCGGGACGTTTTCGTTCAATTTTTGGGCGAGCGCGGCATGGTGCTGGATTTCGGCGGGCGAAAATATCTCGCTATAGGAGGCGTCCATGCGCGAGATGTGCTGCCGGACGAGCGGGGAAGGTTCGTCGGTCATGGGTTCGTTCCCTATTTGACGCAGGTAGACGGCGCGAATGGCGCGGCAGTGTTCCTGGCAGCGGGCCAGGAAAGTCTCGCCATCGGGAAAGCCGAGGCGGCGGGCAAGCAGGGTGATGGCGCGCGGTTCGGAGGGCAGGGTATAGGTCTGCCGGTAGTCCATCATTTGCAGGTAGTGTTCGATGGTGCGCAGGAAGATATAGCCGTCGGAGAGAATGCGGGCGTCGGTGGAGGAAAGCAGCCCGGCGGCGCGCAGGCGCGGCAGGGCTTTGAGCGTGGCGCGGGTGCGAATTTGCGGATACTGGCTGACATAGGCCAGTTGCAGGTATTGGACGACGAATTCGACATCGCGGATGGAGCCGGCGCCGAG
>DAOTZM010000210.1:0-3900 GCA_034434035.1 Anaerolineales bacterium
GGTCATCGAGATTGACGAGCAAGGGATTTTCAAAAACGCGGACGGCGTCGGCAAAATCGAGGCCATGTTTTTCGATATTCACCTGATTTTTGCGCCGGTCCCAAACGAATTTCATCCTTTACTCCTGTGGTGAGTGACTGTGAAAATTATAGCACGAAGCATACTCTCGATACGGGGCAAGAAAACGCCCTGCGGGTCACAAATCCGCGGGGCGTTTTGGTTTTTAGCGTTTTTGTTCGTTCCATTGAGTGTTTGGCCCATCCAGCGGGAGCGCAACCGCGTTGAGAATGTTGCGTCCCAGGGTGCCAATTGGCTGGTCAATCAGTAAAATTTCTGGTTCTGACGGACTTTGTGGTTTCTGAAATCTGCGATGAAAAAAGGTTCACGCAAAGCCGCAAAGACGCAAAAAAGGTCGAAAACCAGGCGTTCTTGGCGGCTCGCGCGCCCGCAAAGGGTATTGCGAGGGAACATCAAAGCAGCCACAAAGAACAGCAGAATCAGCAAATTACTTGTTCTAACGGAATTTGTGGTTTGCTATTTCCTGCCTGGACTCACGCAGCGTCCGATAAATCGGACTTTTTAGCCCTGTTCACAGGGCGCTGCCACCTGGCCCGGTGATTCATCACCGGACAAAGCCGTAAAACCACAAATTCCAGCAGAATCAGAAAAAATCTACTATGAAGAGTTCAGCTTCCGATAATTCACTTCCTTGCCATTTCCTGCTGGACGGTGTGATACAGGTGTTCAGCCTTCATATCGGCGAGTGAATAGCAGGGCGCTTTCAGGTGGTCGGCCAATTGCTGGGCCAGGCCCTGGTCGAAGGCGGCGTGTTCCATGTTGATGACCACGCTTTTGACATGCTCCGAGGCAATCAATTCGGCGAAATGATAGGATTCTTCCTGCGGCGGCAGCGACCCAACCGAGACGTTACCCGCCCCGTCGGTCAGCACAATCAGGAGCGGTTCGACATCGGGATGGATGACCGATTCGCGCTTGAGGATATCTGCCGCCATCAGCAGCCCTGCCGAGAGCGGGGTTTTGCCCCCCACTGGAATATCTATCAGCGCCCGTTGGGCCAGTTGCACGCTGTTGGTGGGCGGCAGCACGAGCGTGGCGCGGTCTTTTTGGAATACAATCAGCCCGACCCGGTCGCGCCGCTGGTAGGCGTCCGTCAAGAGCGAGAGAATTGCCCCTTTGGTGGCGTTCATGCGCTCGGCGACGGCCATGCTCCACGAAGCATCGACCAGGAATAGCACCAGGTTGGCGCTGCGCTTGACGCGGACTTTCTTCTGTAAATCGCCTTTTTCGATGGCGAAAGCCAGGCGTTTGCGCTTCTCGTCGCGGCGATTCTGGAAGGGAGCCGCCGCGCGGATGGTGGCGTCGAAGGCGATATCGGTGCTGCCGTTGGCCGGGCGGGCTTTGATATAGCGTCCGCGCCGCCGTTCGGTGACGGTCTCGGAGCGGCGGCCGGCTTTTTGACGGGTCAATTTATCGAGCGGGGTATCAAGTTTGCGCGGGGCAAACGTTTCGCCCGGCTTGATCTTTTGCCCGCCTTCCCACCAGTTGGCGTTATGGGAGGCGAACACGTCCTGCCGGGCGGGTTCGGTGGTTCCGGGTTGGGTGTCGTCTTCTATCCCTTCATCGTCTAGGACCGACTTTTTTTTTCCTGCGAATCCGATTTCTCGGAGGACTCTTCGCTCTCCTCGCCCTCCAACGACTGGCCCACCAGGTTTTCGATTCGTTCCTGGAGTTGGTCGGCGGTTACTTCGGACTGGTAGAACGGCCCGCGCTTGATGCGGTGCGGCAGGGCCAGTTCGGCGGCCAGGGCAATGTCGTGGTCGGTGATGGAGGCGCGGCCCTCGAAAGCGGCCTGGGCGCGGGCCGCTTTCAGGATGACCAGGTCGGCGCGGTGGCCGTCCACGTTCAAGGATGCGGTCAACGCGGCGATGGAGAGCAGGTCGCGTTTGGAATATTTGACCTCGCCGACCAGTTTGCGCGCCAGTTCGATTTTGCGCGAAAGGTCTTCTTCTTTTTCCAGGAACTGCTTGCGGAATTCGACTGGGTTAGCCTCAAAGGCGATATTGTTTTCCATAATCTGGACGCGCTCACGGGCGTCGCGGATGCCGGTAATATCGACTGAGAAAGCGAAGCGGTCGAGCAGTTGCGGGCGCAGGTCGCCTTCTTCGGGGTTCATCGTGCCGACCAGGATGAAGCGCGCCGGGTGCGAGAAGGAAATCCCCTCGCGTTCGACAATGTTCATGCCCATCGCCGCCGAATCGAGCAGCAGGTCAACCACATGGTCATCCAGCAGGTTGACTTCATCGATGTAGAGCAAGCCGCGATTGGCCGAAGCAAGCACACCTGGCTCGAAGCGCCGTTCACCCTTCTGGATGGCCTGCTCGATGTCGAGCGTGCCAACCACCCGGTCTTCGGTGGCCGAAACCGGCAGGTTGACGAAGGGAATCGGGCGCACCTCGAAGGGCAATTCCTGGGTGGCAATGGCGCGTTCCTTGCACTCCGTACACCAGGTGGTGGGGCTGTCGGGGTCGCAGCCGAAGCGGCACTCTTTGACCGCCCGGACCTTGGGCAGCAAGGCAGCCAGCGCGCGCGCCGCGGTCGATTTGGCCGTGCCGCGCTCGCCGCGAATCAACACGCCGCCGACGCGGGTGTCTACGGCGTTGAGAATCAGGGCGCGTTTCATGCGCACCTGCCCGACGATTGCAGTAAAGGGATAAATTGTTGGCATACATGTTCCTCGGCTCGCATTATACTATGTGTGCCGCCGTGTGTTGCGCTGGGATTGGGCCTGAAAATAAAAGAGTATGTTCCAAACCCAAATAAAAAGGCCAGGGATTCTTCATCCACTGGCCTTTTGGAAACCGCAGGCACTCTGTTCGTTCAATTTTTTTCAGTCACGAACTCTTTGATTTTGAAGACCAATTCTTCGATGGAAATCGGCTTTTCGAGATAGGCATTGGCCCCGGCGGCCAGCGCATCGGCAATTTTTTCCTTGTTTGTCACTGCCGAAACAACGATAATCGGTACCTGGCTGAACGCGCGAATCTCCCGGCAAACTTTCCACCCATCCATGACCGGCAGCATCAGGTCGAGCAGGACCAGGTCAGGCGATTCTGTTCGCACCATCTCGATGCCAACCTCGCCTTCATTGGCGCTCATGACTTGCATCTCGTAAATTGTCAACAGGACATTGAGAAACGTCGTAATCGAAGGGTCGTCTTCAATTGTTAGAATTTTAAGTGGCATCCCTGCTCCCAAATAGCACAGTCAATCCTTGTCTGGTTTAATCATACAACCAATTTGACGATTGTCAATTACAGGATGGTAAGGGAATGCCCCCAATTCACATTGAAAACCATCGCATGACCTGCTATACTTTCGACTGTTGCGGAGCCTCCATGTCCATCGAGCCCGATTACAGCAGCCTCGACCCCGAAGAAAAGACCAACCGCTACCTGGCGATGGCGTCAGTCGCGCTGGGCGTCATCAGCCTGTGCCTGGGGCAGATTCCCGTGTGTGGCGGCTCGCTCAGCCTGGCCGGGATTGGCCTGGGCATTTGGGGTATGCGCGCCGACAGCCGCCGCATGGCCCAGGTGGGGATTGCAATTTGCGTTTTCAGCCTGCTCACTTCCATCGTTTATGGCGTGATGGTTGCCTTCTCCCGATGATATTCATTCTCCAATTTCCGCAAACCTGCGCAAAGCCCTGTTGAAATTTTGCTGATTCTGCTGTTCTTTGTGGCTGCTTCGATGTTCCCTCGCAATCCCCTTGCGGGCGCGCGAGCCGCCAAGAACGCCAGGTTTTCGACCTTTTTTGCGTCTTTGCGGCTTTGCGTGAACCTTTTTTCATCGCAGATTTCAGAAACCACAAAGTCCGTCAGAA
>DAOTZM010000211.1:0-3210 GCA_034434035.1 Anaerolineales bacterium
TCACGCAGCGTCCGACAAATCGGACTTTTTAGCCCTGTTCACAGGGCGCTGCCACCTGGCCCGGTGATTCATCACCGGGCAAAGCCGTAAAACCACAAATTCCAGCAGAATCAGAAAATCTGGACGTTTGCTATTATGCGGATTCGGAATGGCTTTGTCAAGCGATTTTCAAGATATCTCCTTCAGCATCAACGCCGGGGAACGAATCGGTTTAATCGGCCCCAACGGCTGCGGCAAAGGCGGCAGCGGCGACAAAGTTGCCACAGGTTTTTTTCGGCAACCGCGTAACTACTCACCCCTCCGGCCCCGCCGGGGAATCAATCCCCCGGCTGCGTGGCAGCGCCCTGTAAACAGGGCTTTATCCGCCTGAAATCAACGTGATGGACGGTTCCAAAACGGTATCCGTCAACATTTAACAATCCATTAACTGCCAAAAAATTTCTTGTGGTATATTGCAGGCACAGAAACAGGAAAAACCCCATGCCCGAAACCATCCTCGTCGTCGAAGACGAACCGTCCCTGCAAGAAACCCTGGCCTACAACCTCGAAAAACAAGGCTACCACGTCGAAACCGCCGGCGATGGCCGCCTGGCCCTCGAAACCGTCCGGCGGCTCAAACCCGATTTAATCGTCCTCGACATCATGCTGCCCGCCATGGATGGCATCGAAGTCTGCAAAATCTTGCGGCGCGAGTCCTTCTCCAGCCCTATCCTCATGCTCACTGCCCGCGACGACGAAATCGACCGCGTCGTCGGCCTCGAAATCGGCGCGGACGACTACCTCACCAAACCCTTCTCCATGCGCGAACTGCTGGCGCGGGTCAAAGCCCAACTGCGCCGCACCCAGGTCGTGCGCGAAGAACTCAACAAACTCAAAACCAGCGCCCCCGCCCAGGATACCCTGACCTTCGGCAACCTGGCCATCAACCGAATGCGGCGCGAAGTCCTGCTCGACGAGGCCGTCATCGCCCTCAAACCGCAGGAATACGACCTGCTGCTATTCTTCGCCGAACACCGCGGCCAAATGCTCTCGCGCGAATTCATCCTCGAGCGCGTCTGGGGCTGGGACTACATCGGCGACAGCCGCACCGTCGATGTCCACGTCCGCTGGCTGCGCCAAAAAATCGAAGCCGACCCGGCCAACCCCGCCCGCATTGTCACCGTGCGCGGCGGCGGCTATCGCTTCGAAGGATGAATTATGAAAAATGAAAGATGAAACCGGTTTTCATCTCTCCTCTTTCATCTTTTCCCATGACCCCCTACCTGATTGTCTTTATTCTTATCATCCTGCTTTTATGGATGTCCTGGCGACAGTTCTCGCTCCGCCGCAGGATTGATTCCTACACCCACGCCTTGCGCCGCGCCGGGGAGAGCGACAAACCCAGCCTCAGCCTTCCCACCGATATAAAAGACATCGAAGCACTCTCCAACGCCGTCCACAACCTGGCCGAAACCTACGGCCAGCGGCTCGCGGCCCTCGAAGCCGAGCGCGCCCGCCTGGCCGCCATCCTCGACCGCATGACCGACGGCGTGCTGATCGTTGATTCCAGCGGCGCCATCCAAATGGCCAACCCCGGCGCAAGAAAACTGTTTGGCGAAGGGCTAACAGGCCGCTCCGTCATCACCGCCCTGCGCCACCACCAGTTGGTCGAAACCTGGCGCAAGGCCCGGCAAAGCGGCGAAATCCAGAGCGAATCGGTCGAACTCCCCTCCACCCGCAAATTCCTGCAAATCACCGCCATCCCCGGTCAGGACAGCGGCGGCGCGCTCCTGATGGTACAAGACCTGACCCGCCTGCGCCGCCTCGAAACCGTGCGGCGCGACTTCATCTCCAACGTCTCGCACGAACTGCGCACCCCGCTGGCCTCGCTCAAAGCCCTGGCCGAAACCCTGCAAGACGGCGCGCTCGACGACCCGCCCGCCGCCCGCCGCTTCCTGGCCCGAATGCAGACCGAAGTAGACGCCCTGACCCAGATGTCCACGGAACTGCTCGAACTCTCGCGCATCGAATCGGGGCAGGTCCCGCTCCAACTCAAACCCGCCTCCCCCTCGCAACTGCTCCAGTCCGCCGCCGACCGCATGAAAGCCCAGGCCGAGCGCGCCGGGCTCGATTTGCAAGCCGAATGCTGTCCCGACCTGCCCGCCATCCCCGCCGACGCCAGCCGTCTCGAACAGGTGCTGGTCAACCTCGTCCACAACGCCATCAAATTCACCCCGCCGGGCGGCGAAATCCGGCTGTTTGCCAAAATGGACGGGAAATACATCCGCTTCGACGTGAGCGACACCGGCGCAGGCATTGACCCCGACGACCTGCCGCGCATCTTCGAGCGATTCTACAAAGCCGACCGCGCCCGCACCAAAGGCGGCGGCACCGGGCTGGGGCTTTCCATCGCCCGCCACATCGTCGAAGCACACGGCGGCAAAATCTGGGTCGAGAGCGAACCCGAAAAAGGCTCCACCTTCTACTTCACCATCCCCATTTTTTAGTTTTCCGGTTTTGCAGTTATCCGGTTATCCGTTCCGCGAAGCCATCCGTTCCCTAACCTTTACTTACCGTTAACGCCCCGTTGCAGGGGCGTTAAACGTTTAAGACTAGACTGTGCAAGACAGGTCTCTGACCTGCCCAAAATAAAAGCATGGAGAAAACTATGGGACTTGCTGACTTACATACGCACACCATTTACAGTTACGACGGAACGGCCACCGTCCCTGCCGTTCTGAAACGCGCCCGGCAGGCCGGGCTGGATGTCATCGCCATCACCGACCACGACGAAATTCGCGGCGCGCTGCTGGCCGAGCTGCTGGCCCCCAAATTCGGGCTGGAAGTCATCCCCGGCGTGGAAATCACCACCGCCGAGGGCGACCTGCTCGGGCTGGGCATCCACAAGGCGGTTCCCGCCGGGCTTCCGCTCATCGAGACGCTCCTCCGCATCGGCGAACAGGGCGGATACGCCATCGCTCCTCACCCAATGGCTGCCGGGATGGGCATGAAAAGCCTGAATTTCTATTCAGTGCGCAAAGCCGTGCGTCACCCTGAGGCAGGGCGCATCCTGCTGGGCATCGAGACCTACAACGCCACCGCAATCGACCGCGAAAGCCGCATGTTTGCCGAAGTGCTGTCCTACCGCGCCGGGCTGGCGCGCGTCGGCAGCAGCGACGCCCATGCGCTGGATGCCATCGGCCTGGGCGCAACCGAATTCCCGGGCAGCAC
>DAOTZM010000212.1:0-6068 GCA_034434035.1 Anaerolineales bacterium
CCGCGCCGAAGTGGAAAAACAAGCGCGCCGCCTGGCGCGCGCCGGCTGGCAGGATTACATGGATGCCCTGCACCGACCAGAACAAACCGGCTTTGTTTTTGAGCAGGACCAAATCCTGCCGCTGGAAAGCGAAATTGAAACAGAACAACCCGAAGCCCTGGCTGCTCCAATTGTCTTCACCGGGGAGCAGATTGGTTCCCTGGTCGTCGAAGTCGAACAGGAGCGCCAGACCCCGCAGACGGTCGAACTGGTCAACATCGTCGCCCGCCAGGTGGCCCAGCAAATCGAAAACCTGCGCCTGCTCGAAAGCGCCGAACGTTACCGCTTCGAAGCAGAACAGGCTGCCCGCCGCCTGACCCGCGAAGGTTGGGAAGAATATTTCAGCGCCAAAGCAGGCCCGTCTCTCGGCTGCCTGTACGACCTGAAAGAAGTCAAAACACTCGAATCAGAGCCTGCGCCCCTTGCCAAAGCCGGGCTGACCGTCCCCCTCCGGGTGCGCAATGAAACCATCGGCAAACTAACCGTTCTCGACCTCGATACCACCGACCCGGAAACGCTCGAACTGGTTAATACGGTCTCTGAACGGTTGAGCGAACACATCGAGAGTCTGCGCCTGCTCGAAGAAACCCAGCGCGGGCAGGTCGAACTGAACAAACGCGCCCGCCAACTGGCAGCGGTTTCACAAATCAGCACCGTTTCCTCCCGCGAACTGGATGTCCAAAAAATGCTCGCTACGGTTGTGCAAATGGCCCAGCGCGAATTTGGACTGTACCATGCGCACATTTTTACCTACAACGAACACGCCGGCCACCTGGAAATTGTCGCCTGCGGCTGGAAGGAAGGCGATGAAAACGAGGGAAGCCGCGAAACAACGGTCATCCCGCTCGACCAGGAACAATCGCTGGTCGCCCGCGCCGCCCGCACCCGTCTCCCGGTCGTCATCAACAACGTGCGCAGTGAACCGGGCTGGCTGCCCAACCCCCTGCTGCCCGATACATACTCCGAACTGGCCGTCCCGCTGGTGATTGGTGACGAAGTCCTGGGCGTGCTGGACGTGCAGGCCGACCGGGTGAACGCCTTCAGCCAGGAAGACATCAACATCCAGGCGACGCTGGCCTCCCAGGTGGCAACCGCCTTGCAAAACGCCCGCTCTTTTGCCCGCGCCCAGCGCCAGGCCGAGCGCGAAGCCATGCTCAACGCCATCAGCCAGAAAATCCAAAGCGCCACCTCGGTCGAGGCCGTGCTGCAAATTGCTGCTCGCGAACTGGGCCATGCCCTCGGCGCGCCCCGCACCATTGCCCAATTGAGCATGAAAGACAAGAATTAACCGGACAGGCCAGGAGACTCGCAAACCATGTCCAAAGATAAATTCCACAGCCGGATTCAATCGCTGTTCGCAGATATTGAACACCTGGCCTCCAACCCGCAATACGAACTGGACGCGATGCGACGCGAACTGGAAAACCTGCGCGCGCGGGTAGTGGAACTGGAGTCGCAATTCCTGGCAAACCTGGAAAGCAATGCCGACTGCCAGGAAAACCCGGTGCCCGCCTCGCATCCCATCGAGCCATTCCAGGAGCAGCCCCAACCGGCGCAAACACGCCCCGCTGCGCCCATCCTTTATGAAAAAGAACAGGTTGCCTACGCATTCGCCGGGGAACGAATCGAATCCCTGCCTGCGCCAACACTCCCCAGCCTGGAAACAAAACCGGTCTTGCGCGTTCCACTGGTTGATGGCGACAAACCCATCGGCGCGGTGCTGGTCGAACCCTTGTCCGAGCGGCAGTGGGGCAATGACGAGGCCCAGTTGACCGAAGCCGTCGCCCGCCAGGTCTCGCTCCAAATCCAGAACCTGCGCTTGCTCGAATCCGCCGAACGCGCCCGCGCCGAAGCCCAGGCCGCCACCCGCCGCTTTGCCCACGAAAGCTGGGAATCCTTCCTGGACGCCATTCACCAGAGCGAGCGCATCGGCTACGCCTATGACCAGGGCAGCGTGGAACCCTTTGCCGAACCATCCCCAGCCGATGCCGACTTCCACGAAACCGTCTCGGTGCTGGATGAGCATATCGGCAAACTCACCCTGAAGTCGGACCCCTCCCGTCCCTTGACCGAGGATGACAAGGCCCTGGTTTCCGCCGTTGCCCGGCAATTGGGGCAACAGGTCGAAAACCTGCGCCTGCTGGCCGATGCCTCGCGCGCCCGCGCCGAAGCCGAAGAAGCCACCCGCCGCATGGCCCGCGACAGTTGGAAGACCTACATGCAAAACCGGGATGAAACCGCCCTGGGATTTGTTTACGACTCGAACCAGGTCCTGCCCCTGTCTGAGCCGCCTGCCGATATCAGCCTGTCGAAACCACTCATGGTGCGCGGCGAGCCGATTGGGGAGTTAGCCATCGCCGGGCTGAGCGATATTTCTCCCGAAGCGGCCGACCTGATGGACGCCATCGCCGCCCAGGCCAGCGTCCACCTCGAAGCCCTGCGCCTGACCGAAGAATTGCAACGGCGCGCCGCCGAATTGCAGGAACTCGACCGCCTGAAATCCTCCTTCCTGGCAAATATGAGCCACGAATTGCGCACCCCGCTCAACTCCATCCTCGGCTTCTCCGATGTCATGCTCGAAGGAATCGATGGCCCGCTGACCGAGTACATGGAAAATGACCTGCGCCTGATTCAGAAAAACGGCCAGCACCTGCTGCACCTGATTAACGACGTGCTTGATATGGCCAAGATTGAATCGGGACGCATGAACCTGCACCCGGAGAAGTTCAAAGTCCACGACATGCTCGAAAGCGCCATCAGCATCACCTCCACCCTGGCAAATACCAAAAACCTGGCCCTGTACATCGACCCGGATTCCGAAAAAGAGCTGGAAATCATCGCTGACAGCACCCGCCTCAACCAGGTCATGATTAACCTGGTCAACAATTCCATCAAATTCACCGAAGCCGGGCAGGTTTCCCTGCGCGCCCGCGCGCTCGACAGTGATAAAATCTTAATCACCGTCAAAGACAGTGGCATCGGCATTCCCGCCGGCCATTTGGAAAAAATCTTCCAGGAATTCTCCCAGGTCGATACTTCCACCACGCGCAAGGCAGGCGGCACCGGGTTGGGGCTGCCCATCAGCCGCCGCCTGGTCGAAATGCACGGCGGGCGGTTATGGGCTGAAAGCGCCGGTATTCCCGGGCAGGGGGCGACCTTCTACATTGAGTTGCCCATCGAAGCAAAAATCACCGAACCCATCGAGAAAACGGCGAAATAACCATGTCCATGCCCACCTTCCTGGAGTGCACTGCCTGCGGCAGCCACCAACCCTACCAACCCTTTACACCAACGGTTTGCAACCGGTGCGGCTCGCAATGGCTCGAAACGCGCTACGATTACACCGCATTCAAACGGGAGATTCTGCGCGGACTGCCTGGACGGCCCTTCAACATGTGGCGCTACCAGGACATCCTGCCGCTCGAAAACCCCACCGGGCTGGATTTGTATCCCGCTGGCGGAACCCCGCTCTGGCTGTCGCAGCGCTACGCGCCCGCCCTCGGCCATTCCAACGTCTACATCAAGGATGAACGCTACGGCCCGACCAGCTCCTTCAAAGACCGCCAGGCTGCCGGGGCGGTGGCTGCCATGATTGAAAGCGGCATCAAAGAGGCTGTCATCGCCTCCACCGGCAACGCGGCGGTTGCCTATGCCGCCGCCTGCGCCCGGGCCGGAATCAAACTATGGGTCTTCATGACCAGCCTCGTCCCGCAAGAAAAACTGCGCGAGGCCGCCCTGTTTGGGGCCGAAGTGATTCGCGTCAGCGGCAACTACGACCAGACCAAACAAATCGCCGCCCAGTTTGCCCAGCGCCGTCACCTGCTGCTCGACCGGGGCGCCAACTCCATCCCGGCCCGCGAGTCGATGAAGACCATCGCCTACGAAATCGTCGAACAACTCGGCTGGCGCTCCCCCGACTGGTACATCCAGGCTGTCAGCGGCGGCATGGGCCCGATTGGCGTGTACCAGGGCTTCGAGGAACTGCTGCGCATGGGGCTTATCGACCGGATTCCCAAACTCGCCATCATCCAGGCCGAAGGCTGCTCGCCGATGGTGCAAGCCTTCAAGGCCGGCCAGGACACCGCCGAACCGGTCATCCCCGATACATCCATCATCATTCTCTCCACCGGCGACCCCGGCGCCTCGTATACCCATCTCTGGAACCTGACCCAAAAATACGGCGGCGTGATGGAATCGGTTGCAGACGCCGAAGCCTTTGCCGCCATGCGCTCGCTGGCAAAGAGCGAAGGGATGGCGGTTGAACCAGCTACATCGGTTGCCTTTGCCGGGTTGGAAAAACTGCTCAAAAACAACAGCATCCGCCCCGAAGAAACCGTCGTCGTCAACTGCACCGGTCACACCTTCCCGGTCGAAAAACACGTCCTGGGAGACCAGTGGGCGGTAGATGTCCACTTGAGCGAGGGACAGACCCCCGCCCCGCGCGAAGGCCTGCAGGCCGCGCTCGAAAACCTGGACGAAAAAGTCACCACCGTCCTGCTGATTGACGACAACCCCGACGACGCCCTGCTCATTCGCCGCATCCTCGAAGCGCGTAAATCCTACCGCGTTTTCCACGCCAAAGACGGTTGGGAAGGCCTGGCTATGGCCCGCCAGAAACTGCCCGACCTGATTGTGAGTGACCTGACCATGCCCGGCATCGACGGCTTTGGCCTGGTCGAAGAGTTGAAACTCGACCCACGCACCACCGACATCCCGATTGTTGTTGTCAGCGCCAAAGACATCACAGACGAAGAACGGCAGCGGTTGAACGGTCATATCCAGGCCGTGTACCAAAAAGGGTCGCTTACCCCGCGCAAATTCGTCGAACAGGTCGTTCAGACCATCGAAGAAGAAAAGAACGGCGAAAAAGGAGCCTGAGATGGGCAGAAATATCTTGTGCATCGAAGACAACCCCGACAATATGATGCTCCTCAAGCGCGTCCTGGAATCCGCGGGATTTACGCTTCGTCAGGCATTCAACGGACTGGATGGGCTGAAGATTGCCGAAACCGAACTGATAGACCTGGTGCTGCTGGATATCAACCTGCCTGACATCGATGGTTATGAAGTGACGCGCAGGCTGCGCAAGACTTCCATCCCCAATGCCGCCCGCCTGCCCATCCTCATCATTACCGCCAACGTCCAGAAACGGGATGTGGAGGAAGCCATGACGGCCGGCGCAACCGAATTCATCACCAAACCCATCGACATTTTCGAGTTGTGTTCACGGGTCGAAAATTATCTCTCTGCCTCGAACCCGTAACACGGAATTCATTCCGCGAACCAATCATACAGAGCCAGAATAGCAAAAGAACAGGAGCATCCGCCAGCCACCCACCCGGTTCGGCTGGGGGTGGAACATCAAGGAGTATAGTTATGGGAAACAATGTCTTGTACATAGAAGATAACCCGGACAATATGCTGCTCGTCAAGCGAGCTCTCGAATCGCGCGGTTATCGCCTGTTGCAAGCCATGACCGGTTTGGATGGGGTTGCTGTTGCAGAAAAAGAAGACGTGGATTTGATATTGCTGGACATCAACTTGCCCGACATCGACGGCTGCGAAGTGGCAACCAGGCTGCGGCGCAGCGGCAAACACTCCCTGGCCCACGTTCCCATTATCGCCATCACCGCCAACGCCCTCAAAGGCGACGCCGAAAAGGCGCTCGCGGCTGGCTGCGATGTATACATGTCCAAGCCCATCAATATTCGGGAATTGTGGGCGCGGGTCGAGGGCTTCCTGCCGTCAGATGCCTGACCGCTCCAAGCCCCAATCGTGGGGCGAGATGTTATCTCGACGCTATCTTTGCTGCCAAAAACATACAGCGACCGCCAGATACAGCGGTCGCTGCCCATTTTTATTCGTCTCCGTTCCGCTTAGCCCTGCGGGTACGATGTCGCCGATTTTTTGTAACTACCTACCCTCACCCTGCCCCTCTCCCAAAGGGAGAGGGAAACGGATACAAAAAGCGGATTTTTATGCCGAAAACGACAATTTCGTCCGAGATTTCTCCCCTCTTCCACCGGGAC
>DAOTZM010000213.1:0-13026 GCA_034434035.1 Anaerolineales bacterium
GATGTTTTGGATTCCGGTCAAAGAAAAAAATAGATGGAAACCTCCCTGGAAACTCAAATTGGACATCTGCTTCGCCAAAAAGGGTGGAAGCTGGCAACCGCCGAATCCTGCACTGGCGGACTCCTCGGCCACCGCATCACCGATATCCCCGGCTCATCGGATTACTACCTGGGCGGGGTGGTGGCCTACGCCTATGAGGCCAAAGTGTCCGTGCTGGGCGTCTCGTGGGAGATCCTGCAAAAGCACGGCGCGGTCAGCCGCGAAACCGTGCTGGAGATGGCGCGCGGCGCGCGGACGCTGCTGGGGGCCGACATCGCTATCTCGGTCAGCGGCATTGCCGGGCCAGGCGGCGCGGCTCCCGATAAACCGGTCGGCACGACCTGGCTCGGACTCTCGACTGCGGAAGGGGAGTGGGCGCGCGTCTATCGTTTCCCCGGCGACCGGGCGCAGAACAAAGCCGACTCGGCCCAGGCCGCGCTGCGATTTGTCCTCGACGCCCTGGCCGGTTCCCAGCCCCTCGAAGGAGAGTACCGTTCCTCATGAACATCATCGTCCTCATCTCTGCCAACGCCGAATGGCGCGCCATCAAACCGCTCTTTCCCAACGCCCAAATCGAACCGTCCCCCTTTGGCGAATATTTCCGCGTTTCACTGGATACTGATAACGGCTCACTGGTCACTTTATTATCATTTCGTCTGGTCGACTAAAAATCGGCTGCCTTCAATCGACCCGGTTTTTGAATCTGATTTGTATCGCGCGATTGCTGCCAAGGTGCAAAAAATGGACGGCTTCGTTCATGCAATTGGCGGGATTCAAGACCACGTCCACCTCGCCGTTTCCCTGCCTCCCAAACTTGCCCCGGCCAGTTTCATTGGCGAGGTCAAAGGGAATGCCTCGCATTTTGTCAACCACATCATCAAACCGGATTTGGCCTTTTACTGGCAGGACGAATACGGGGTGCTGACGTTTGGCGAGAAAAACCTGCCCGCTGTGGTACGATATATCCATAACCAGGAAAAGCATCACGCCGATGGCACATTAATCACAGCGCTGGAGATGGATAGCCCGCTTCAGCGGGCATCGCGCGAATAGCCCGGACGTTCACGTCCGGGCGGCGACACGGGTGGCATCTCTACATCGAGACCAAAAACGCCCCGGTTGGGGCGTGTCACCCCGCCATGCTGCCCGTTGATTGGGCATTTTCCTGTCCCGGGCAGCGCCGGGGATTGAAAATCCCCGGCTGCCCCTGCCAGGTCGGATGAAATCCGACCAGCCCGCTTCAGCGGGCATCGCGCGAATAGTCCGGTGATTCATCACCGGGCTATGACGCGGGCAGGGATTGCTCCTCGAAACAAGGAATGTCACAGCCTGGGTGAGCCAACCGATGAGATTCGCAGTAGACTTTATTGGTAATTGGTCAACGCCATTTATGGGACGCGGACAAGAGCCGAATACGCGGAGAAAAATCTTAAAATCCGCTCTTGTCCGTTCTCGTCCGCGTCCAAGTTTTTATTGCCGATAATGTCTGGTTTAATCGCTTTCGCCTTGCCCGGTCAACGCCGGGGATTGAAAATCCCCGGCTACCCCTGCCAGGTCGGATGAAATCCGACCAGCCCGCTTCAGCGGGCATCGCGCGAATAGCCCGGACGTTCACGTCCGGGCGGAGATAGTCCATGAACTTCACCCTCCGTCCCTCCCAAACCGACATCCTCCGCTATCGCGGCGGAAAAATGGGCATCTCCGCCGTGCCGGGCGCGGGCAAGACCTTCACCCTCAGCGCGCTGGCCGCCCAAATCATCACCAGCGGCGGCTTGCAGCCCGACCAGGACGTGCTGATTGTGACCCTGGTCAACGCGGCGGTCGATAACTTCGCCGCCCGCATCGGCAGGATGGTCGAACAGCGCGGCCTGATACCGCACCTCGGCTACCGCGTCCGCACCCTGCACGGGCTGGCGCACGACATCGTCCGCGAGAAACCGGCCCTGGCCGGGCTGGAGGAGCGCTTCCAGATACTCGACGAGCGCGAATCGGAATTCGTCATTCGGGAAGCGGCCAATGCCTGGCTGGCGGCGCATTCGCACGAACTGGCCGATTATCTCGACCCGGCCCTCGACGATTCCAAACGCGACTGGGTGATTCGCCAGCAACTGCCCGAATCGATGTTTACGCTGGCGCGCAATTTCATCCGCTCGGCCAAAGACCGCCGCCTGACGCCCGACCTGCTGCGACAAAAATTGGATTCAGCCCCCAACCTTCCGCTGGCCGAAATGGGCTGGGCCATCTATGCCGACTACCAGCGCGCCCTGGCCTATCGCGGCGCAGTGGATTTCGACGACCTGATTCGCCTCGCCTGCCAGATTCTCGAGGCCGACGCCGACTACCTGACCCGCCTTCGATACCGTTTCCCCTACATCCTCGAAGACGAAGCCCAGGATTCCTCGCGCATTCAGGAGGAAATCCTGCGCAAACTGGCCGGTCACGGTAACTGGGTGCGCGTCGGCGACCCCAACCAGGCCATTTTCGAGACCTTTACGACCGCCGACCCGCGCCTGCTGAAGGATTTCATCGCCCGCGAAGCCGATATCAGGATGGAATTGCCCGTTTCCGGGCGTTCCCAGCCTTTCATCATTGATCTGGCGAACCAGTTAATCCATTGGGTGAACACAGCCCACCCCGTTGAAGCCTGCCGCGACGCCCTGACCACTCCCTACATCCAGGCGACCGACCCCGGCGACCCGCAGCCCAACCCCGAACCGGACCCGAAGGGTATCCGCATCATCGGCAAGAAACACACTCCCGAAGAAGAAATCGAAGCGGTGGTCCAGTCCATCGAAAAATGGCTGCCCGGCCACCTCGATTGGACAGTGGCTGTGCTGGTGCCGCGCAACGCGCGCGGCGTCGAGGTGGTGGACGCGCTCCGCAGGCGGGGCATCCCCTTCGTCGAGATGATTAACAGCACCCTCAACACCCGCAACACCGCCGGGGCCATCGCCAACGTGATGGGCTGCCTGGCCGACCCGGCCTCCCCGCGCAAACTGTCGATTGCCTACCAGGTTTGGCGGCGCGCCTGGCGCGAGGACGAAGGCCAAAAGGGACTGTACACCCGCGTCGCGGAACTCCTGCGCAAGGTCGGCAAGGTCGAGGAATACCTGTTCCCGGCGGAACATGACGATATGCGGGAGACCTTCCCCAGCCTGGACGAGTCCGAATCCGACCAGGTTGTTGCGTATGAACTGCTCGCCTTCCGCGAGGTCATCCGCCGCTGGCAGGGGACCACCCTCCTGCCCATCGACCAGATGATTCTGACCCTTTCACAGGAATTATTCACCGAACCCGCCGACCTGGCCCTGGCCCACAAACTGGCCCTGGTGTTGCGCCAGTTTGCCAATCAGCATCCCGACTGGCGGCTGCCCGAACTGACCGCCGAACTGGGCGTGATTGCCAAAAACGAGCGCCGCTTCATCGGTTTTTCCTCTGACGATTCAGGCTTCGACCCGGAGCGCTATCGCGGCAGGGTGGTGGTGACGACCATGCACAAAGCCAAAGGCCTGGAGTGGGACCGGGTTTACCTGATGTCGGTCAACAATTACGATTTCCCCTCGTTGCAGCCGTATGACCGCTATATCAGCGAGAAATGGTTTATTCGCAGCGGCCTGAATCTCGAAGCCGAAGCGCTCGGACAGTTGAACGCCCTCGAAGCGACCGGCGAATACGACTGGTACGAAGAAGGCGCGGAGACCATGCGGGCGCGCATCGACTACGTCCGCGAGCGGCTGCGGCTGCTCTACGTCGGCGTCACCCGCGCCAAACGGGATTTAATCCTGACCTGGAACACAGGCCGCCAGGGCGACGCCCAGCGCTGCCTGCCGGTCGAGGCCCTGGCGGGGTGGCTGGACTCTCAATAGACTTTAAAGGGGGTTTGCCATTGCTTACAACTTGGTGACGCATCTTGCGTAAATCCAACAGGCATATTAACCAGGCAACCATCCCGAAGGTTGATGTTGAAAAGGGGAATCTTAACGACAGCCTTCGGGACGGAAAAAACAGAAAGGAATGCCTATGACCTCCAAAGCCATGCTTGACGAATTCATCAGCCAAAAGAAACTTGCCATCGTCGGCGTCTCGCGCGGCGGGCAAAAGTTTGGCAATCACGCCTGCGGGGAAATGAAAGCCAAAGGCTGCCAACTCTTCCCCGTCCATCCCGAAGCGGAAACCATCGAAGGCGACCGCGCCTATAAGGACTTTGCCTCCCTGCCCGAGCCGGTCGGCGGCGTGGTCATTATCGTGCCGCCCGCGCAGACTGAAAAGGTGGTGCGGGATGCAGCCGCAGCCGGGATTTCCCGCGTCTGGATGCAGCAGGGCGCGGAGGCTGAGGCCGCCATCCAGTTTTGCGAGGAGAACGGCATCACGGCTATTCATGGGGAGTGCATCATGATGTATGCCGGACAGGCTGGCTTCCACAAATTCCACCGCTGGCTGTGGAAAGTGATGGGAAAGGCTCCCAAATAAACCACATTTCCAAACAAGAAGGTTCAACATGAGTGATTCCCTCGCATCTTCCCAGCCTGTCGTGGCCCCTGTCCAGCAGACCGAGCGCGTCCAAATCGTGGACATCCTGCGCGGGTTTGCGCTGTTCGGTATCTTATTCGTCAATATGATGATTTTCAGTCACCCCATCCAGGCGATTATCCTGCCCGCCGACCCATCCCTGCCCTGGGTGGACCGCGCCGCGCTCTGGCTGATTCACGCCCTGGGCGAGGGCAAGTTCTACGCCCTGTTTTCCATGCTCTTTGGGTTGGGGCTGACCCTGCTGATGGGGCGCGTGGAGGGACGCGGCGGCAAGTTTGTTCCGCTCTACCTGCGCCGCCTGTTGGTTTTGCTTGGCTTTGGCCTTGTCCATGCCTTCCTGGTCTGGATGGGTGACATCCTCATCTTGTATGCCCTGCTCGGCTTCCTGCTGGTTCTCTTCCGCAAGGCCAGGCCGCGCACCCTGCTCATTTGGTCGGTTATCCTGATTGCCATTCCGATTGTATTCAACGCCGCCATCACGGGGTTGGTTTCCCTGGCGAACTCCATCCCCGAAGCCGCGCCGCAAATCGAGCAGTCTTTTGCCGAGGTGGAAGCGAGTTTCGTGACTGACCTGCAACGCGCGTACCAGGTGTATGCCAACGGGAATTTCGCGGAAATCACCGCCCAGCGGGCAAGCGATTACTTCATCATGGGGTTGGCTGGTTTTGCCGTGATGGGCTTCAACGTGATGGCGATGTTCCTGCTGGGGGTGTACTTCGGTAAGCGTGAGATTTTCAAAAACCTGGAAACCAATCGCGGCCTGTTCCGCAGCCTGCTGGCCTGGGGACTGGTCGTTGGCCTGGGCGGGAACCTCCTCTATGCCACGCTGGTCATGCCCATTTCGCGCGTCTACCAAACCGGAACGCTCTTGCTGGCAACGACCGCCCAGGCGGTCGGCGCGCCGCTGCTCATGCTGGGGTACGTCTCGGCCTTGTGCCTGCTGGCGCTGAATCCGGTTTGGGGAAAACGAATCAGCGTCTTCGCCCCGGTTGGACAGATGGCGCTGACCAATTACCTGACCCAGTCCCTCGTCTGCACGCTGATTTTCTACGGCTACGGGCTGGGACTGTTCGGGCAGGTCGGTCACGCCGCCGGGATTGGCCTGACGATTGTTCTTTACCTGATTCAAATCCCCATCAGCCATTGGTGGATGAAGCGCTTCCAATACGGCCCCGCCGAATGGCTGTGGCGCTCGCTGACCTATGGCAAATTCCAACCAATGAAAAGATTAACGGAGGCCCGCAATGGCGGCTAAACGCTGGCTTGGGCGCAAATAACCTGCTCAATCCCAGAAGGTAGAGGAGAGCCGTATGCAAAAAATCAGCGCGCAATCCAATAAGGCCCTCAAATGGCTCCAGCCCAATATTCTCAAAATGGAGTATGAGCTGCGTGCGGGAAAAGACCTGGTTGCCAGCCTCCGTTTTCGCAGCGCTTTTGGCGCGCTGGCGGCCGCCGAAAGCGCGGATGGCTGTTGGACATTCAAGCGGATGGGTTTTTTCCAGAGCCGCGTGACGGTACGCGCCTGCGGCAGCGAACGCGACCTGGCGGTCTTCAAATACAACACCTGGAAGGGCGGCGGCGCGTTGGAATTGGCCGACGGGAGGACATTCCTGGTCAATACCAACTTCTGGCAAAGCGCCTATGAATTTCGGGACTTTGCCGAACAGCCGCTGGTTCGGTTCAAAACGGACCGGGGGCTGACGCAGCACTCCGCCGAGGTCGAAATCTTGCCCGCCGCCGGACAACTGCCCGAACTGCCCTGGATGGTCTTGCTGGGCTGGTACCTGGCGGTCATGCTGAACAATGACAGTGATGGCGCGGCGGCTGGATAACCTGCTTTATCGGGCTGGTACCTGGCGGTCATGCTGAACAATGGCAGCGCCGACCCGCTTATCCCGCTGGAGGGCGGTTCCGTGTGCGAAGGAATCCGGGTGGGCTGCGCGGGTGGATGGGTCGCCTCGCAACCCGAATCGGTGGGGCTTTTTGCCGTCGCAAACGGTTGCGACCCTGCCCCGCAATCCGTTACCCTGCCGGTCGAAGTGGAAGACGGCGCGTTTGCCGAACAACAGATTTACGCCAACTGCGCAGGCGGGGCGCAGGTCGTGGCGTACATCGTCCACAATGACGGCAAAGACTTCATCCCATTTTGAAATGCGATTGGGAATAAGGAACTCCCCGCTCTTTTCGCAGGGAGTTCCTTCTCGCAGGCTTATTCGTCGCCGGTCTTCAGGTCCAGTTCCATCAGCACGTTCAAGCCAATCGCCACGCCCTGCATGACCAGGAACAGGGCGATGCCGGTAAAGAGGGGCGTGCTCAGGTTGGAAACCAGGAAAGAAACAGCGTTTGGCTCTTTGAATAAATCATTGAAGGTCATTCCCTGCTGACCAACCATGGCGTTGATGTTGAGATATTGGGCAACGACATCACCAATGAAGGCGGCCAGCACCACCCACGACAGGATGCTCGTCAGGCTGGCGACCAGGCTGAGTGCTTTCGGGTTATACAGCGCGGGGCCTTTTTCTGCGACTTCTTCGGCTTCGACGGCGGGACTTACGGATTCACTTTCCATTTGAATAACTCCTTTGATTTTTTGTTCACGCGATTGATGGCTCAGCCGCGCTCTTTCTGATGATATTGCAGGATGCTTTCCACAATCCGCCCGGCGGCCTGGCCGTCCCCGTAGGGGTTGGCCGCGCGCGCCATTTTGGCGTGCTCGGATGGGTTGTCGAGCAAATTCCTGGCTTCCTGAAGGATGATTTCGGTCTGCGTGCCGACCAGTTTGACCGTCCCGGCGGCGATTCCTTCCGGGCGTTCGGTGGCGGCGCGCAGCACCAGCACCGGCACGCCAAAACCGGGCGCTTCTTCCTGTATCCCGCCTGAGTCGGTGAGAACGAGGGCCGCGCGCTTCATCAAGTGTACCATAGGCAGGTAATCTAGTGGGGGCAGAAGCGTGATGTTCGGGACGCCCGAAAGGCGCGGGTACACGGTATCCTGCACGTTCGGGTTGAGATGTACGGGATAGACGATGTGGATTTGGCCGTTGTAGGATTCAGCCAGGGTTTTCAACGCCGCGCAAATAGTTTCGAGCGGCTTCCCAAAATTTTCGCGGCGGTGGGCTGTCACCAGTATCAAGCGGCTGCTTCCCAACGTTTGCATGAGCCTCTCGACTTCGGCGGGGGCCGGTTTTTCGGCCACCTGACGCAGCGCGTCGATGACCGGGTTGCCGGCGACGATGATTCGCTCGGCGGGGACATTCTCCTTCAGTAAATTCTGTTTCGACCACTCGGTCGGCGCGAAGTGCAAATCGGCCACCACCCCGGCCACCATGCGGTTGATTTCTTCGGGGAAGGGCTGGAACTTATCGCCGGTGCGCAGCCCGGCCTCGACATGCCCAAATTTGACGCGGTGGTAATAGGCCAGCAGGGCGGTTGCCATCACGGTGGTCGTGTCACCCTGCGAGAGAATCCAATCGGGTTGGACCTGCTGGATGACCGGGTCGAGGTGTGTAAAAATCGCGGCGGTGATTTCGGCCAGCGATTGGTTCGGCTTCATCAAATCCAGGTCAATGTCGGGGACGATGTCGAACAGGTTCAGCACCTGGTCGAGCATTTCACGGTGCTGGGCGGTGACGCAGACGATGGATTCGATGCCCGGCGTCTGGCGCAGTGTTTGCACCACCGGGGCCATTTTGACGGCCTCCGGCCGGGTGCCGATGACGGAGAGAATGCGGAGGGGTGGGGTCATACGAACTTCAACCGTACCGCCGCAATCGCCACCATGCGGAACAGCAGCAGCCCATGCCGCCAGCGGTCGATGTTGGTGTCGCCGTAGGTGCGCTCCTGGTAGCGGATGGGCAGGTCGATGATTTTCAGGTTTTGTTTGGCCGCGCCAAAAATCAGGTCGTAATCGCCAAACGGGTCGAATTCGCCAAAGTAGGCGCGGTTGGCGGCAATACGCTCGTAAGCGCGCTTGTACAGCGCCTTCGTGCCGCACAGCGTATCCTTAATTGACTGCCCCAGCAGCCACGAAAAAGCCAGGCTGAAAAACTTGTTGCCCAGCAGGTTCAAGAAGCGCATGGCCTGTTCCTGCATGGGGTAGACCAGCCGCACGCCGTTGATGAACTCGCCCTTGCCCGAAACCAGCGCCTCGTAAAAGCGCGGCAGGTCCTCCGGGCGCACGGTCAGGTCGGCGTCCAGAATCATCAACACCTCGCCCGAAGCCTTTTCGAAACCGAGCCGCACCGCGTCGGCCTTGCCCTTGCCGGTCTGCTTGAACAGCTTCGCGTCCCATTCGGGGTGCGCGGCAATCGCTTTTTCGATGGCGGCGTAGGTATCATCTTTGGAATGTCCCTCGACGAAAATCAATTCGGTATGACTGCCCATTTTGGGGATTCTCTGGAAGGCGGATTCGATGTTCCCCGACTCATTGCGGGCCGGGATGACGACGCTGACGGTGGGCCGCGCTCCCGTTTCGACAGGCGTTAACCTGGCGACATGGATGTTCGTCCACGCCAGGGGGCTGAACGGCCAGACCTTGACCAGCACCTTGTTGAACAAGTCTCGTACCATTGGAATTGGCAGCGGAAGCAGGATTTCGCGCAGGCGGTGAATGACTTCGAACCCGGCCAGGCGCAGCAGGTTTTCGGTATCTTCGGGGGTCAGCCAGTTCTGCGGCAGCAGGCGGGCTGCCAGCCCCAAATGCCCGGCCAGCGAGAGAATCGGCTGGTGCAGGCGGCTGTAAGTGTTCAGAATGACGCGCGTATCGGGGCGGCAAAGCGGACGAATCCCCTCCAGGATGGCCTGCACATCGTAGGCGTCGTTGACCAGGTCGGAGAGGAGGATGACATCGAAGGTCTCGCCCAGGCTGAGGGCGTGAGCATCCGCTTCGATGAAAGTCAACCCCGGATGGCGTTGGCGGGCGGCCTTGAGCATCTCCGCTGAAAAATCGACGCCAACGCCCCGGGCCGGGGCAACGGCTGCCAGCAGGTCGCCGCGCCCGCAGCCGAGTTCCAGCACGCGCAGCCCCGGTGAGACGAGGTGGCGGTAGATTTCCCGCAGGCGGCGGTGATATTCGCGGCTGAACAAGGTTTCAGCCGGGCGGGCGCGGGCGATTTCGTCCCAGTGGGAAATGCGATTCCGCGTATAGTCGCTATAAGTTAAGGGCATTTTTCTTTCTCGGTAAAAAGAGTAAAACAAGGGCGGAAAGTACCGTGATAAGCGCGAATCCCAGGTTGAGCCAGAAGCCGCGGTCGATGCCGAGGTAGTCGCTGGCAAAGCCAACCAGCCAGGGGCCAAGCACCCCGCCCAGCCCGGCAAAGGTGAATAGCAGGCCCAGGGTGGTGTTGGTATTTTCGGTCAGGCCATCGCTGGCGGCAGCGGTAATGGCCGGGAAGACGATGGACAGGAAAAAGCCGGTGACAGTCAGCGCGAAGGCCGGGCCGGAGAGTCCGAGCGCAATACAGGCGCTGGCGGCCAGCATGGCAATCAGGATGGATTTGAGATAACCGAGCCGCTCGATGACGAAACTGCCCAGGAATCGCCCGACCATCATCAGTCCGAAATAGAGCGAGAGCGCCCCGGTGCTGGTTTTTACGTCCTGGCCGCGAATCTTTTGCAGGTACTCCACCAGCCAGGAGGCGAGGCCGATTTCGGCGGCGACATACGCTACGATGGCAACGTATAGCCAGACCATGCGCGCGGTGAAGGCTGTCCGCCCGATGTGCCGGAAGTCAATTTTATCGCTGATTGCGGCTTGGACGGATGGATACCGGCTGAAAACCACAATTGCCAGCAGGATGCCAATCGGCAGGAAGTCCCAGCGGTACACCGTTCGCCAGGAGTTGCCGGCATCCAGCAGGAGACCCGCGAAGAAGGGCGCGGCCATCGAACCCATGCCGTGCATGACCGACATCAGGCTGAGGTAGCGCCCCTTGTCGTTAGGGTGCAACTCGACGATGATGGCGTTGCAGCCCAGTTCGAGCGCGCCCAGGCCGTAACCCAGCACGAACATCGACAGGCCGAGCAGCAGCGGCGTCGAGAAACTCGTGAAGCCGCTCACGCCGAGCGCCAGGCTGACCCCGGCAATCAGCAGCACGGTTTTCTTGCCGAGCGCGTCGGCAATCAAGCCGGTCGTCAGGGTGGCGGCCATGAAGCCGATGTACAGGCCAAGCAGGATGGAGCCGCCGACGGCGTAGTCAATCTGTAAATCGGCCAGGAGGGCGGGCAGCACCGCGCCTTTCAGGTTATCGGAAAAGCCGAATACGAAAAAAGCGAAAAAGGCAGCGGCGGTCCACAGCCAGAGGGTGGTTTTTGAGAGTTTCATGGGTTGATTGGAGTCCAAAATCTCCCGATTTTGGAAGTGATTTGGTTTTTAAAAAGTCGGGAGACTTTTGAGTCCGCTTGTTTACGCAAAACGCGCGTTGACGAATTTGAGTTTTTCCGCGTCTTGGAAATTTTGCCCGCCTTCGTGATTGTTGAAATGCCAAATGCGGATGTCTTTTGGCCCGGCGTAGTGGTTGAAAGCGGCGAAGACGGTCGAGGGTGGGCAGATGGTGTCCATCAAGCCGACCGAGAACAGGGCTTCGGCCCTGGCGCGGGCGGCGAAGTTCATCCCGTCGAAGTAGGTAAGCGTGTTGAAAACCGTTTCGATTTTGTCGCGGTGGTTTTTGCAGTAGCGGGCGATTTCGTTGTAGGGGTCGCTATCCACCAGTTCGGTGGCGCGGCGATAGTGGCACAGGAAAGGCACATCGGGCATGGCGAGCGTCACGTCGGGGACGAGTCCCGCCGCAGCCAGGGTGATTCCGCCGCCCTGCGAGCCGCCGGTGACGGCCACGCGGGATTCGTCCACCAGCGGGTGCGCGCGGGCGGCCTCGATGGCGCGCGCGGCGTCGGTGAAGACGCGCCGGTAGTAATAGGTTTCGGGCTTGAGAATGCCGCGCGTCATGAAGCCGGGAATCTGCGGGTTACCGCCTTCCAGTTCGGGGTCGGGGGTGTCGCCTACGCGCCAGGTGGAACCCTGCCCGCGCGTATCCATCACGAAATGGGCGCAGCCTGCTGCCGCCCATAGCAGCCAGTCGTTCGCTTTGCCGCGCCCGCCGCCATAGCCGATGTATTCGACAATCACCGGGAGTGGCTCTTTCGTATCGCGCGGCAGGAGCAGCCAGCCTTTGATGGGTTGTCCGCCGAAGCCGTTGAAGGTGACATCGAAGGCTTCTATCAGTTTCAGGCCATTTTCCAGCGGCTCGAAGCGCGCATTGAGCGGGTACTGACGCGCTTCGGCCAGGGTATCCTGCCAAAAAACATCGAAATCCGCCGCCTGGGGGCGTTCGGGTTGGTAGGTCTTCAGTTGGTCGAGAGGCAGGTCGAAGAGCATGGAGGAGTCCTTTCACGCATCGCGCAGTATCTTTTCAATGACCCACGCCACGCCGTCCTCGTCGTTGGAGGGCGCAATCCATTCGGCGACATCTTTCAGTTCCGGGACGGCGTTTTGCATGGCGACCGGCAGCCCGGCGTACTGGAGCATTTTCAGGTCGATGCACTGGTCGCCGATGGCGGCAATCTGGTCGGGATACAGGTCGAGTTGTTCGGCCAGCGATTGCAGGGCCGTGCCTTTGTTGACGCCTTCGGCGGTCAGGTCGATGTACTGGACTCCGGCGTAGGTGTAATGCAGCGAAGGGCAATGTTCACGCGCAATGTTCTCGGCCTGGGCGAGCAGCCCCGGCTCGGCGGCGATGGTGACTTTCAGGAGCGGGCGGTCGAAGTCGCGTTCCGGCTCGCAGGTGCGCCGGCTGCGGAAGGCTTCCTTGAACGTGAGCGGGTCCATCACCTCGTTCATCGAATCCGGCCCGAACCAGAGCGGCGCGCCTTCGGGCGTTTCACCAATCAGCCCGGTTTCAGGGTTGGCGCGGCAAAAATTGATGATGTAGGAGGTTTCGCCGTGGGCATGAAAGGGCCACGAATGCCAGGTATCCCCTTCGATGCCGGGGCGCACCAATGCCCCGGCGGAGCAAATGTAGGGCAGTTCCAGGCCGAGCGATTCGAGCGCGTTCTCCGCGCCGCGCCGCCCGCGCCCGGTGACGATGACCGGCTGGATGCCGGCCGCTTTGGCTTTATGCACGGCTTCGCGTCCGCGTTCGGTTAACTGGTGCTGGGAGTTGTAGAGCGTCCCATCCAGGTCGATTGCAATCAATTTAATCAAAACGTACCTCGTTCGCGTGGAATCGCCCAATCATACCACTGGTTTATCTCCACATCCCGCCGCGTTTTCTGCACAAATTCTGCATACTTGACCGCTATATTTTCGTAGGTAAAACCAAAAATAGTGGAGAAAAGTAACTACCTGCCACCCTCACCCCCCAACCCCTTGCCTTCGGCGCGCTTCGCAGTCCCGGTGGGAGAGGGGAGAAATCTCGGACGAAATTGTCGTTTTCGGCATAAAAATCCGCTTTTTGTATCCGTT
>DAOTZM010000214.1:0-3784 GCA_034434035.1 Anaerolineales bacterium
GCGGATGGCGGGAATGCACAATCCCATCCGCAACTCTCATTCGCCCAATCTGTTGTTTACCGGAGGTTTCCTATGCTTGCAAACGAACGTTTCGACCTGAACAGCGCCACCATCAACGGCGTTGTTCAAAAAGTCCGCCCGTTTGGTCACGACGGGACGATTATGGTTCACCTGGAACGGCCGCGCGCCGCGATTGCCCTGCCTGGCAGCAGCATGATGTCCAGTGACGGCGATTTCAGCCTGGCCGCCGGGGACGCGCTGTCGGCCACCGGCTGGCTGAAAGATATGCGCTTTGAAGAAGGGTTAGGAAGTTTCCTGGCGCGCGCCGAGCGGCTGGATTTGCTGGAGAAGTATCCCGGCCTGGCGGCCATCAAGAACAAAACGGTCGCCCGCAGCCTGACCGCCCTCATCCCAGAGAGCGAGTTCGCGGTGGAAGCGGACGAACAGGACGACCCGGACAATTATGTTCGGGTGGAAGGCCTGGTCGCGCGCTCCTGGACTTACAGCCGCCACGCCTACGCCCGGCTGGCAGTCTACGACCGGTATGAGAAAGACCTGGCCGAGACCCAGTCTCAGGACGGCAAACTGCCCCGCCGCAAAGCGCATTACGTCACCGTTCAGTTCACGGACGGGGAGGTGGATGGGCGCAAAGTGTCCCTGAAACCCAAGATGCGGCTGCGGGTCAGCGGGCGGCTGACAACCCGCGTCTATTCTGAAACGCTGCGCGAGTGGCTGAACCGGGCGAAGCTGGCCGAGTTCATCCAATCCTTCGAGAACCCCGATTTGCTGGGCAGCGTGCGCGCCCGCTACGGCCAGGTGGTGGTGGAGGCCAGGGGGCTGATTGTGTTCAACTGAGACCTGCGTTCAAAGGCCAGCCTCCTGGCATGAGATTTGCCGGGAGGCTGTTTGAAGCAGGCTTGGCTCTTTATTATAATCAGGATTATAATAAAAGTGATTATATAAAAGGAGTCTGCCATGTTCGTTGACCGCCGCAAAGAATTAGCGTTTTTGGATAACCTGTTAAAGCGTGAACGTCCCGGGCCAGCACAATTGGTTTTGCTCTATGGCCGCCGCCGAGTTGGAAAAACGGAGTTGCTGTTACATTGGGCAAAAAACAGCGGGATTGATTTCACTTATTGGGCTGCCGAACGGGAAAATCCCAATATGCAGCGGAACAGCCTATTTGCGCGTCTGCTCAATGTGCCTGAAGAAAGCGCCCCGGTTCACCGTTCATGGTCTGCTCTCTGGCAGGCAGCCGCGAAACTGCTTGGAGAGAAGCGGCATATCTTGATTCTGGACGAACTGCCCTATGCAGCCGAGGCTGACCCGGCCATGCTTTCCGCCCTGCAACACGCCTGGGATCAATATTTTCAACACTCCAGCCTGGTCATCATCCTTTGCGGTTCGCATGTCAGGGTGATGGAAACCCTGATGTCACGCCAATCACCCTTGTTTGGCCGGATGACGGCCCAGTGGCATCTCGAACCCTTACCGTTTTCGAGTTTGCAGGAATTTTTCCCGAAGTGGGGCGCGGATGAACGAGTGGCGGCGTATGCTATCGTGGGCGGAATTCCGGCATATTTGAACTGGTTCAATCCAAACCAATCCTTGGTGGAAAATATCCGTAACGTGGTTCTGTCGCCAGGCGGAATGTTCCTGGCCGAGCCAGCCTTTCTCCTCTATGACGAAGTGCGTGAGTTGAAGAACTATCTTGCTGTTCTTAAGGCCATTGGCAGCGGGAAGCATACATTGGGCGAAATTGGCGAGCGCGCTTTTTTACCATCCACCGCAGTGAATGCTTATTTATCCACTTTACAGGAGTTACGCCTGGTGGAAAGAAGATTGCCTGTTACTGTTCGGCCCGGAGGACAAACCAGGTCCCGGGCAGGGCGTTATCACCTCAGTGACCCCTATTTTCGGTTTTATTTTCACTTCCTGGCGCCGTTTCAGGATAACCCCTTAATGAGGACGGAGCAAATCCTTGAGCGCATCCAACAAGACCTGCGTGCTTTCGTTGGCGCAACGGCCTTCGAGGAGCTATGCCGGCAATGGGCGATTGCAGAAGGTAAAGCTGGAAAGTTGCCTTTTACCCCGGTTTCGGCTGGCAGTCACTGGAGTCGCCGGGTTCAGGTCGATGTCGCGGCGCTGAATTGGGATAGTAAGGAAATCTTGTTGGGCGAATGCAAATGGGGATCAGATCGGGTAGACCGCCAGGTTGCCCGTGATTTGACTGGTGAGAAAACACGCTTAACTCTGCTTGATTTGCCGGATATGGGGCAGGGCTGGCGAGTGTATTACGCGCTCTTTGGTCGTCAGGGATTTACTGAGGCAGCTCGAAATGAAATCCGGGCATTCGGCGGTATGTGCATTGATTTGGAAATACTCGATGATGTATTGAGCCAGGTCGATTAAATTGCCAGGATTGTTTTCTTAAATACCACCACAAAACGGGTCACTTGACTGCCTGCTGCCGTCTTGCGGAAAAGACGGCAGCAGGCAGTTTTTTTGATTCTTCCCGGCTGATACGCCGCGCTCGCGGCGATGCAATACTTTTTATTACTTTGAGCTGTCTGCCACGCTGCGACAGCTCGACCCGGAAGGCCGCGCTGAACTTGTCCGGCGCGCGCCGTCGAGCCTGATTGTTGCTATCGCTGAGGCTTTCGACATCCTCAACGAGCAGCGCAAAGCCAGGCTCGCAACGATTTGAGGCCTTTTGGCCTCGAACACCGAAAGAGCAAGGCTCTCCGCCTGGCTCTTTTCTGTTCGAGACCAAAACCTAGTCTCGCATACTTTTCTTTTCATCTCGGAGGATACTATGCTCAGAACTATCCGGCCTGCTGCCATGAAAGCCAGGCCATTTGCCACGCATCGCCCCATCGACGCCGACATCGCCCAGGCGATGGTCAGCGTCGATGGGTACGCTTATCGGGTCGATTTTGGCCCGCAAGTCAGCCCGCGCATACATTTTGTCAACAAGGACAAAACCTGCTCCTGCCACGAGCAGAACTGCCCGGCCATCGAAGCCGTCCGCCAGTACATCACAGGCGGCGGCGAAAGGTCGCCTGAAGTCCCGTTCGACTACATGCCGTTCGCGCCCACCGCCTGCCCGGTTTGCGGAAAACCCGCCTACTTCGAGGCCCGGCTTTCCAGCCGGAAGCGCGGCGCAGGCTGGGGCTGCTCATCCGGCGGCGCCAGGCATTATTTTGCCTGGCGCACGGAAATCATCAAGCGCCTCGCCGCCATCAACCCCTGGCGCTTCCCGCCGGTCGTCCTTCGTGGCGGCCAGCAAATCAACGCCTGGGATGGCGTTCAGACCTCCGACGTGGTGCTGTATTCCGGCCTGCGGCGCGATGAAATCCTGACGACATAGGGGGCGGCGATGGCTATCTTTCTTGCTGTCTCTACCTCGCCCCAGGGCGAAACGGTCTTGACCCGCGTCGAGATGTCGAAAGACCTTCCGCCGGGTATCCACGCGGCCAATGCCGGCAAGTACCGCGCTGTCATCGGCCCGTTCCCGTCCGTCCTGGCCGCGCATTACATCTGGTGGCTGTGGGCCAAGCGAGGCGTCAAACGCCTGACCGCCGAACTCGTCGCCGCAGCCGAGCAGGCCGCGCGAGACGAGGACGACCTGCTCTGGGACATCGAGCGGGCCACCTTGCTTGCCGAGGAGGGCATGACGCCCGGCGAACGCGCCGATATCGCCGCCGAGTACGACCCGGCGACTTCTGAGCCGATTGCCGTCTGCTGGCCTTTTCCGGCGCAGACCCAGGCTGTGAGGTGAACG
>DAOTZM010000215.1:0-11110 GCA_034434035.1 Anaerolineales bacterium
TCTTTCCGTGGTGGCACTGGTCAACCCGCGTATTGCGCGACGGGTACTCGCAGCCGTATAAAGCCGACAACGTCCCTGGTTGAAATGCGCCTCAATAACAATTATGCAACAAGTCTATACTTTGTCCGTTTTTCACCTTTCAGGGACTAATCGTCTCCATTACAGGGATGCAAACCGGCCGGGCGGTGACCTTACAGGCTTGTAAATCTACATGGAGTCCGAAGTCTCCCGACTTCGGCCAAAATCGGGAGATTTTGGACTCCGGGCGGGCAATCGACTATCTGGAGTCCGAAGTCTCCAGGCTTTGTCCAAAACCTGGAGATTTTGGACTCCAGGCCGCAAGCCATTCTTCGGTCTGCTTTGGCGTCTCGAAGCGGTAAATGCGCAGGTGTTGGTGTTCCGGCAGGGCAAACAGTTGGGGATATTCGCGCTTGCGCCGCCAGTAGGTTTTGAACAGCCAGTGCCAGAGCGAGTCATCCGACCAGAGTTTGAAGTGAACCCACAGCGTTTCCCGGTTCGTTCCCCATAGCAACTCCCGGCTCCACCAGCGTTGGAAAATGCGGCGGGTCAACCGCCAGAACACCGTCCAGAAGGGATAATCGAGCCACAGGACGGCCTCGGCGCGCGGCCAGAGGATGTCGCGCACGATTTTGTAATTCCCGGCGACAACCCAGCCAGGCGCGCGGGTGGCGTCATCCACCAGGGCGCGGAATTCTTCATTCGGCGCTTCCACCCATCCGGGCCGCCAGTGCAGGGCGTCCAGTTCCACAAAGTCCAGGTTCAGTTTTTTCGAGAGTCGTTCGGCCAGGGTGGATTTTCCTGAGCTGGTGGCGCCGACGACGACCAGCCGGGTATAGGGGAAGGGTTCCATGCGGCTCCTTTTGCGAAAACTGGAAAGCATTATAATCGGTATGTGACTCGCGTAACCCTAATTCCTAACCCGGACAAGCCGGAAAAGACAACCTTTAACCACGGCGGCAACAACGGGGCACTACGGAAAATCTTAAATGCTCTTACGTCGTGTTCCGTCGTTACCTTCGTGGTAAATTCCTTGCTTTTTGTGCAAGAATTTCACTGGTAAGATACTAATGGTTCTCCAAGAGTTAGCGTGAAACCAGTACACGGGTTACGCGGATTTCACGGATTTGCACGGAAAAGACCAGAAAATGTTTCTTCAGCATGAAAAATCCGTGTTTTTTCCGTGTTCGTCCGTGTAATCCGTGTCCAAAAGATTTAATCACGGAGATTCTCGGAGAACCTTCCTAATTCGCAATTCACCCAGGAGCCTTCATGTTTGACCTTCCCGATTCTGAAATCTTGTCCCTCTCGCGTGAACACGTCTTTTATACCTGGTCGGCCCAGGCCAGGGTCAACCCGATTGCCGTCAAGCGCGCCGAAGGCGTCTATTTTTGGGACGTGGACGACAAACGCTACCTCGATTTCAACTCGATGACAATGTGCGTCAACATCGGGCATGGCAATCCGCGCGTCATCCGCGCCATGCAGGAACAGGCTGCCGAACTACCCTACGCCGCGCCGGGCATGACCACCAAAATCCGGGCGCTGGCCTCCAGGGCGGTGGCCGAAATTACCCCCGGCGGACAACTCTCGAAGGTCTTGTTCACCCTGGGCGGCGCGGATGCCAACGAAAACGCCATCAAACTGGCGCGCGGCTACACCGGGCGGCACAAGATTCTTGCCCGCTACCGTTCTTATCACGGCGCGACGGCCGGCGCGATGGCCGCCACCGGCGACCCGCGCCGCCAGGCCTGGGAACCGAACCTGATGCCGGGCGTGGTGCATTTCCTCGACCCGTACCGCTACCGTTCCACCTTCCACCGCGCCAACCCGAATATTTCCGAGGCCGATTTTGCCCAGGATTACCTGAACCATCTCGAAGAAATCATCCTCTATGAAGGCCCGGAGACGATTGCGGCGATTTTGATGGAGAGCGTGACCGGCACGAACGGTATCATCATCCCGCCCGAAGGCTACATGCAAGGCGTACGCGCGCTGTGCGACAAATACGGCATTGTGATGATTGCCGATGAAGTGATGGCTGGTTTTGGCCGCACCGGCAAATGGTTCGCCATCGAGCATTGGAACGTCGTCCCCGATATGATGACGATGGCGAAGGGCCTGACCTCGGCTTATGCCCCGCTCGGCGCGGTGGCGATGAAGCCGGAGATTGCGGCAGCCTTCGACGAGCGGGTCTTTGAATCAGGGTTGACCTACACCTCGCACCCGATTTCGCTGGCGGCGGCGGTTGCCAACATCCAGGTCATGAAGGACGACCGGATTGTGGAACATGCCGCGGCGATGGGGCCTGTCCTTCACAAACTGCTGACCGATTTGGGCGAATCGCACCCCTCGGTGGGAGAAGTCCGCTCGATTGGCCTGTTCGGTATTCTCGAACTGGTGCGGAACCGGGCGACGAAAGAGCCAATGGCCCCCTGGAACAGTTCCAGCCCGGAGATGGCTGCGTTCCGTAAATATTGCGTGGAGCAAGGCCTGTTCCTGTACACGCACTGGCACACGGCCCTGGTTATCCCCCCGCTGATTATTACCGAAGCGCAATTGAAAGAAGGCTTCGAGGTGCTGGATAAGGCGCTGGAGATTACGGATAGAGCCGTGAGTCAGTAATCAGTAATCAGTAATCAGTAACCAGTGTTCGGTAACAAAAAACGAGACTTAGGATAAACCGGTCACTTTGACATCAAGTTCGAGACCTTTGCAGTCCTGGCCATCCACATCGCCGGGCGGCAGTTCCTGATTGGCAAAGATTATGTGGACGGTAAGAGTGTCCCGGTTGGTCGGGAGATGGAAAAGCCCATCAAATTCAAACGCCTGGCAGATGAGTACGAAGCGATGAAGGGATAAATCGGGTGAAGATCGTCTATAATCAAAAGTGGATAATTTGAAAGCGCTCTGATAGGAGGATACAAACATGCTAAATCAGGTCACCATCCAAAGCAGGGCAAGAGGCCAATCACGCCATTGGTTGAACTCGCCCTGCAAAACCAATTGAAAAACTTAAGTCACGGGATTCGGCGCACAAAACAAAAACTGGCC
This sequence comes from Anaerolineales bacterium, assembly GCA_034434035.1. Classification (GTDB taxonomy): domain Bacteria; phylum Chloroflexota; class Anaerolineae; order Anaerolineales; family Villigracilaceae; genus UBA5195. The sequence continues at coordinate 3,073 of DAOTZM010000215.1, forward strand.
GACTTCGAGGCGCGTTTTGGCATGACGACCAGGGAAGTTTGAAAACAATTTACGGACTGGAGAAATTGAGGAAACTCTCGATACAATATCGGGAGTTGGTAGATTTGCGTCAGCCAATGCGCCTGGTGATGTATGCGTATCGCTGCCAAGACGCGCATAGCAAACTCGTGTTTCGGTACGACAACACCGCCCCCCGCGCCAGCGGATTCCGGTTCACCTGGCCCTGCTCGCCATTCCATACAACTTGCTGGAACGTGTCCGCTTAATGGCAGCCCGCCACAGCGGGGTGGTGCTGGGCGAAGACTTCGCCGCCGATGTGACCCTGACCCTGCGATTCCCGGTCGAGACGCTGGAGGAATTCCAGTCCGAACTGCGCGAACTCTCGGCGGGCAGGTCGCAGGCGGAAATTATCGAAACGACCGGGATGCTGGTTCCGGTCGAGAGCCAAAAAGGAGTTGCCTGATGACCCCAGACGAAACACCCGCCTCGCTGCCTATGACCGCTTGCGGCGGATTCCTGAAAGATGCCGAAAATTACCCCAGCGCCACCTATCAGGGCAAGCGGGTCTATTTCTGCACTAAAGCCTGCCTGCGCGCTTTCGAGGGCGACCCTGACCGCTTCATGGCCGGGGAAATCGAGCATCCGATGGACGAAGACTGAAAATTGTTCCAAACTCTTGCCAGTTTTCGAAGAATTTGCGGTATAATACCGCCTCGCTGTAAAGGATACAGCATGGGCTTCAATCGGGGCGTGGCGCAGCCCGGCTAGCGCGCTTGCATGGGGTGCAAGAGGTCGAAGGTTCAAATCCTTTCGCCCCGACTGAATAAAAATCACCGACTTGGTTCGGTGATTTTTGTTTGGGTCGAAGGTTTCCCCACATCGCCCCTTGTGAGGTTAAGGGGACTTCGCCATCCTTTCGCCCCGACGGGCAGATTTTTTATTCTCTTTCCATGTATCGCGCTGCCAGCACGGGGCAGGGCGCGGTTTCGGCAATTTCGGCGGTGATGTTGGCGGTTGCCATCTGCCGCAAACTATGAGAACTGTAGGGTGACCCCATGCAGACCAGGCCGTAGCCGCCCTCGCGGATTTCGGCGCGGATTTCCTCGATGGCGTCGCCCTGGCGGGTGATGACTTTGGCCTCGACCTGCGCCTTGCGCGCGATTTCCGCTGCCTGGCGCAGGGTGCGCCCGGGCAGGGTGTCGGTGGCGGCCAGGTTCTGCCAGTTCTCACGGATGGCGCGCGCTTCGGGGTAGTCGAGGTCGATGGGCGGGACGACGGTCAGCAGGGTCAGGGAGGCCCGGAAGACTTGCGCCAGCCGGACGCCCATGCTTTCCGCTGTCAGACCGTATCCCAGCCCGCCCAGGCAGACCAGTATCTTTTGGACGGGGATTTTCGCCGCCGGGACATATAGCAGGGGTTTTTCGACCCCGGCCAGGATGTGGCGGAAGGAGCGTCCGGCAAAGAATCGCCGCAGGGGAGGGCGTCCCAGCGGCCCGGTGACGATGATGTCAGCCGCCTCGTCTGCTGCTTTGCGCGGAATCACAGATTCAGCCTGGCCGGTTTCCAGCTGCAGGGTGTACGGTATCCCTTTTTGCTGGAATATGGTCACAGCGCGGCTGAATATCTCTTCCACCGCGTCATTGTCGCCCCGATTTTCCAGGATTCCTACCAGGGTGAGCGGCGTATCCAGTTGCGACGACACCCAGGCCGAGAATTCAATCGATGACCAGGTGGTCTCGTTGCCATTGGTCAGCACAAGCAGCGATTTCATCGGAATAAAATGACTCCCAGGATACCGGCCCCTATCAGCACCATTGGGGCGGGGACCTCGAACCAGAAGGCCAGGGCCGAGAGCGCGGCGATGAGCAGGGTGCGTATCTTTACTTTTTTGCCCGTTCCGGCCCGGAAGAGTTCCCAGCCGACCAGCGCCATCAGCGCGGCCACTGCCGGACTCATGCCGCCGACGAAGCGCCCCAGCCAGTCTTCCTGCTGGAAGCGTTGCAGGATGGCCGCCACGACCAGCATCATTCCGGTCGGCGGCAGGATGGCGCCCAGCAGGGCGGCCAGCACGCCGGGCACGCCTGCCGCCGCGTGGCCGACGAACATCGCCAGTTTGAGGGCTTCGCTGCCCGGCAGGACGTTGGAAAACCCCACCGCTTCGACAAAGCGCTCCTCGCTCATCAGTTTTCCCGCCGCTTCGTCGTACAACAGGCCGATGGAGGCTGGCCCGGAGGGGGAGAGCAGGTTGACCTTCAGGAACATCCAGAACAGTTTGAGCCAGGTCGAAAATTGGGGATGGTTCATCGCAGCAACACCACGCCCAGGATACCGGCGGCCAGCACCACAATCCGCGCCGGGAAGTCGCGCGCCATGACGACCAGGCTGGTGAGCGCAATGCCCCAGCCAAACAGGCCGGTTTCGCCGCCTTTCTCGAAAATCTTCCAGGCGGTAAACAGCATGAGTACGGAAATCGCCGGGGTGAGACCCTCCACGAACCGCCCGACCCAGGCTTCACGCCGCAGGCGGTGCAGGATGGTCACGACGCCGAAAATCAGCGCGGTGGGCGGCAGGATGGAGCCGAGCATGGCAACCAGCCCGCCGGGTATGCCCGCCGCCGCGTAGCCGATGTACATGGCTAACTGGATGGCGTCGCTGCCCGGCAGGACGGCAGAAAAGCCCACCGCCTGCACGAACTGGCTCTCGGTGATGAACCGTCCGACTGTTTCGCCGTGCAGCAGGCCAACCGAAGCCGGGCCGGAGGTGCTGAGCAGGTTGACCTTGAGGAAGGTCCAAAAAAGGAGAAGCAGGTCTGGCATAGGTAGCGGTATTGTAGCCGGATTGTCCCGACTGGCAAAGGGCAGGAGGTGGAGTCCGAAGTCTCCTGACGTGAATTCGAGATAAAGATTTCGAGTCTGATTGCGCTAAAAATTTTTCACGCAAGCCGCAAAGACCGCCAAGTTTTTTTATTTGAGGAACCCGCTGACTATATTGCCAGGCGGCTCGAAGCCAATCGCTTCCAGCCTTTGCCGGTGCAAATCAGTCACGCTGCGCGAGTGTATGCTTTACCGCGCTATCACGATGACCCTTTCGACTGGGTGTTGGTCGCCCAAAGTCGGCTGGAAAACCTGCCCTTGTTGACCGCCGACCCCGAAATCCAGAAGTATGACGTAGAAGCAATCTGGTAGAAATAAACAACGTCCCGAAGGGTTGGGGCAGCCTTCAGGACGTTGTTTGCGCAAGCGCGTTTACCACTCGCCCGTGCGCAGGTACTCGTCGATGGCGGCGGCGGCGGTTTTGGCCTGTCCCATTGCCAGGATGACGGTCGCGCCGCCGGTGATGATGTCGCCCCCGGCGAAGACGCCGCGCTTGGAGGTTTTCATCGACTCTTGCTTGACCACCACCGTGCCGTTTTTGGCGGTCGAGAGTTCGGGGGTGGTCTTGGCGATGATGGGGCTGGGACTCTGCCCGATGGCGATGACCATCACATCGGCGTGGATGTGGAAGTTGGAATCAGGGACCGGCACCGGGCGGCGGCGGCCCGAAGCGTCTGGCTCGCCCAGTTGGTTCTCCAGGCATTCCAGCGAGGCCACGCGCCCGTTTTTGCCGTGGAAGGCGACCGGGGTGGTCAGGAAGTAGAATTTGACGCCTTCCTGTTCGGCGTGGTGGATTTCTTCAGCGCGGGCGGGCATTTCGGCGCGCGAGCGGCGGTAGACGATGATGGATTCTTTCGCGCCCAGGCGCAGGGCGGTGCGGGCGGCGTCCATGGCCGTGTTCCCGCCGCCGATGGTGACGACTCGCTCGCCAATCGCGATAGGCGTATCGTATTCCGGGAAGCGGTAGGCGCGCATCAGGTTGGCGCGCGTCAGGTATTCGTTGGAGGAATAGACGCCTCCCAGGTTTTCACCGGGGATGCCCAGGAACCAGGGCAGGCCGGCGCCGGTTCCCAGGAAGACGGCGTCGAAGTCTTGCAGCAGTTCGTCGACGGTGGCGGTATTGCCGACGATGAAGTCTTTGACGACCTCGACCCCCAGCGCGCGGACGTAATCGACCTCGCGCCTGACAATCTCTTTGGGCAGGCGGAATTCCGGGATGCCGTACACCAGCACCCCGCCCGCCTCGTGCAGGGCCTCGAAAATGGTGACTTTGTGTCCCATTCGCGCCAGGTCGGCGGCGACGGTGAGACCTGCCGGGCCAGAACCGGCGACAGCCACTTTTTTGCCGGTCGGTTGAGGCAGTTCATGGGCGGGTGGCGGGCCTTGCCGGGCTTCCCAATCGGCCACGAAGCGTTCCAGGCGGCCAATGGCGACCGGTTCATATTTTTTAGTCAACACGCACACGCCTTCGCACTGGGTTTCTTGCGGACAGACCCGCCCGGTGATGGCCGGCAGGGCGTTGGTTTGCTTAATCAGGTCGACCGCCGCCTGGTAGTTCCCTTCGTTGATATGGCGGATGAAGCCCGGAATGTCGATTTTGACAGGGCAGCCCGGCATACAGGTGGGCTTGGCGCAATCGAGACAGCGGGCTGCCTCGGCCAGGGCTTCTTCGATGCTGTAGCCGTAAGTGACTTCTTCGTAATTGTGGGCGCGAACTTGGGGCTCCTGTTCGCGCATGGGGGTGCGGGTGGGAATGATTTTAGCCATGCGCAGACTGCCTTTCTACAGAATCGGCGGCTTTATCCAGCCGGCACTGGTGGTTTTTCCACTGTTCGAGGGCGCGTTTTTCATCGGCGCGGTAGAACGACATCCGTTCCAGCAGCAGGTTCCAATCGACTTTGTGGGCGTCGAATTCCGGCCCATCGACGCAGACGAACTGCGACCCGCCGTCGCCGAACGTCACCCGGCAGCCGCCGCACATGCCGGTTCCGTCAATCATGATGGTGTTCAGGCTGACGATGGTCGGCACGTTGAAGGGCTGGGTGGCAGCCGAGACGAACTTCATCATAATGGCCGGGCCAATCGCCCAGACTTTGGCAATCTCGGAGTTCCCCTGTAGGATTTCCTTGAGCGGCTCCGTGACCAGGGCTTTTCTTCCATGCGAGCCGTCGTCGGTGCAGACAATCAACTCGTCGGAGAATTCGCGCATCCGCTCTTCCCAGAACAACAGAGATTGGTTGCGCGCTCCGATGATGGAGATGACATGGTTGCCGGCCTGTTTGAGCGCGCGCGTGATGGGGAAGATGGGCGCAATGCCCACGCCGCCGCCGACCATCACCACGGTCCCATAGTTTTCGATTTCGGTGGCGTGTCCCAGCGGGCCAACGACATTGGCAAACGAGTCCCCAACTTCAAACAAACCCATTTGGGCGGTCGATTTGCCGACTTCCTGAAAGATGATGGTAATTGTGCCTTGTTCGGGGTCGTAATCGGCAATCGTCAGCGGAATCCGTTCCCCTTTTTCATCATTACGCACGATGACAAACTGGCCTGCCTGGGCCTTGCGGGCCGCCAGCGGCGCTTCCACAATCATCAGTTTAACCGTCTCGCTCAACACTTCCTTGCGCAGGATTTTGTACATGCCATGCTCCTTCCAAAGGGCGAATAATCCTCCCGGGTTATTCGTTAATGATAATCAAGGCAGTTTATACATCACAGCAACTTATGTCACCAAACCAGACGACATTCATCACCTTTCAGTGTGTTAGAGTTGCATAAACCTGCCCGCTTGGGAACTTTCCCGCGCGAGGAGCGTAGATTACAATATTTATCCAAAAAATATGTAAACTCCCAAAAAGGCGGCTGGAAGCAAGAAACCGCCAGGGGATAATAACCTGACAGGATTCGAGAGACATCTTTCTTTAGACTAGCACAAATTGGAGTTTCGATGAAAAGAAAAAATATGTTTTGGATGATTGGCATCCTGGTGTTGGCTGGCCTGGCGGTTGCTTACTACTTCAACCAGAACGCCCAGAGCGCCGAAGGCCAGTATCAGACCGTTGTTGCTGAAAAGGGCGACCTGCTGGCTGTTGTGGGGGCAACCGGCACGGTGCGCGCCCGCCAAAGCGCGCAACTGTCCTGGCAGACGACCGGGACGGTCGAGAGCGTCAGCGTCAAAGCGGGTGATTCGGTTTCAGCAGGTGATAAACTCGCCAGCCTGGATAGGTCTTCCGTATCCCAGAACATCATCCTGGCCCAGAGCGACCTGCTCAGCGCCCAGCGTTCCCTCGAAGATTTGCAAGCCTCCACCGTAGCGCGCGCGCAAGCCGAGCAGGCGGTTGTCGCGGCGCAAAAAGCCTATGATGACGCCAAGACCCGTTATGATGGAATCAACTTTCAGCGGGCGAGCGACTCGTTCATCGAGAATACCAAAGCGGAACTCGACCTGGCAAAGCAGCAATTGACCCTGGCGCGCCGGTTCTATAAACTGGTCGAGAATCTTAACGACGGCAACCCGCGCAAAGCCCAGGCGCTTGCCAACCTTACTGCGGCGGAAATGCGGGTCGACCAGCTAACTGCCCAATGGAATTACGTCACCGGGCGGCCTGACGAACTGGAAATTGCCCAGCGTAAAACCGCACTGGATGTTGCTGCCGCGCAATTGGAAGAGGCCAAGCGGAACCTGGAACGCATTAAAGATGGCCCTGACCCGTTGGACGTGGCTGCTTTGGAAGCGCGCATCACTGCTGCCCAGGCCACCCTCAACCAGGTTTACATCACTGCTCCTTTCGGCGGCGTGATTACTACCTCCGAGCCGCTGGTTGGCGACCAGGTTTCCCCTGGAAAGGTTGCCTTCCGGCTGGATGACCTTTCGCGCCTGCTGGTCGATGTGCAGGTTTCGGAAATCGATATCAACAGCATCCAGGTTGGGCAGCCCGTGACGATGAGTTTCGACGCCGCCCTGGGAAAGGCGTATGAAGGCGTGGTGGTCGAAGTGGGCCGGGCGGGGTCGGTTGTGCAAGGCGCAGTCAACTTTACCGTAACGGTGGAATTGACCAACCCCGATGAATTTGTCCGCCCGGGCATGACGGCCGCTGTGAATATCCTCGTCAGGGAAGTGAAAGATGTTTTGGTGGTGCCGAACCGCGCCGTGCGCGTGGTCGATGGACAGCGCGTGGTGTACGTTCTCAAAAACGGCCTGCCCGAAATGGTCAAAATTCGCCTGGGCGCCACCTCCGATACCGTTTCGGAAGTTATCAACGGCGACTTGAACGTGGGCGACCTGATTGTCCTCAACCCTCCCACGACCTTTGGCGGCCCGATGGGCGGCCCTCCAGGGAGGTGATGTATGGCTGAACCCGTTGTTCATGCCGAAAACCTCACCAAAGTCTACAAGATGGGCGATGTGGAAGTCCACGCCCTGCGTGGGCTTTCCCTGCAAATTTTCAAAGGGGAAGTTGTTTCGATTATGGGGCCATCCGGATCGGGAAAATCGACCCTGATGAACATCCTCGGCTGCCTCGACCATCCCACCAGCGGCAGCTACCTTCTCGATGGGGAAGAAGTCTCCAACCTGCGCGACGACCAACTGGCCGAGATTCGCAACCGCAAGGTGGGTTTCATCTTCCAGTCGTTCAACCTGTTGGGACGGCAGACCGCCCTTGCCAACGTGGAATTGCCCCTGCGCTATGCCGGCCTCGCCAGCGGACGCAAGGAAAAAGCCCGCCAATCGCTGATTTCGGTCGGCCTCGAAGACCGAATAACTCACAAGCCGACCGAACTTTCAGGCGGCCAGCAGCAGCGCGTAGCCATTGCGCGCGCGCTGGTCAACAACCCGGCCATCATCATGGCCGACGAACCGACCGGCAACCTCGATTCCAAAGTGGGCCAGGAAATCATAGATTTACTGCTCAACCTCAACCGTGAACTGAATACCACGCTGATTATCGTCACCCACGACCCCAAGGTGGCTGCCCAGACCCAGCGCGTCATACGCATCCGCGATGGCGTGGTGGATACGGAGGTCGTATGACGCTTTTGCAGGCATTCATCGAAGCCCTCGAAAGCCTCAACTCGAATAAATTGCGCTCCGGCCTCACCATCCTGGGCATCGTGATTGGCGTGGCGGCGGTGATTGCCATGCTGGCAATTGGGCGCGGCGCGCA
>DAOTZM010000216.1:0-10137 GCA_034434035.1 Anaerolineales bacterium
TGAAAAAGACCGAAAACGCTGCCAGGATACCGTCCGCAATGGTGTATTTTGTGCTGTTACTTGGTTTTCGCACAGCGGGCGCGGTTGACCAGCGTTTCCGAAAATAAGTCATTATGCCTTGGAGGCTGAGGGCTTGTTTTGTCATGGTGACAAAACAGTATCATATTTTTCCTCTTTTTTTGAATTTGGAATTGCTGGTAAATCCGCCAGTGCGCGGAAAGCCGCATCCCAGGAAGGGAATGAAAACCCCGCCGGGGTTTCGGGATGGGTAAAAGCCCAAATCTGCTGTGAAAATGTGGAGAGCTGCTCGCCATCTGCGCTGAGGGTGGCGATGAAGAAGAGATGGGGCTTGTCTTCGCAAAAAGCGCGCAACAACTCCGTTTTCCCCACCCGGCGGCGGCCATACAGCACAAATAGTTCGGCCCGGTCAGAAGCGTACATCCGGTCGAGCAGTTCCAGCTCGGTTTTGCGGTTGATAAACATGGGGACTCCTTTATACAAAACATGATTAATCCTGTTTTGTATAAACATCATTTCCGTCCAAAAGCCTGCTTCAACGCCCCCGGTAACTCCCCCACATACGTCAAAACCAAGCGCTGCCCGGCCCTGGTGGTTGCCATGTACAGTTTGCGCGTGTTATCGCAGATGAGCGCCTCGCGCTCCTCATCCGAAAGCCGCAGGGATTGCTCGTCCCATCAACTTTGGCATAGAACCCAATAAAAAAACAGCCTCATAAGAGGCTGTTCCTGTGATCGACCAGGGACTTGAACCCTGAACCCACTGATTAAGAGTCAGTTGCTCTGCCATTGAGCTAGTCGACCGTCAAGCGGACGATATTATACCGCAAAGGGAAGATGTGTCAATGATTAGATTACGCGCAATTCGAGACCGAGATTTCATCTGTCCGCAGCCAGGCCCCCAGCGCGTCGCCGTAGCGGATGCCCGGAATCGGCAGGGCTATCACCTCCAGCAGCGAGGGGTTCTGGAAGTGACGCAATTTCGTTTCGGGGTGCGGGTAATAGACCCAGCCGTCGTACTCCACTTCCCGAAAAACAACCCGGCAGCGCGAAAATGAGAAGGTTTCGGGCGGGTGCAGGTTAGTCCACGCCACCAGCGGGAAGGTGAACTGCGGATTCGACATCGCAAATGTCGCCGGGGAAATGTCAATGTTGAGCGAGCCGTTGAAATAGCCATCCAAATCCAGCCCGCGCGCCTTGAAGAGCGGCCTTTGGCGCTCCAGCGCGCCATACGGATAGTCGCGCGACGGCCCCGAAGCCACCCGGCAGCCCTGCGCCAGCACGCCTGTCACATAGACCCAATCTTCCATCACTTCACCGTAAAATTCACTTCCAGCGCCGCCTGGTTGCCCAGCTGGTCGCGCGCCACGACGCGCAGGGTGTGGCCGCCGCGCCGCGCCGTCCAGGTCGTGGTGAAGGGCGGGGCGTCGAAGGAGGCCAGCCGCCGGCCATCCAGCCAGATTTCGACGCTTGCGGCGAACAGGTTATCGGTCACGCGCGGCTGGAAGATGATTTGGGGATGTTCCGACAGGGAGAGTTCTGCGCCCTCGAGGGGGAAATCCAGCCGAATGAGCGGGGACTCGTTATCGACCGTCACCTGCGTGGCCGCCGTTTCGATACGGGTATCCGCGCCGACGACGATTAACTGCACCGCATACAGCCCGCCCAGCCCGCTCGTGTCCCAGGCTGCCAGGGTTCCCGCCTCCACAGGCTGGTCGCTTTCTGCTATCAGCACCCAGCCTGAGGGGTTCAAGCCCTGCCCATACTGCAACCGATAATAAGCAAAATTCTCGCCGGCAGCCGACCCGGTAATTGTGACCATCCCCTTCAATTCATCGAACAGCGCGGGCGACGTGATATGGACCGAGGGATTGAAGCGCGGCGCGCGAATGGTATCGTAGGTATCGGGCGGCGTTTCGAGTCCCCGGACAGCCGCCCAATTCGCCGCTTCGGGCGGAACCTGCAAGTAAACGCGGTTTTCTACCAGTTCGGGGGGCGTGAACACGGTGGCAAGCAGGCCGGTTTCGCGGTTAATGGCATAGGCGCGGTAGAGCGAATCGGGTTGGAGCGGCTGGTAGCCTTCGAGAAAGGTCTCGGTGACGATGTTGGGGCAGGCCTCGGTCGGCAGCAATCCCGAAGGGTCGCACACGTTCAGGCGGACGATTCCGGGCGGGCGCGGCCAGTCTTCGGGCCCGGCCTCGCGGCTGGCGGCCTGCATGAGGGCCGTCCACAAGCCCGCCGCCGGGAGGTCCGAAAGCCCTTCCCCACCCAGCCAGATGGATACCACGCGCTGCGGGGTATAGCCCACCACCCAGGATTGGGAGGCCTCCGGGCCGAGGCCGGTTTTAACCGCCGCCGGGCGCCCAATTTCGAAGGGGTTCGGGCTGCTGCGCACCGTCCCATCGCGCAGCACGTCCGTTACCAGATAGGCAAGCGGCGCGCTGACGACCTGCGCGGAAGTTGGAACGCTCCAGCGGGCATAGTCGCGCCCATCCGCGCCGCGAATGGAGAGCAGAGTCCATTCATCCAATACCCCAGACGAAGTTTCGTAGCCAACCAGCGTGCCTTGCGCGGCGAAAATGCCATAGACGCGGGCCATGTCGAGGACGGTGTACCGATTCTCGACCGCCAGCAACTCATCGAGCGAGGCGGCGGTCAGGTCGAGGCCAAAGGCGCGCAGGGTCTGACCGACCAGCGCCGCGCCCATGCCATCGAATACCTGGCGGGTCGGGATGGGCAGGTCGTTTGCCATGGCCGCGCGCAGGCGAATCGGGCCGCGATAAGCGTCCAGGTCAGCAGGGGAAACGGAACCCGTCGAGGGAATGTCCCACGCCAGGGCAGCGGGGGACAGGCCCCGGGTGAATCCGGCCAGGTAGACGAAGGGTGTCAGCAGGGTTCCAGGGCGGTGTGGCGTCAGGAAGGCCGATTCCATCCCATTTTTCGTATCCCCCACCAGGGCCAACACCTGCCCGGTGCGCGGGTCGATGACGGCGGCGCTGGCCGAGGCGTCGTCTACCAACAGGCCGGGCGGCAGGGGCGGCAGGGCCGATGCGCCGTCACACAGGGGCGGTTCGACTTCCGCCAGGCGCGCCAGTTGGGCGCGGACGGCGCAGGCGGCGCGGGTTTGGGTTTCGTAGTCGAGCGTGGTGACGATGACCATGCCGCCGCGTTCGACGCGCGCCCGGTCGAAGCGGGTTTCGAGTTGGGCCAGCGCCAGGGCCGCGAAGGCCGGGGCCGGGCTTTGGAAGGATGTATCGGGCTGGAAGAGGAGCGGGGCGGCGCGCGCAGCTTCGATTTCGGCTGGCGGGAAGGCTCCGGCGGCTGCCAGCGCGTTCAGGGCTTCCTGTTGGCGCTGGCGGGCGGCCTGGGGCGCGTCGAGCGGATTGATGGCCGGGGACTGGCTGACGGAGGCCAGCAGGACAGATTCAGCCAGGGTGAGTTCGGCGGCAGATTTGCCAAAATACAACTGCGCGGCAGAATCGGCCCCGTAGGCCAGGCGGCCATAGTTGGCGGCGTTGAGATACCATTCCAGCACTTTTTCGCGCCCATACTGGCTGACCAGTTGGGAGGCCAGAATGCGCTCGCGCAGGGCGCGCCGCAGGCCGGGGGCTTCGTCCCACAGCACCAGGTCGGCGACCAGTTTTTGGGGGATGGTGGGGTGAAAATCGGGGTTAGACAGCCCGCCCAGGCTGCAGCCGGGGTGAACCCAAAAGCCGGGGTCGGTGAGAGCAACAGTGGCAAGAGCCAGAGAATGAGGGATGTGTTCGGGGGCGGAGGGGTCGAGCGGCAGGTAGCGGCGGGGGGCGTCTTGCGGGGCGAGGACGGCCAGCAGGTGTTCCCCAGAACGGTCATAAATGCGGGTAGGTTGGAGCAACGAACCGGAGGGCGGCTCCAGCAGGGCCGGAATGGTCTGTAAAGAGGGTAAATCAGCCGTCAGGGAGGCGTAGGCCAGGGCCAGGCCAAGAATGGTCAAGCCCAAAACGGCAAAGGAGGCCAGCCCCACGCCAATCAATCCGCCCGCAAAGCGGTCGTCTTTTTGCTGGCGCTGTTCGATGCGTCGTTCGCGGCGGCGGCGCAGGATGGGGAGGGCAGGCATGAGGGTATTTTATCACCTGGGCAGCGCGCGGAAGCCCTCACGCAAATCTGCGCCGCGCAGTTCCACCCAATAGCGAGGCGAGGGAGCACAGGGGAGTTCAGCATAGCCGCAATAGCCATACTCCCGTGCGCAAAACGCCGGGGCGTTTGCCAGGTAGCAGACATCTACCGGGACGCGGTCATAGTCAGCGGGCAGCAAGACTCGGTCGAGAAAGGTGCGCACTTCAAAGGAACGCGCCAGCGTGAGCAGAAAGTAGGCTGTGAGAAGTAAGCAGACCAGCGCTGGGAATACCTTTTGGATGGCCGGCAAATGCCTTATAACCAGCAGCAGCCAGGGAACCATCGCCAGGAGCAAAGTAGCCAGCAAAAATCCGTACCCAAAGCGAAAATCTGACGCACTGGAGAGCCAAAATAAGACACCGCCATACATCACCAACCAGCCAGTCCAAAGCATACGCGGCGCAAAACGCAACGGAAGACCTGCCAAGGGCGTGAACAAGGCCGCAAAGAAGATGATGCGCCGGTTGAGGGTCTGGCGCGAAAGCCAGTGGGGGAACCATTCGAAAAATGGCGCTGAAATATCGCCAGCGCCAACAAAACGCCCAAACTCAATCACCTCCCGGCGGTCGCGTTCGGTAAACGCAAGTGGAACTTTCCAATCGACATTGAACCAATCGAGTGATGCGAATGGATAAACCAGATACCCGCTCAAGATGACGTTGCGTAACACGAACGGTAGTGTAACCAGTCCGCCAATGAGTGCGAACTGAACGATACGCTGTTTTTTCTCCCAAAGCAAGGGGAGAAGAATCAACACGAGCGGCAGCGCCGAAAGTTTGATGGTGGCGGCAAAAAAGACCAGCAGCGCAATCAATGGAGCGTGGTAGGGCTGTTGCTCCTCCGATTTTTCGAGCCACAGGACGGCCACCAGCCAGGTGAGCAGGCTGACAGGCAGGTCGCTGCCAGGGGAAGAGAGTTCGCCCCCCAGCACATAAAAGGCCACGGGCAGAAATCCGACTTTGAGCAGGTTCGAGGCCAAAAAACGGCCGGTCGCCAGGGAAACAAGCCCCTGCCAGAAGATGAACAAGACTATCAGGAAAATGAGCCCGGCCGAAAGGTGAAAAGAGCGCAGCCCCAGGAAGGAAAAACCAAACAGGGCGTTAGTCACAAACCAGGATGAGTTAAAGGCCAGGCGTCCATGCAGGTTGCCGAGACCAGGCACGGCTGGATAGGTTTCTATCCAGCGAATCGCCTGGGCGTGGTAGAGGCTGGTATCGGGGTTGGTCGGGCGCTGCGTGGCGTTTTCCAGCACCAGTATCAGGATGAGAACAAGTATCGATAATGGAAGCCAGGCGACAGGGCGGGCCGGTTGGGGCAGGCAGATGCGGCGGGTGAAAATGACCCAAATCGCCCCCGCCAGGAGAATCAGGTGAATTTGCCATCCAATTTGAAACCAGAGCGAAAAGAATTGCGCGAAAACAGTTAGAACCGCCAAACCCGCCAGGATGGTAAGCGCAAAAGGCCCTTTTTTGAAGAAAAGAGCGCCATACAGATAGCACAACACTCCTGTATAGAGCCAGATGAGGACGGCAGCCAGCATATCAGGTTCCGAACATCTCTTTAATCCAGCCCTTTAACCCGCGCGGGGGCATTTCGCAATACAGGCTGCCCTTCGAGCCGTCGATGATGACGCGGTAGTCGCGCCCATCCACAGGCAGGAGGGTATGCCAAACCGGGACCAACGCCAGTTTGAAGGTGGCCACCGAAACGGCGGCTGTGCTGTAGGCGAAGTTGGTGACGTGCTGGCTGTCGAAATCGCGCTGGATGAGGCCGCGCGCGCGCCAGGCGGCTTGCTGGCGGGCTTCGAGCGAGGCCTGCGCCAGGCTCATCTGCGGCAGTTCAGCGGGCCAGCCGGCCAGGTAGCGCGGGTCATAAGAGACGGCGTTGTTGGTGTCGAATCGGCCCGCAATTTTGGGAAGTAAATCGGCCAGTTTGGGCGCGCCGGGGACGAGGACATCGTCGAAGTGAATCAGTTTTTCGCCCTGGATGCGTTCGCGCTCACGCTCTTTTCCGCTGCGGACGAGATAGCCGCTCCAGGGGATGGTTCCCATAATATCAAACGTCCACAATGGCAGGTACATGCCGCGCGGAGGCTGGACTTTGCGCTGGGGTTTGATGCCCTGATTTTCGACCCATTCCACGAGGGATTGGATGGCCTGCCGCTGGGAAATATTCATGGGGATGATGGAATCAGGCGGGAGCAGTTGTCCGTCGCCGCGCGTGACGTAACGCGAGCCACAGTAAGCGCATTCGGCGGAAATCTCCTGCGGCGGCAAGACGAACTGCGCCCCACAGCCTTTGCAGGTCAGGGTTTTGACGGCCACCGGCGCGCGATGCGCCTGGCCGGTCGCCATTTTCAGGATGAAATCTTGCTCCACTTGGGATGGTGCGGTTTCAAGGGTTTGGTTGCGGGCGCAGTATTCGCAGAACAGCGAGCGGCCATCGGGGGTGAAGACCATCCGTCCGCCGCATTTGGGGCAGGTGAAACGGTCGGCTTTGGCGGCCTGGGCCTCAGCAGAAGGGGCCGGGAGCGAATCAGGGTTGACGATATCTTCTGGCTTGAGTTTTCCATCCAGAATGGCGCGTTCACGGCGCGCTTCGGGATGGGTCGGCTCATACGACAAGGTTTCTTCGAGGCAGGCGCGTTTTTCTTCGGGGTCGGTCACAATCTGGCTCATCCAGTAATTGGACTGGACGCGCGTTTCGCGGTCATCGGCCAGGTCGAGGGCGCGCTCCAGGTAGCGGCGGGCGATGTCGAGTTCGCCCGCCCTGGCATGGATGATGGCCTGGCGCAAGAGTTGGTTGTCGTAGTCGGTCATGGGGAATTCGATATTCGTTATTCGATAATCGATATTCGTTATTCGATAATCGATATTCGTTATTCGAGATTGGAAAGACGAGGGCGGACGATGGCGTCGGTCATTTTGGCGACGCGCGCCATGATTTCGACATCGTGGACGCGGATAATGTCGGCCCCGCGCACAATCCCAACCGCAACCGCAGCGGCTGTGCCTTCGACGCGCTGGTCGGGCGGCAGGTTGAGTGTGTAGCCGATGAAAGATTTGCGCGACGGCCCCAGCAGCACCGGGAATCCCAGGGCGCGAATTTCGTCGAGGCGGTTGAGCAGTTCCAGGTTTTGTTCCACCGTCTTGCCGAATCCGATGCCGGGGTCGAGGATGATTTTCTCATCTGGAAGGCCCGCCGCGCGCGCAATTTCGACCGATTCGAGCAGTTCACGTTTGACATCCTCGAGCAGGTTTTCGTATTCCATGCCGATATAGCGTCCGCCGAGGTTTTCCACCGCCTGGGCGTTGGCTGGTTTGCTGCGGTTGTGCATGAGAATTGCGGGGACGCCATGCCTGGCAGCAACGGAGGCAAGTTGGGGGTCGGCGCGGAAGCCCCAAACGTCATTGACCATGCTCGCGCCGGCCCGAATGGCTTCTTCGGCAACGAGTGATTTATAGGTATCGATGGAAATCAACGCTGCGGGAAATTCCCGTACTAACGCTTCGATGACCGGAATGACGCGCCCCAATTCTTCTTCAACGGTCACGGTCTGCGCGCCGGGGCGGGTCGATTCACCGCCCACGTCGAGGAGTTCGGCCCCGGATTGGAGGAAGCGGCGGGCCTGTTCGAGCGCGGCGCTGACGCCAGCCCTCACCCCACTTTGCGAGGCTTCCCCTTTCCCCTCTTCCGACGCGGGAGAGGGGGAAAGCAAACCATCCCCCGAAAACGAATCGGGGGTGACGTTCAGGATTCCCATCAGGTAAGTACGAGAACCCCAATCGAAGGTTTGCGCACCAAACCGCAGCGGAATCACACCATCTGCTCCATCGGCTTCATCAGCCAGGCTTCGGCTTCGGCCATGCTGGTAAAGATGCGGATGGCCGCGCCGCTGCCGACTGCCCCGGCGGCGACTTTCAGAATCGCTTCGCGGGCGGATTCATTCGCCACCAGCACCGCCACGCGCAGGTTGCGGGTGGCCGGGTCGTTGTTGACTTCCATCGCCCGTTTGATGGCTTTTTCGGGGAGTTCCCGCACGTCACGCAGGTCGTACAGGTTGCGGGTCAGGCGGTCGGAACCAAGCAGGTGTTCGAAGGCAAATTCGCGCCAATCGGCCAGGGTGGTGTCGGAAAGGTCGGTGAAGGTCAGGTTCATGCCGCCATCGGCGCGGCGGGCTGCCGTGTATCCAACGCCCGGTTTGGGCTGCCAGTTGAGGGGTTTGAGTTCGGTCATTTTTCACCTTTTCTTGAAGGACGGGATGAATTCCGTCTTACGAGTTGTTACTCGGTTTGGGGAGCTGCGGAATAATCCAATTGATGAGGGCCTGTGGCGAGCGGGTCTGGATGTAGAGCCGCCCGGGGCCGGTCAATTCCACCACCAGGCCCTCGCCGCTGAGCAGGGTGGCTTTCAATCCGCCCGCAGCGCGCGGCACAGCGTTGATAGTGGCGTCGAACGCGACCAGGTGGGAGGTATCGACGACATATTTCTCCCCGGCAGCCAGGGTACGTTCATAAATCGCGCCGTAGGAGGAGACGAGCAGGTTTCCGCTGCCTCGCGCTTCGAGCATGGAGAGTCCTTCGGCTGACATGAAGGCCTTCATGCTGATTTTGGCGTTCAGTTCGATGCCGTTTTCGGAGGCCAGGTATGAGCCGGTTTGCACCATCAACGTCTCGCCGCGCAGTTCAATCAGGGCAATATCGCCGGGCAGTTCGGGAGCCAGGGTCACTTCGCCGCCCTGCGGGCCGGCCTGGTAAAAGTTCTGAAAGAAGGATTCGCCGCCCAGCACGGCGCGCGAGAGGGATTTGAAAATCCCGCCTTCGGCTTTGGTCTCCATGTTGACGCTGGCCGACATGCTGACCATCGCGCCCGATTCGGCGCGGATGCGTTCGTTGGGGGCCAGTTGCACGATGGCGAGCGAGTAGGATGGACGGTGCTGGATGTTGATTTGCATGGCAGGTTCTCCTTAAGGATGCGCGGAATGAATTCCGCGTTACGTATTCACAGTATAGCGGTATCTGTGCCTGGAATCAATTCGATATTGGTTATTCGATATTCGAATATCGCGCATCGAGCAAGGCGCGAATGGATTGATTGAGGACGGGGTGGATAACATCGGGGGCGATATCGGCCAGGGGAACCAGCACGAAATCGCGCTCGTGCAGGCGCGGGTGCGGGATGACAAGCGGCGGGATGTCGAGAATCAGGTCATCATAAAACAGGATGTCGATGTCGATGAGGCGCGGGCCGTTACGGAAGGTGGGGGTGCGTCCCAGGTCGGTTTCGAGCGACTTCAGGAAGGCCAATAAATCGGCAGGCGCAAGGTCGGTTTCGGCGCGAACCGCCATGTTCAGGAAAGCAGGCTGCTCGCTGAACCCCCAGGGTTCGGTCTCGTAAATGCGCGACTCGGCCAAGACGCGCGCCTGCGGCGCGAGGGCGGCAATCGCGGCGCGCAGGTTAGCGAGCCGGTCGCCGAGGTTGGTTCCGAGGGCAAGGTAGATAGCGTGGGGCATGGCTGGTATGCGTAAGATGGTTTTGGGGTGTTCCATGTGGTCTGAAACCGTCCCGAAGGTTCTCACAAAAGCAGCAAAATCTCCCAAAAAACCTTCGGGACGTTCTCGCTTAGGGTTTCAAATGGCCGGGGGTGAAGGCGCCGGGCAGCAGGTCTCGCACGGTGGTCTGTTGCAACAGCCTGCCTTCCCCATCCCCAATCAGGACAATCGTATCGAGGCCAAACTCGGCCATCACCTGGCGGCAGCCGCCGCAGGGCGAGCCGCCATTCGGCGTGACGAGGGCAATCACATCAAACTCGCGTTCACCCTCCGAAACGGCTTTGTAGATGGCAACCCGTTCGGCGCACATTGTGGTCGGGTAAGCGGCGTTTTCGACATTGACGCCGGTAAAAATGCGTCCCGATTTGGCGCGCAGGGCTGCGCCAACCGGGTAGTTGGAATAAGGCACGTAG
>DAOTZM010000217.1:0-7148 GCA_034434035.1 Anaerolineales bacterium
TGTAAAAGCCTTGCCCGGCTTTTGGCTGGATTTGGACGAAATAACTCCCGGCTGGTTGGGTGGTTTCCAGGACGCCGGCCGTGCTGCGCGCAATCTCGCTTCCGCTGGAATCGAGCAGCAGCACCAGCAGGGACAATCCGCCGGTATTGGAGGTCGCAGTCAGCGTGAAGGTGGTTGCGCCGGTCAAATTAAGCGGCCAGCGTTCGTAACGGGCAGCATCCACGCTGCCGGTATAGAGAACATCCCACAGGAGCGGCTCACGCAGCACAATTTGCAGACCGGGCAGGTTCATCAGGGGACGATATGAACCGAGTTTGACCCCATTTTTCGTAAAGGTCGTCCAGTTCAAAATCGGGACATACTCGAACAGCCAGCCTGCGAATGTCACATTGCGCATATTGGGCCGCAACGAGAAATGCAGGTGCGGCTCCCCCTCCCCAACGTGGGGCAAACAGTAGGGCTGCCCCAGGCCATCGGCAATCACCGCCAGCCGTTGATTGCGATAAACTGCATCGCCCACTTTGACCTGGATGTTGGCGAGGAACTGGTATTCCGAACTCCAGCCGTTGCCGTGGTCGAGTTTGAGATGGCACCAGCCGACTTCTGTTACCGTCCCGGCGGCTGCGGCTGTGACCCAGAAGTTGGATGTATCCACCCCGGTTTTGATGCCGTTATAGGGCGCGAAATCGACCGCCCCGCCGTTCATGTAATGATGCGGACTGCTGCGCGGACGCTTGAAACCGTTATCGAAGCCGTCCAGCGCGACCCAGGCTTTGCCCTGCTCCCAGGGGAGTTGGAACATCTCGACCGGCGGAATGACTTCTACAAATTGGGCGCTCACGCTGGTCACCGGCAGCAATACAGCAAAAAGGGCCAGCAGCGCAACGACTCGAAGGATTGGATTGGATTTCATAAGTTTACTCCTGATGCCTTGCCGGTTGATGCCGCCACAAATCTATCCATGCAAGCAAGGTGATAGTATTTACTCCGCAGCGTTTGCGTCGAGCGCGCAAATCTCGTAGCGCAGCGCGTATGTCATTTAAGTTGCGGAATAAATTCCGCGTTACGCATCAAGACTCAAAAACAAACAGGGCACTCTTTCCCAGGCGAACCACATCTCCCGGCTTGAGAGGCGCGGAGCCTCGCCTGACGGCCTGCCCGTTGATGAAGGTTCCGCCGCCCAGGTCCATCAAATAGTATGCGTTGTTATTGGTAAAGATTTTCGCGTGATGTCCGTTGATGTTGGGGTCGTCGAGGCAAATATCGTTCCTGGGGTCGCTGCCAATCAGGCAAGGCACTTTGTTCAGGACGAAATTCTTACCGGCCTGCGGTCCGCGCTTCATCTGCACGCTGGGATGTTGGGATAAAGCGGCAGCCTTGACCACGGCCGTCGCCGGTTTCTTGCGAAACAAGACAAAACCTCCCACCATGCCGCCGGCCAATAGCGCAGACGCCAAACCAAGCACCCAGCCGGGGATTGACTTTTGGGGAACGGCCGGGGGGTCGAGCGGCAGAATGGAACCCGCTACCGGCACGAAGGCTTCCTGCGCTCCTTTTTCCATGCTAATCGACATCGTCACGGTTGTTTCACCCAAGGTCACGCCGGTTAGCGGGACGGCAAATCCCGATTGGTTGCGGATGGCAAGCGCGGCGCTTTCCAACGTCAAGTTGGTTTCGCAGCCTCGCAGGGCGGTAAAACGGATTTCTGCCAGGACGCCGTTCACTACCTGAGGCGCAGTGCTGGCATACGAGCCATCCACCTGGCCGGTTAGCTGCGGGAGGGGCAGGCCGTTCATGCCGGGAACGGTGCTGGCGGCATTGACCGGACGCAGGCAGGCGGGGTCGTAGCGCACCTGGAAGGTAAACCCCTGGATAGGCGTAGCCGAGGCGGCGTTGACGGTCACGACGACCGTTTCCCCGCTTTTATAGGATGTGGCGCTGGCAGCCAGCCAAATGCTTTCGGCGCCCTGGGCGTTGGCGTTCAAGACAAGCGAGAAGGAAAAAATAATGGCGAAGAAAAATGCGGTCAATGATTTCATGGCGCAACTCCGGTTCAAGAAATAGGGGCGCACCGTTTCGTGCGCCCCCATTGATTCGCGGTGACGCTTACTGCCAGACCAAAGGCCCTGTTGCGCGGTAGTTTTGCGCCAGGAGTTCCAGGTCAAGCACGTTGATAATGCCATCGCCATTCAAATCGGCGGCTTCGGGAGAGGCTGCATTGTAGTTCATGCCAATCGTCAGGGCGTCGAACTGGTCGATGACGTTGTTATTGTCGATGTCGCCCGCCAGGAGGGCGATGGCCGGCATTCCGACCACACCGCCATCCGTCACAGAGACCGTCCCTTCAGCGCCGAGGAAGCCAATCGCGCCGGCAAAAATCTTGTACGTCCCAGCCGGAACGGTCAGGCTAAAAGTTCCATCGGGATTGGCAAGCACCGAACCAGCAACCGATTCATCCGGATTGGTCAGAACAACCAGCACCGGTTTGCCTGCCAGCACCTGGCCGGAGACTGTCCCATCTTGGGGTTCAGGGGTTTCAGTCGGAACAGGTGTTTCGGTGGGGTCGGGCGTTTCAGTCGGGATGGGTGTTTCGGTGGTTTCGCCCAGAATAGTCAGGTTATCGCCGGTGGACGAAATGCCGGTGAGGACGCCATCGCCTTTGGAAACGCGGGCGGTACACTCAATGGCCGTCTGCCCGGCTTGCAGCCCCAAAATGTCGAAGGCGAAAGCCGCGCCACCGGTTGCGGCCTTCTGCCCATTGCTGCCAGCAACCGCCACGATGAAACTGCCATCCTGCGGCCCGCTCATGGCAACAACCGGGTCAGTGCCAAATAATCCAGCAACCGTGATATTGCTGACAGAGACCAGGACAGGATTGTAGGAGCAAGTGAACTCGGCGCTGGCGTAGCCTTCGGCGGGAATATTGTTCAAACTGACCGCAGCGATGGAGGTCTGGCCGATATCGATGCTGACAGGAAGAACAACCGTGGAAACCGATGGCGTGGGCAGTACGGTTTCGGTGGGGAGGGGTGTCTCGGTTGGGATGGGTGTTTCGGTGGGAACAGGCGTTTCCGTGGGCTGCGAGGTTTCGGTGGGTTCAACCGTTTCAGTGGGGTCGGGCGTCTCGGTGGGAGTCGGCGCAACTTCCTTGAAGGTCATCATATAGTAGCCGCTGCCCGAGGCCGGCTGGATTTGGATGGAATAACTCCCGGCCGGCTGGGTGCTGGCCAACGAACCAGCCGCCTGGGCAATCTGGCTGCCGCCTGAATCCAACAGGGTGACCAGCGGGGCGAGGTCGCCGCTGATGGAGGTCACGGTGACTACGAAGGAGTGGGATTCTGCGAAGGTGAACTGCCACCTTTCATAAGTGCTGGCATTGACATAGCCAAAGTAGGTTGCATTCCAGACCGACAAGTCGCGGGTGATAATCGACACGCCCGATTCATCCGTCGAACTGGCGCTGGCCCGCGCATTCTGGATGGTTCCGACAATTCCGGCGAGCAGCACGAGTATCATAAAAACCCGAAACATAGTTTTAGCTTTCATTTGGGCTTTCTCCTTTTCAAAAGCAAGTGGGGATAGGGACTTAAAAATACGAGGGAACCGAACCAGACTCCGGTTTTCATTCTTTTTTGGCATCATAGTTTCATAATTAGTTTTCACTCCTAATTCCGAGGATGTTGACGATGAAGGCCAATGCCTGCCCGGTTACTTCAGGTTGGGCGTACCAGCCCATGTTTTATTGGGTGGAGGCAATCGCCTTCCTCTCAACTCATGTTTGCATTGTAGAGGGAGGGTGTCGCATATTCAATTGCAGTAAAGTTACCGGGGGATTGCAATATGATTACCAAAATGAAAGGTTAAGCAAAACGTCCCTGAAGGCTCCTTCACCTTCAGGGACGTTGTCGCTCATCCAACGTGAATTACTACACGACAATATTGACCAACTGTTTCCGCACCACAATCACCTTCTTCGGCTCCCGGCCTTCCAGGTGTGAAGAAACGGCTTGCAAGGCTGCCGCTCTGATGTCTTCTTCGCCGGCTTCGGCAGGCACGACAATCCGCTCGCGTACCTTTCCGTTGACCTGCACCGGAATGGTGATTTCGTCCTCTTTGGCGGCTGCTTCGTCCACCGCCGGCCAGGCCTGCCGGTGAATGCTGTATTCCTTGCCCAACACTTCGGTCCACAATTCTTCAGCAATATGCGGCGTGACGGGGGCCATCATCTTGACGTAGATTTCCAGGGCTTCCTGCCATTCCTTCGAGCCAGCCGCGCCCGCTTCGCGCGCCCGGTGCATCTCGTTCAGCAACTCCATCAGGCCAGAGACAATTGTGTTGAACTCGAAGTTCTCGAAATCGCGGGTGATGCGCTTCAGGGTCTGGTGGACTTTGCGGCGTAGCCCGCGCAGCGTCTCAGCAGAGGGCGTTCCCTGTTTCACGTCATCGGTGAACAGCGTCCAGGCCCGCCGCACCCAGCGCGCCGAGCCTTCGATACCCTGGCTGTCCCAGGGCGCGCCCATCTCCCAGCGCGCAAAGAACATCAGGTAGGCGCGCACCGTATCCGCGCCGTAGCGGTCCACCAGTTGGTCGGGGGCAACGACATTACCGCGACTCTTCGACATTTTCTCGTTGTCCTCGCCCAACACCATGCCCTGGTTGCGCAATTGGGTCATCGGTTCGTTGCCTTCGGTAATGCCCATATCGCGCAGCGCCTTGTGGAAGAAGCGCGTATAAATCAGGTGCATATTGGCGTGCTCGATGCCGCCAGTGTAGGTATCGACCGGCATCCAGTAGTTGTACTCGTGCTCGTCAAAAGGCGCGTCCTTTTTCCAGGGTGAGAGATAACCCAGGTGATACCATGACGAACACATGAAGGTGTCCATCGTATCGGTTTCTCGGGTGGCCGTGCCGCCACAGACCGGGCAGGTTGTGTTTTTCCAGGTCGGGTGCAGTTTCAGCGGGGATTCGCCGGTCGGCTTCCATTCCACGTCTTCGGGCAGGGTGACGGGCAGCTGTTCGCCGGGAACGGGATTCCAGCCGTGTTCCTGGCAGAAAATCATTGGGATAGGCGCGCCCCAATAGCGCTGGCGCGAAATCAGCCAGTCGCGCAGTTTGTAGGTCACCGCCAGTTTGCCAATGCCCTTTTCCTCCAACCATTTCGCAACGGCGAGGATGCCGGGATTGTCCTTGCCCTTTTTATCGTTGACGGCTGTTCCGTTGAACGGGCCCGAATTGACCATCACACCGCCGCCGGTATACGCAACCGCCATCGTTTCGCCGTCTAAATCCGGTTCTCCCTCCGGCTGGATAACCGGGACGATGGGCAGCCCAAACTTGCGGGCAAAGGCAAAGTCGCGTTCATCGTGGGCCGGGACGGCCATAATCGCGCCGGTTCCGTAGGTCATCAGGACATAATCGGCAATCCAGATGGGAATTTTCGCGCCGTTGACCGGGTTGATGGCATACCCGCCGGTGAAGACGCCGGTCTTTTCTTTATCGGCCGCCTCGCGTTCGATGTCGCTCTGGCGGGCAGCCTGGATTTTATAGGCTTCGACGGCCGCTTTTTGCTCGGGCGAGGTGATTTTATCGACCAACGGGTGTTCGGGCGAGAACACCATGAAGGTCGCGCCCCACAGCGTATCAGGCCGGGTGGTGAAGACGGTGATGGATTCATCCGCTTGGCCTGATGACTGGTTACTGATCACTGGAAACTGAACTTCCGCCCCTTCCGATTTGCCAATCCAATTCGTTTGCAGGGTGCGCACACGTTCCGGCCAGTCGATACCGTCATAATGCAGCAATTCATCAGCGTATTGGGTGGTCTTGAAGAACCACTGCTCCAGGTCTTTCTTGATGACCGGTGTGCCGCAGCGCTCACAGTGCCGGTCCTCGCCCCAGACCTGTTCACGCGCCAGGGTGGTGTTGCAGTTCGGGCAGAAATCGACCGGCGATTTTTTGCGGTAGGCCAGGCCGTGCTTGTAGAGCTGGATGAAAAACCACTCCGTCCACATATAATAATCCGGCTCGCACGAGACTATCTCGCGCCGCCAGTCGAACATCGCGCCCATCGAGCGCAGCTGCTTGCGCATCCGCTCGATGTTCTCGCGGGTGCGCACCATCGGATGGATGCCGCTCTTGATGGCGGCATTCTCGGCGGGCAGGCCAAAGGCGTCGAAGCCCATTGGGAACATGACGTTGCAGCCCTTCATGCGCATATAGCGGGCTCGCGCGTCAGAGGGCGTCATCGCGTACCAGTGACCGATGTGCAGGTCGCCGCTCGGATAAGGCAGCATGGTCAGGGCGTAGTGCTTGGGTTTGCCCTCGTCAATATCAGAGTGATACAGGCCGTTGGCTTCCCATTTCTTCTGCCATTTCGGTTCGATTTCTTTGGGGGTGTAGGCTTTGCTCATTCTTACTTACTCCTGGTTGGTTGGAACCAAAAATCTCCAGATTTTTGCAAAAAATGCTTACGGATGGACGACAGGGACGGGCTGCAAGGCGGGCCGGGAGGCGGGCGCGCGAAGAAGACGACCAAGCACGGCGCGGATATTCTGCAATCGACCCTCGATGTTTCGAATCATCTTTTTCATTTCGGCCTCCTATCTAAACTTGGAATCGCGGAGGTTACTCCACGTAAATGGCCGGCAAGCCGACCGACTCCATAAAAAAATCCCTTCATCCACACTGGGACGAAGGGGCTTGTGGCAAGTCTCCGCGGTACCACCCGGTTTCGGTTGCGGGTTGAAAGTTACAAGTTGAAGGGTTTGCCCCTTTCAACAGGCCAACTTTCAACGTTCAACCGCTCTTTCTTAGCTGTAACGGGCCTGCCCGGCGTTGGCTACTACAATTCACCAGCGCAGCCTTCCTTAAGAAAAACAGGCGAGTTCGGTCTCGATGCGCTCCCGATGGGCGCTGGGTTGGGCTTCCACCTCACTTTCCCAACTCGCTGACGGGATGACCTACTACTCCTGTCATGGCTTTTAGCGTGTAGGACAGGCTTAAGCCTGTCCTACCAGATTGTGGACCCAGAGGGATTCGAACCCTCGGCCTTCTCAATGCCATTGAGACGCGCTCCCAACTGCGCTATGGGCCCATTCCATTTTTAGAGCGACAGCGATTTTACAGCAGAAAACCGATTCCGTCAACCA
>DAOTZM010000218.1:0-10411 GCA_034434035.1 Anaerolineales bacterium
ACCTGGCGTTTTAGTACCCGCGCTCGAAATCGACGACATGTTCCAGCGGCGCGCCCGAGATGTAGCGCCGGTAATTTTCGATGAACACCCTTGCAATTTCCGCCGGGAAACTGGGCGCGGAGGTGTGGGACGTGACGATGAGATTCTTCACTGTCCAGAGCGGATGCCTCGCCGGGAGCGGTTCCTGCTCGAAGACATCCAGTACCGCGCCGGAAATTGCTCCCGTTTCGAGGGCTCGTATCAACGCTGGTTCATCCACCGCGCTCCCGCGCCCGACATTGATGAACAACGCGTGGGGAGATAACTGGGCCAGCAATTCCGCATCGACAATCCGGCGGGTGGCAGGGGTGTTGGGCAATACGCACACCAGGTAGTCCAGCCCGCTGGCAAAATCCACAATCCCCGAGCCATGATAATACCGGTCTACATGCTTACTTGTCTCACTCGACTTGGTATATCCCCGCACCGTCATCCCGAAAAACTTCGCCGTTCGCGCCAGTTCCGCGCCGATTGAGCCGACGCCCAACAGGCCGATGGTTTTGCCGCGCAGCGTGCCGGTCAGAGACGAATCCCAACGCTGCTCTTTTTGCGCTGCCAATCGCTGAAGAATCTTGCGCTCGTGCAGCAGCAGGTAGGCCAGCACAAACTCAGACATCAACCCGCCGAAGACGCCGCGCGCATTGGTCAGCGTGTAGTCACGACGCAGCGCCGGGTCGAGCAGCGGTTCGACTCCCGCCCAGGTGCTTTGCGCCCACCGCAGGCCGGGCAGGTGCGGCAGGGCTTCGCGGAGCAGATTCGGTTCGCCAAAAGCGATATCGCATTCAGCGGGGTAGGGTTGCTCCTCGCCGGATACAATTTCCAGCCCTGGCAGCCTGGCGTCCTCCAGGATGGCCCGGTAGGCGCTGGCCTGTTTCGAGAGCAGCAGCAATTTATGTTGTATTGTTGTCGTTGACATGCCCAAAAGTTTAACACAAATGACCCCCGGAATCCGTTTCCAATCTCGCGCGAATCGTGGTTAGAATCAAATCACGAGGTTGCCATGCGAAAATACGGAACTCCATCCCCGATGCTTCTGGCGCATATCCAGCGTAAACGTTTGCAAAAGCGGCGGCTGTTAGCCGAGTTGCGCGAGAGCGAACGCCGCTTCCGTGAAGCCATCCACTTCCTGCCTGTTCCGGTTGGAATTTTGGACCGGCGCGGGCGGGTGTTGGCCTATAACCAGAGGTTTACGGATGTCCTTGGCTATACTCTCCAAGACATTCCGACCATTGAAGACTGGCTGAAACTCGCTTGCCCGGACGAATCGTACCGCCAGCGGGCAATTACAACCTGGCAGGCGGATGTTGAATTGGTACTGGGCCGCGGAATGCACACGCCAGCGCGTATTTACCAGGTTACTTGCAAAGATGGCAGCCGTCGCCTTGTGGAGATTATCACGCAACCTGCCGGTGATTTGCTGGCCACAACTTTCACTGATGTCACCGAGCAGAAACAGGCTGAAGAGTCCCAGCGCCTGTTCAAGTTGTTTGTGGAGAATTCATCCGATGCGATTAGCATGTCCACATCTGAGGGGCGGCATTATTATCAAAACGAGGCCTTCAGCCGCTTATTTGGCGAGACAGGAGACCATCCCTCTGATACACTCTACGTGGACAAGGAAGTTGGCCGGCAGGTTTTTGCGACCATCATGTCGGGTGGGCAATGGGTTGGCGAAGTGAAAATGTACGCCAGGGATAAAAGCATTCGGGACATCTTCTTGCGCGCTTACCCGAACGTTGATGGAGATGGGAAAATTACTGGGCTGGTTGGCGTTCACGCCGATGTTACTGAGCGCAAGCAAATGGAAGATGCGCTGCGTGAAAACGAGGTCATTTTCTCGTCTTTTCTCGAACATAGCCCGGTTTATGTCTTTTTCAAAGATAAAAATATCCGCTCCCTGCGCTTGAGCAAGAATTATGAGCAGATGTTGGGCATGCCGATTCAGCAGGCGATTGGCAAGTCGATGGATGAATTGTTTCCTTCTGACCTGGCAAAAAGCATGGTCGCCGATGATTTGCGCATCTTGAACGAAGGCCAGCGCGTTCATGTCGTCGAAGAATTGCATGGCCGGGTGTATGAAACGACCAAATTCCCGATTTTCATATACGGGAAACCGGAGATGTTGGCCGGGTTCACCCTTGATGTTACCGACCGCGTGCGCGCGGAACAGGCCCTGCGCGAAAGCGAACGTCGTTTCCGCATCTTGTTCGAACATGCTGGGGTTGGCGTGGCCCAGATTGATTCAATCACCGGGCAGTTTATCCAGGTCAACCAAAAGTATTGTGATATTGTCGGCTATACCCGCCAGGAAATGCAGCGCCTCGATTTCCAGAGCATTACCCACCCCGATGATTTGCAGGCAGACCTTGACCTGATGGAACGCCTGAAAAATGGGCAAATCCCTGAGTTTACGCTGGAGAAACGTTATTTTCGCAAGGATGGCAGTCTGGTTTGGGTACACTTGATTGTTTCTCCCCTTTGGCGTCCTGGTCAGCCCCTGGATACTCATATTGCAGTTGTTCACGATATCACCGAGCGCAAGCGCGCCGAAAACGAACTACGCGAAAGTGAAAAGCGCTTCAGGGTTTTATTTGAAAATGCCGGGGTGGGGGTGGCCCATGGGGATACGAATACCGGGCGGTTC
Organism: Anaerolineales bacterium; assembly: GCA_034434035.1. Lineage (GTDB taxonomy): Bacteria > Chloroflexota > Anaerolineae > Anaerolineales > Villigracilaceae > UBA5195. Next base: position 2,684 of record DAOTZM010000218.1, read on the forward strand.
CTCAAAGTCAACCAGAAATATGGCGCAATCCTTGGCTATACCCGCCAGGAAATGGAAAACATCGATTTCCCATCCATTACCTATCCCGACGACCTGCCAAAAAACCTGGATTTGCTGGAGCAATTGAAACGCGGGGAAATTCCCGAGTTTACGATGGAAAAACGCTACATCCGTAAAGACGGCACGCTGGTCTGGGTTTTGCTGACCGTTTCTCCGTTGTGGAATCCGGGCGAGCCGCCTTCTACCCACATCACCGTTGTTCACGACATCACTGAGCAGAAGCGCGCTGAATATGCCTTGCGTTATAGCGAGGCTGAAATTCGCAAACTCAATAGGGAACTGGAGCAGCGCGTGGCTGAGCGTACCCTCCAGTTGGAGGTTGCCAACAAGGAGCTGGAAGCCTTTGCTTATTCTGTTTCGCATGACCTGCGCGCCCCGCTGCGCGCCATCGACGGATTCTCGCGCATTCTCATGAACGAGTATGCCGGGGATTTAAGCGCAGAAGCGCGTGAACTGATTGACAAGGTGCGCTCCGCCAACGACAGCATGAGCCAGCTGGTGGATGCCCTGCTGGGTCTCTCGCGCATGACCCGCGCAGAGATTCACCGCGAATCAATCGACCTGAGCCCGCTGGCGCGCAGCATCCTGGAGGCCCTGTCTCGGGAACAGCCCGAAAGGGAAGTGGAATGGCTTGTGGCAGACCAGGCGCTTGCCGATGGCGATTCGCGCCTGCTGCGGATTGTTCTCGAAAACCTGCTCGGCAACGCCTGGAAATTTACATCCAAAAACGAACGGGCGCGCATCGAGTTTGGCATGGAAACCCGAGCCGGGGAGACCATCTATCTTGTGCGCGATAACGGCGCAGGCTTCAATTCGCGCTATGCCGATAAAATGTTCGGCGCCTTCCAGCGCCTGCACCGTTCCGACGAGTTCGAGGGAACGGGGATTGGGCTTGCCACCGTCCAGCGCATCATTCACCGTCACGGTGGGCGCATCTGGGCCGAGAGCGAGTTGGGCAAAGGCGCTACATTTTACTTCACCCTCGGATAAAACCAGGAATATTTTTGTAAAGAATCCTTGATATTTTTTCGGAAGTTGTTTATACTCCTTTTTGTAAAGCGTGCTTGACTAATTGTCAACCTTCAATTACCTTGCATAAGGAGATTCCTGAAAATGAGCCAAGTTGTTAAACGTTACATGCGCGAACTCTTCCTCAGTTCTGCCGCCTATGTCCTGTTGATTATCATCTCGACGTTGATTACGCGCGTTTTTACAAATTCCCCCTGGCGCGGCCTGGTGGCTGTTACGCCCGTCATCCCCGCGATATTTATGGTGATGGCTTTTGTGCGCTACTTGAACGGCATCGACGAACTCCAGCAACGCATCCAACTCATGGCAATCGGCTTTTCGGCGGGCGTTACCGGCCTGCTGACTTTTACCTACGGTTTCCTTGAAAATATTGGCTTTCCCCATATCCCACTTATCTGGGTTTTCCCCACACTCATCATTCTGTGGGGGTTTGGCGCGGCGTTTTTTTCCAGGAAATACCAATGAAAAACAGGCTCAAGGTCTTGCGCGCCGAGCGCGATTGGTCACAGGCCGACCTGGCGGAAAAGTTGGATGTCTCGCGCCAGACCATCAACGCCATCGAGACCGGAAAATACGACCCCAGCCTGCCCCTGGCGTTCAAAATTGCCCGCCTGTTCCATCTCTCCATCGAGGAAGTTTTTTTTCCTGAAAAGGATGAACCTGCCTATGAACGATAAGTCTTTTGCGCTGCTGATACTGATTTCCTTGCTCCTGACCGCCTGCGCTTCCCAGAGCGCTCCCGCCGCGCCCCGGCCTTCGATTCCGCTGGAAAAATGCGCCCTGGTCTCGCCGCGCGGCGCGCAGACCGATGCCCGCTGCGGCGTGTTGACTGTCCCCGAAGACCGCGCCAACCCCAGCGGGCGGCAAATCGACCTGAATATCGCCGTTATCCCGGCCATCAAGCGCAATCCGGCCCCCGACCCGCTCTTCCTGCTGGCGGGCGGCCCCGGCCAATCGGCCATCGAGACCTTCCCCAGCCTGCTGCCGCTCCTGTACGACATCCACGAAAGCCGCGATATTGTGCTGGTTGACCAGCGCGGCACGGGCAAATCGAACCCCCTGCGCTGCCTGGATATGGAAGACGAAACTCTGACCGACGCGCAGGCCCTCGAGCAGTTGAAAACCTGTCCCCAGCGGTTGCAGGCCGACCCGCGCTTCTACACCACCGAAGTTGCCATGGCCGACCTCGACCAGGTGCGCGCCGCGCTTGGCTACGAAACCATCAACCTGTACGGCGCGTCTTACGGCACGCGCGCCGCGCTCACCTATCTGCGCCTGTTCCCACAGCGGGTGCGTACCGTCACGCTCGATGCGGTGGTGGAAGCGGATTTTGTGATGTTCATGGATGCCGCCGTTGACGGCCAGGCCGCCCTCGATGCGTTTTTTGCGCGCTGCGCCGCCGACCCCGCCTGTAACGAAACCTTTCCAAACCTGGAAGGGGAATTTCGTGATGTTCTGGCGCGCCTGGAGCAGGAGTCGTCGGAAATCAGCCTCCCGCACCCGCTCACCAACCGCCCGCTCGACCTGACGGTGACGCCGCGCCTGTTGACCAACATGGTCTTTAGCGCGCTCTACGTCCCCGACCTGGTTGCCACTCTGCCGGTTTCCATCCATGCCGCCTACGCCGAGGAAAACTACATCCCGCTGATTTCATCGGCATTCATGGTCAATGCCGGGTTATATGATGGTATGTTCTACGCCGTGACCTGTACCGAAGACGCCCTGTTGATTGACCCTGACGAAGCCGCCCGCCGCAGCGCGGAGAGCGTATTCATCGACCGGACGATTGATTTCGCCGCTGTGTGCGCCGAATGGCCGAAGGGCGAAGTCTCAGCCGGGTTCCGCGCCCCGGTCCAGTCGGATGTTCCCGTCCTGATTCTTTCCGGCGAAGCGGACCCCATCACCCCGCCGTATCACGCCGAAAAAGCGGCGGAGAGTCTCAGTAACGACCTCCACATCATCTTTCCCGGCATGGGACACGGCAACCTCGCCAGCCGCTGCGTTGCCAATATCCTGCGCGATTTTATCCAGGCCGGTTCGCTGGCCGGGTTGGATACCTCCTGCGCGGCGAACATCCAGCCGCCGCCGTTTTTTGTCGATTTCAGCGGGCCGCGCCCGTAAGCCGGACGTAAGCCGGAATTAATTCCGGCTTACAGAAGAAAGAAAAGCCATGATACAAGTTCAATCCCTCTCCAAATCCTTCGGCAAAGTCAAAGCCGTCCAAAACGTCTCCTTTTCCGCGCCAAATGGGCAAATTACCAGCCTGCTCGGACCCAACGGCGCGGGCAAAAGCACCACCCTGCGCATGCTCTACACCCTGCTCAAGCCCGATAGCGGCGCGGCGCAGGTCGATGGCTTCGATGTCGCCCGCGCCCCGCTCGAAGTGCAGCGCCGGATTGGCGTGCTGGCCGACGCGCGCGGCTTGTACCCGCGCCTGACCAGCCGCGAAAACATCCGCTACTATGGCCGCCTGCACGGCCTGGGCGGGGAATCGCTCGAAAAACAGATCGATGCCCTGCTGGCGATGCTCGATATGAAGGAGATTGCCGACCGCCCCACCGAGGGCTTCTCGACCGGCGAAAAACTCAAGGTGGCGATTGCCCGCGCGCTGGTGCATAACCCGCAAAACATCCTGCTCGATGAGCCAACCAACGGCCTGGATGTGATGAGCACCCGCGCCATGCGCCAGTTCATCCAGCGCCTGCGCGAGTCTGGCAAATGCGTCCTGTTCACCAGCCACATCATGCAGGAAGTCGCCGCGCTGTGCGACCAGATTATTATCATTTCACACGGACAGATTTCTGCCAGCGGCGCGCCCGACGACTTGCGCCGCCAGACCGGGCAGGAGAACCTGGAAGACGCCTTCGTGGCCGCCACACTTGCACCTGGCGCAAGTGCAGGTGTCGGCTCGGCGGAAGGATTGGAACGATGAACCGGATTTGGGTAATTTTCCACAAAGAAATGCTCGACAACCTGCGCGATTACCGCAGTTGGACGACCGGCGTCTTTTGGGCCTTGTTTGGCCCGCTGATTATGGGCGCGGTGATTATGATGGTCGGCAGCACCTTCCGCGAGAGCGCCAAGGAAGCCCTGCGCCTGCCGGTGCTGGGCGCGGAAAACGCTCCCAGCCTGGTGGCTTTCCTTCGACAGCAGGATGTCATTATCGAAACCGCGCCCGCCGACCCCGAAGCGGCGGTGCGGGCCGGCGAACTCAACGTCGCCCTGGTCATCCCGCCCGAATACGGCGAGAACTTCGCCGCCGGGAAATCGGCCCGGGTGCAGTTGGTCTTCGACAGCACCCGCCAGTCGGCGCTGGGCGACATTCGCCAGGCAACCCGGCTGCTCGAATTATACAGTGAATATATTGGCATGTTGCGGCTCAGCCTGCGCGGGGTCAGCCCCGAGGTGGCGCGGGCGGTGCAGGTCGAAGAGCGCGATACGGCCACCCCGCAGAGCCAGGCCCTGGTTTTCCTTTCGATGCTGCCGTATTTCATCATCTTTGCCATTTTCAACGGCGCGGCCCCGGTCATCACCGACGCCACCGCCGGGGAACGCGAGCGCGGCTCGCTCGAACCGCTGCTCATCAACCCCCTGCCGCGCGGCTGGTTCGCGGTGGGCAAGATGCTCTCGGCCATCCCCTTTGCGGCCCTCAACCTGGTGATTACCCTGGCCGGGTTCGCAGCGATTTTCAACCTGCTGCCGGTGGAAGAACTGCTGGGGATGCAAATCGAGATGGACGCCGGGGCGCTGACGGCCATTTTCCTGGTCTGCCTGCCGATTGTCCTGCTGGCCTGCGCCATCCAGACCCTGATTGCTTCTTTTACCAAAACGACCAAGGAAGCCGGCACCTACCTGCCCTTCGTCGGCCTGGTTCCGGCCCTGCCGGGCATTGCCCTGGCCTTCCTGCCGGTCAAGCCGGAGTTGTGGACGATGCTGATTCCCACCTTTGGCCAGCAGATTCTCATCAACCAGTTCCTGCGCTCCGAGCCGATTTTGATGAACAATATTGTCGTATCCGCCCTGGTCACGCTGGCGGTTTCGGTGGTCATCACCTGGGGCGCGATTAAATTCTACGAAAACGAGCGGATTGTGATGGGCAGGTAAGCCCTTGACTCTCCCGGTCAACGCCCTGCATGTGAAGTTGGGTCAGCCTGCAGCAGACTCAAAACCGGTGGGACGTTTACCTGTTCGGGCTCACTCTTCCTTGCGCAGGGCCGGGAACAGGAGCACCTCGCGGATGGAGCGGTTGTTGGTCAGGAGCATGGTCAGGCGGTCGACGCCCATGCCAAAGCCGCCATTGGGGGGCATGCCGTAGCGCATGGCGCGCAGGTAGTCTTCATCGAGCGGGTGTTTTTCTTCTTCTTTGTCATCGTAATCGCTCTGCATGTCAATAAAGCGCTGTTCCTGGTCGAGCGGGTCGTTCAGTTCGGTGAAGGCGTTGCACAACTCGAAACCGGCCGCATAGCCTTCGAAGCGTTCCACCGTCAGCGGGTCGCCGGGTTTGGGCTTGGCGAGCGGAGAAATGTCGCGCGGGTAATCGTACAGGAAGGTGGGCTGGATGAGGGTTGGTTCGAGATACTCTCCGAGCAGGAAATCTATCAGTTTACCGCGCGTCACGTGCGGGTCGGGGCGCGCTTCAGGGTGTTTGGTGACGATGGCTTTGAACAAGGATTCGGCGGTGGGATGTTCCGCGATGTCGATGCCGCTCGTTTCGAGAATGCCCTGGCGCATCTCCAGCCGCCGCCAGGGGGCAGTGAAGTCCAATTCGTAGACTTTGCCCGGTTCTTTCTCGAAGGTGAATTGGCGCGTGCCAAAGACTGTATCGCAGACGTAGCCGACCATCGCTTCGGTCAGTTCCATGACTTTGAGATAGTCGAAATAGGCGGCGTAGAATTCCAACTGGGTAAATTCGGGATTGTGCTTGAACGAGACGCCCTCGTTGCGGAAGTCGCGCCCAATTTCGTAGACCCGCTCCAGGCTGCCGACCAGCAGGCGTTTGAGATACAACTCGAAGGAGATGCGCAGGTACATATCCTGGTCGAGTTCGTTGTGGTGGGTGATGAAGGGCCGCGCCGCCGCGCCGCCGTAGAGCGGCTGGAGGATGGGCGTTTCGACCTCGAGGAAGCCGTTGTCGTCGAGGAAGGTGCGCAGGGCTTTGATGATGCCCGCCCGCTTGCGGAAGGTCTCGCGGATATGGGCATTGACCGCCAGGTCGGCGTAGCGCTGGCGGGCGCGCAGTTCGGGGTCTTCGAGCGCGGCGTAGCGTTTGAGCGTGCCGTCGGGTTGTTCCACGTCTTTATCGGCTGGCAGGGGCGAAACGGCTTTGGCGAGCATCTTGAAGTCATGCGCCAGCAGGGTCGGTTCGCCGGTGCGGGTGCGCATCATCACGCCCGAAGCCTGGATGAAGTCGCCCAGGTCGTACATCTTGTTGAAAAAGTCAACCTTCTCTTGTCCGACTTCGTTGACGCGGAAGAACAACTGGATTTTGCCGTCGCCGTCTTCGATATGGGCGAAGGTCAGTTTTCCCATGGGACGGGTGGCGCGGATGCGGCCTGCCAGGGTGGCCTTGACTTCGGCGGGTTCGCTGTCGGTGGATCCCCCGGCGAGTTGTTCGGACATCTCCAGCGCGGCGATTGCCTGGGCGCTGGTATGCGTGCGCTCGGCGCGGGTAGGGTAGGGGTTGATGCCCTCGGCCCTGAGTTCTTCTATTTTCTGCAAACGGATTTTTTCGAGTTGGGTATATTCTGTCATGCGTTCTCCCGGATATAAAAAGCCCCGCGCCGAGGCAGCCTGCATCCGCAGAGCCAGCGCGAGGCTTGAAGTGACTGCCCCAGTCTCCTAGGTGGTCTTAACGATTTTGACTTTGAACGACCCGCCAGGCGCATCGACGGTGACAACCTCGCCGGGCCGGTGATTGAGCAAGGCTTTGCCGAGCGGGGATTCGTTGGAGATTTTGCCCTCGCGCGGGTTGGCTTCCGCTGCGCCCACGATGGTATATTGTTCTGGTTCGCCGCCTTCTTCTTCGATGATGACAGTGTCGCCCACTTCGACCAGATTCGGGTTATGGTGAGCATTCCCGTCGATGATGTGCGCCGCCGCCAGGATAATTTCCAATTCCTGAATGCGGCCTTCAACGAATGCCTGTTCATTTTTGGCAGCTTCATATTCAGCGTTTTCGATGAGTTCTCCGCCTTCCATGGCTTCATGAAGACGCTCGGCGACTTCCTGACGCTTGGCGGTACGCAGGTAATCCAATTCTTCCTGAAGTTTCTGGAAGCCCTCTTTGGTCAAGTACATTGCGGACATGCTGCTATCCTGTTATAAGAATATGTTGCATCTCCATAAGAGATGCAACGAATGTACGAACGCAATTTCTCCCGTTCGTGCGCATACTATATCATGAATTTATACCAAAATCAAGCGGGGGTTGCGTCAAAAACAGCAATTCCAAATTCAAAAATGAGTTATGGCGGCGCATGAACAATTTCCAAGCCCTCCTCCATGAAGGAGAATAAATCATCCCATGGGTCAAAGACCATGCAGCGAGTTCAAGCGCGCAAGTCATTGAAGAAGGTTTTTCGAGCGCGCAATGCTTGTCGTAAACGCGGAGCAGCTGGTTCAATCCACTCCTGAATCGTA
>DAOTZM010000219.1:0-4050 GCA_034434035.1 Anaerolineales bacterium
TCAGAAAAAGGATGAACGCCAGGCTTCAATCGTTCCACGAAAACCTGTACACGGATAGACACGGATTTACGGATGAACACGGAGAAAGCCCAAAAACTGCTCTTTAATTCTTAAAAAATCCGCGTTCGTCCGTGTAATCCGTCAAATCCGTGTACAAAAGTTCTTTGCCCTTTATGTGACCCGTACAGTTTCTCCGCGTTTTGGTATTTCAGTGATTTTCAATCTGCAATCATCCATCAGAAATCTTCAACCCAATGTATACTATTTGTAATAAGTGGAAATCATCGTTTTTTAGTGGAGACACGCCATGATGCCCCAGCATTCCATTTTGATTGCCACCCTGGGGAGTAAAGCCCAGATTATTACCCTCGCCTTGGATTGCTTGCGCGAACGGGGTGAACTCCCGCAGTCCCTGGTCACAATCCACGCGCGGGCAGACCGCCCCGAAACTGCCCAGGCGCTCCAGCGCTTGAAAGCCGAGCTGCCTGTTCGTTTCCCCGAAATCCAATTCAAAACCATCGAATTAGCCTATGCCGGCGCGCCTATCAAGGATGTGACCTCTCCGGCTGAGGTCGATGTGGCTTTTCGCGCTTTGTATGCCGAGACGCGCGCCGCCAAAAGCGCTGGTCAGAAGGTTCACCTGTTGATTGCCGGCGGGCGCCGCACCCTGACCGTTTTCGGCATGGCGGCAGCGCAGATGCTGTTTGACGGCGACGACTGCCTGTGGCACCTGGCTTCTCACCCGGCGTTGGAAGAATCTGGGGCTTTGCACGCAGGCCCGGGGGAGTGGGCGCGGCTGATTCCGATCCCGGTCATCCCCTGGGGGCGGCTTTCGCCTGTCTTCGATGTCCTGCGAACGGTGGACGACCCCTTCGATGCGGCCAATCGCCTGGCCGATTTACGCCTGCGCGAACAGTGGGACCAGGCGCGCATTTTTGTGTTGACTGGCTTGAGCGGGGCTGAGCGCCAGGTGGTCGAGTTGTTGGCGCGTGATGGCCTGAGCCAGAATGAGATTTCGGAGCGGTTGACGCTCTCGCCGCGCACGGTCGAGCAGCACCTGCGTTCGGCCTATCGCAAGGCCGCAGACCACTGGGAAGTGGAATCGGTCAACCAGACCCAGTTGGTGCGCCTGCTGATGCCGTTTTTTCGATTTTAGATTGGCGATTCACGATTTTAGATTAGACATTATCGGCAATAAAAAAACTTGGACGCGGACGAGAACGGACAAGAGCGGATTTTAAGATTGTTCTCCGCGTATTCGGCTCTTGTCCGCGTCCCAAAAATGGCGTTGACCCATTACCAATAAAGTCTATTACAGAGCGCAGAAGTTTGGTTTTCAATTTGCAATCAGCGCTCTGCAATCCATAATCTGCAATCAAATTACGGGGTTTCCCGCATGACAGACAGGCGTTGGTCCTTTATACTTTTCCACACAGAGTGGTCGTAAGGGGGCGGTCTCGCTGTTTGGCAAATCTTGAACAAGGAGGTTGCATGAGTGATACTGTTTGGATAGCCGCGTTAGGTAATTTTCGATTGCAGAGCGAAGATTTGCAATTAACGGCTGAAAGGAGGTCGTCACATGGGAAATAAAGATAAGGTTTTCCTTACCGCCCTGGCCGGGCTGCTGCATGATGTGGGCAAGTTCGCGCAGAGGGGCGCGGAGCGGGGTAGTTTGGAAGGCAAGGATGCTGCCCAAATGTACGGCCGTTATCACGCCATGCTGACGGCAGATTTCCTGAAAGAAAGCCTGCCGTTTGGCGATGACGTGCGCCTGCCCGCCGCCAACCATCACGTTCCCCAAAGTCACCTCGATTGGGTCATCAAGGCCGCCGACGTGCTTTCCGCCGGGGAACGCGCCGACCCGCCGCAAGGCGAAGATGACCGTATTGCCCAGCCGCGCCAGTTGCTTTCGATTTTTAGCGTCCTAAAGGCCGATGATGTCTGCTGGAAAGATGACAAATCGAAGTGGCGCTTCTTTCCGCTGAAAAAACTGGCGTTGGATGAGCAGGTTATCTTCCCCGGCGCAAATCTGCCCGATGAACAGATGTGGGGAATTTACGAAAAAATGTGGGCAGATTTCAAGAAGGAAGCCGGGGCGCTTAAACCCGTCAGCGACCCGGAAGCGTACCTGGAAGCCATGCTTGCCCTGCTCCAGCGCTGCGGATGGTGTATGCCTTCGGCTTACTATGGCTCGCGCCCCGATGTCTCGCTCTATGACCACAGCCGCATGACGGCGGCCCTGGCGGCCTGCCTGGCGGATTTCTCTGAAGACGACCTGCGCCGGATTGCCAAAAATGCAGAAACGGACGAAACCGAAGCCGCCCTGCTGGTGGGCGGGGATATTTCGGGCGTGCAGGAGTTTATTTACACCATCACCAACAAGGGCGCCACTTCCGCCCTGCGCGGGCGTTCGTTTTACCTGCAATTGCTCACCGAGGCAGCGGCGCGTTTTGTGCTGCGCGATTTAGGGCTGCCCTATACCAACCTGATTTACGGCGGCGGTGGGAACTTTTACCTCCTGGCGCGGGCAACGGATAAAGACCGGCTGCCGGAAATTCGCCAAAAGTTGAGCCGGGTTCTCTACAAGCACCATCAGGGCGATTTGTATATCGCGCTGGAGGGGATTCCGCTGGCGGCAAAAGACTTCATGCGCCCGTCGAGCGGCATACACCCCCTGAGTAAAAAGTGGGGCGAACTGGCGCGCCAGGCGGCGGTGGTGAAAAACCAGCGTTTTGCCGAGTTGGAAGCGGGCGAGTTGCAGGTTATCTTCGAACCGCAGGGACATGGAGGAAATCTCGAAACACAATGCGTGGTTTGCGGGCGAGAATATACGCCGGCAGAACAGGATACGCAGGACGAAAAGGATAAGGGCAAGTGTTCGGCGTGTCTTTCGTATGAAGATTTGGGCCGCCGATTGCGCGATGCCAGGTACATTTCGTGGAAAGTGCTCAATCATCCCCAACAGGTTGCTCCCATCAAAGCCGAGACTCGTGGAGGGGAGTGGCAGCAGGTTCTCAACAATCTGGGGTTTGCCGTTTATCCGCACGACAATCTAACAGAGGTTCCTAAAGATGCTTCGCGGGTCTGGGCAATAAGCGATGAAGCATTTGAAGATGCGCAAAAGACCAAAACTTTCCCCGTGTTGATTCGCCGCTTTTTGGTGAATGTTACGCCAAAACTCTCTGAACCTTTTGAAAGCGATGACAAACAGTATTTCAAAAAAGGAGAAATCAAGCCTTTCGAGAAACTGGCAAAAGATTCACAGGGCATTCCCCGCCTGGGCGTCTTCCGCGCCGATGTGGATAACCTGGGCAAACTGTTTGCCGAGGGATTGGACGCGGACGCCACGCTCTCGCGGATTGCTTCGCTCAGTTTCCACGTCAGCCTGTTCTTCGAGGGCTGGGTGGGAGAAATTGCGAAAAATTTCAACGAGAAACGCCGCAAAGAAGAAGAACGCAAGGCAAAAGCCAGAAAAGAAGGCAAGTCAGAAAAAGATGTGCCGCTCTATGGTGATGCGCTCTATGCCATCTACTCCGGCGGCGATGACCTGTTCTTCGTCGGTTCGTGGGACGAAGTGGTGGAGTTCGCCTGGCAGGTGAACGAAGATTTGAAAAAGTACACCGGCGGGCACCCCGGCATTCACCTCAGCGGCGGCATGGTGTTGGTGACCGAGAAATATCCGCTCGCCAAAGCCGCCCAAGACGCTGAAAAAGCCGAAAAAGCCGCCAAAGAGTTTGCATGGTGGGACGAGGAAGCACAAGCAAAGAAAAAGCCCAAGAAGAAAAACGTTTTCGCCTTTTTAGGTCAGCCCCTGCCGTGGAGCGAGTTCCAAAACGCCCGCGAATTGAAAGGGCGGCTGATTGACCTGGATAAGAGCAAACGCGCCGCCGTCATCCGCAAACTGCTGTCGAACTATGCCCTGTATGCGGAAGCAGAGAAAGACCGCCGCGAAAAGGGCAAAGACCGCAAAGCGGATGGCAAGCCGCAAACCCTGTATGGGCCCTGGAACTGGCGGATTGTGTATTTGTTGAGGAGGACGTTTGGGAAAGA
>DAOTZM010000220.1:0-14040 GCA_034434035.1 Anaerolineales bacterium
ACTCTGCCTGCTACGACGAGCGCATCACCGCCACCATGCCCGCTGCCTGCATTTGCACCTTCCGTGACACCCTCGCCATCCACGACCACTGCGAAGACCACTACCTGCCGGGTTTGCTCAACGAGTTTGAACTCTCCGACCTGGCAGGGCTGATTGCTCCCCGCCCACTGATTGCTGTGCATGGCCGCCACGATATTTCCTTCCCCTACAGTGGTACGCTGGAGGCTTTTGGCGAAATTCAGCAAATCTACACCGCTTTTGGCGCGCCCGACAACTGCCGCCTCGTTACCGGCGAAGGCGTCCACCGCTTCTTTGCGGATTTGGCGTGGCCCGTCTTTCGGGAAACAACAGGTTGGTAAGCAATTACCAATCACCAATCACCAATAACCAATCCCCAGGAATTTCCTATGACCAAAATTGTTTTAATCGGCGCCGGCAGTTATGCCTTCGGCACCGCCACCTTCCGTGACCTGATGGCCTGGCGCGAACAATTGCGCGGCAGCACCATCGCCCTTGTGGATTTGAATCAGGAATATTTGACCCTGATGAGCAATTTCTTCCACAAGTTGAACGAGATGACCGGTAACCCGTACATCATCGAAACCACCACCGATCGTACCCAGGCCCTGCCTGGCGCGGACTTTGTTTTCATCTCCATCGCCGTCAACCGCAACGAGCGCTGGAAACTGGATTGGAATGTACCCTTCAAGCACGGCGTCAAGCATGTTTTGGGTGAAAACGGCGGCCCCGGTGGGCTGTTCCACGCCATGCGAAATATCCCCATCGTGCTGGATATTGTCCACGATGTCGAAAAAATCGCCCCCGACGCCTGGGTTATCAACTTCACCAACCCCGAAGGGCGCATCTGCCAGGCCATTAACCGCTACAGCAAGGTCAAATTTGTTGGGCTATGTCACGGTATTGATTCCCTGCGCCGCGTGGCGGGCTACGCCCTCGACATTCCCTCCGAGAAAATCGACGTAAAAGCGGGCGGGATCAATCACTTTAGCTGGGTGCGCGATTTACGCCGCCTCGATACGGGCGAAGACTTGTACCCCGCATTCCGCAAAGCCGTCCATGAGAAGCAAGAATACATCGAAAAGCAGATGGATCACACCATGAAGTTGAGCGTCTACCTGATGGACATCTACGGCTTGTATCCTCTGCCTTCTGATAACCACGTCGGCGAATACATCTCGTATGCATGGGAACTGGCGGGTATGGAAGGTCATCCCTTCGAGCGTGTGGATCGTGAATCGGACGAATTCCGCGCTGACATCCGCCTGTGGACAAGCGGCGAAAAACCCATGCCTGAGTGGATGTTCCAGCCTTCGGGTGAGCGTGCCGTTGCCATTGTGGACGGAATGATTCACAATACGCACCAGTACGAGATTTCGGTCAATATCGCCAACCAGGGCTACATTCCCAACCTGCCGGAGGGCGCGATTGTTGAAATTCCCGCCGTGATTGACGCAACCGGCGTGCATGGCGTCAGCCTCGACCCGCTCCCAGAACCGATTGCCGCCATGTGTCGTACCCAGATCGCCATCGTTGACCGTGTCGTCGAAGCCGGTGTCCACGGCGACAAAAACGCCGCCCGCCAGGCTCTGCTCCTCGACCCGCTCATCTCCTCCTCCAGCCAGGCAGAAGCCATCCTCGAAGAACTCCTCGAAGCCCACAAAGACTTCCTGCCACAGTTCAAGAAATAAAGTAATTGGAGATTGGTAAATAGTGATTGCCAATCTCCAATTACCAATTACCAAATGCTCACACTCCGCCTTCAATTTGGCCCTCACCAAGACCCTGCCGACATCACCGCGCAGTTGATGCAACTCATCGATTCCGCGCCGGTGGACGAAGTCATGTTTTTCTATTTTGGCGAAGAGCAAAACAACGGCCACGAAACCCTCAACCAGATTCAAACCTGGATAGATGCCTCCCGCCCCTACCGCGATGCCCTCAAAGCGCACGGCATCTCTGTCAGCCTGAACCCCTGGCACACCCTCTTACACAGCGACTCAGGTCGTATACTCAAACCTGACCAAAATTGGCAGACGATGGTTGACCCCGACGGGCGCGCCGCTCAGGCAGTCATTTGCCCGCTGGACAAAAACTGGCAAGAATACTACCTGCAAACGCTCACGCTTTACGCCCGCGAGGGCTTCCGTGTTATCTGGATTGATGATGACATCCGCTATCACAACCACGCCCCGCTCAAATGGGGCGGCTGTTTCTGCCCCCAGCACGTTGCCGAGTTCAACCGCCGCGCCGGGACGAGCGCCAGCCGCGAAGAAATTGTGCGCGCCTGCCTGGCCCCCGGTGAACCGCACCCCTGGCGGGAAATTTGGCTGGATATGTGGCAGGACACCCAACTGGATTTTCTCTCCCGGTGCCGCATCACCCTCGAGGCGGGTGGCGCGAAAATGGGGCTGATGTCCAGCCTGGTGGAAGCCCACGCCGCCGAAGGCCGCCGCTGGGCCGATTGGTGGAAAACCTTCAGCGGGGATTCTGCGCCGGTACATCGCCCCCACTTTTGGGGGTATTCGGACGCCCCCGGCTCCCATCTCATCTTTGGCATCGCCCACCTCGACCAGAATCGCTCCATCCAGCCAGAAAATATCGAATCTGGCCCCGAAATTGAGAATTTTCCCTACGGACGTTGGAACAAATCCTTCCGCCAGACTTTCGCGCAGATGGCAGTCGCCCTGACCCTGGGCGCGAGCAACCTGAATGTCAGCCTGTTCGATTTTATGGGCAACCGCCTGGCGGATGACCCTGCCCGCGCCGGCTTCCTCAAGCGCATTCGCCCCAACCTGGATTTTCTTGCCGAAACATTTCCCCCCAGCCTGCGCAGCGCGGGCGTGGGCTTGCCCTGGAGCGAAGACCTGGGGCGGCGCATTCACCTCCCCAAAAACGCGGATTGGGCCGATTTGCAGGTTCACGCCCGCGGCTGGGCGCATTGGCTGGGCGCGGCGGGCATGGCTTTTTCTGCCCGAACGCAGGAGGCCGTCAATGCCCTGGCGGGTAACTCCGCCTGGGGGTTGGATAACGCCCACCTCCGCGCCTTGCTCGCCAAAGGAGTGCTCCTCGATGGGGTTGCGGCTCACATTCTTGTTGAGCGTGGCTTTGGCGCAGAAATTGGCATTCAGACGGCCCGCATGGTGACGCAAAACGATCTGCTCTACGCCATCGAAAGCGGCGCGGATGCGCCCTATCCGCAAATTTCGGTCAACAATAAGCCACACACACGCCACATGCTCCAGGCCGAACTTGCCCCCGGCGCAAATCTTGTCAGCCGCCTGCTCGACCCGCGCCAAAACCTGCTGGGGCATGGCGCGTTCACCTTCGCAAACGCCCTCGGCGGGCGCGTAGCGGTCGTCCCCTGGGATGCCTCCGTTAGCGAAACACCCATGATGGATGCCTGCCGCGCTGCCCAACTGCGGGGCATCGTCCGCTGGCTGGCGGGTGGCATCGAAACGGGAAGCGCCACAGGCGGCGCGTGGCTCATCTCCCAATTCTTGGCTGCCTCTCCCACTGGGAGAGGGCCAGGGGCGAGGGCCTGGCGCGGCGTCATCTGGAACGCCGGCCCGGACGAACTGGATACCTTCACCATCCAGCGCCCCGCCGGAATGCCGGAAATTCAACAAGCCTGGCACCTGCTCCCCAACGGTGAGCGCCTGACCGCCGAAGTGCGCGGCGGCCAAATCCACACACCCCGTCCCATGCACCAATGGGAATTGGTGGTGATTACTGCTCACGGGACACTGATAACTGATGACTAAAAGCTGGCTCTCCTCCCCCCTCACCTTTGCCGGACACTGGGAACCGCTTGCCTTTCGCATTCGCCGGGGCGGGCAACGCAGTGACGAAGCCGAGCGCTACGTCCGCGAACACAGCGACGAAGCCATCCGCGCCATGAAAGACGCGGGCGTGAACTTCGTCATCACCCACTTCGACAAAGGCTTCGGCGCGGAAACCCTCGCCGCCGACCTGCCGTTGTTACGCGGTTGGGTCAGCCGCCTGCACACCAACGACATCCGCGTCGGCGCGTACATCCGCTACGACAACCTCGTCCCCGAAGCGTTTCCGCAGGCAAACGAATGGCTTTCCCAAACCGCCTTTGGTGATTCCTCCGCCATCCTCTGGCAAAGTTACCGCCGCTCGGCCTGCCCCACTCACCCCGGCCATCACGCCCACATCGAATCCCTCATCCACACCGCCATCCACGACCTGAAAGTGGATTTAATCCACATGGACGGCTTCTGGATGGGCAACGAAGCCTGGGCTTGCCAATGTGAGCGCTGCCTCGCATCCTTCTCCGCTTTCCTCGCCGCCCGCTACCCCACCCCTGAATCTGCCATTGAGCGTTTCGGCCATCCCAACACCGCCAACATCCGCCCGCCGGTCTACCGCCTGCCAGATAACAACCTCGCCATCATGGAGCCGGTCAAGGACCCCGCCGCGCAAGAATGGATGGAATGGCGCACCGAAACCCTCGCCGCCCTCGCCCGCCGCTTCTGCGCCTTCATCGCCGCCCAAAGCCCGGATGTCGCCTTGGAAGTCAATTCACTCATCCCCATTGGCTACAACAACGCTTTCTACTGGGGCTTTGAACTGCCCAAACTCATGCCCGCCGTCCAGGCCCTCTGGACAGAAGACGACCACTGGGCAGGCTGGCGCGAAGATGGCGTACTCATCTCTCGCCTGCGCGAATTCAAAATTGGGCGCGCGCTCGGCGCAAAAGTCTTTTCCTACCAGCGCGGTGCCAACGATAAAGAACTGACCCTCTCCCTCCTGCAAAGCGCAGCCTTCAATCGTGGTGACCTGGGCATGCTTGGCTCGCCGCTCCTCGCCGAAGAGCCGCTCTACGAAACCAAACGCGCCTTCAGCCAGTGGTACGCCCACCACCAAAGCCGCTTTGCCCCTGTCCAATCTGCGGCAGATGTCGCCATTTGGCGTTCCCAACGCACATTGGCCTGCAACTCCACCTCGGCGCACCGCTCGGTCATTTTGGCAGAACAAGCCCTCATTCAGGGCAAAATTTCTTTTGACATTCTGTATGATGATGGTTTGCAGGATTTATCCCGCTACCGCGTTATCGTCCTGCCGAATGTGGAAATGCTCGACCCCGAACAGGTTCGCCGTTTAACCGACTTCGCGCGCGCTGGCGGCGGCCTGGTTGCCACCGAACTGACCTCACTTTATGATGAGTGGCGCCGCCTGCGCCCCGACTTTGCCCTGCGCGAACTGTTTGGCGCAAATGCCCTGCTCAACTTGGGTGACTTCTGGCAAAAGCCAACCACTTCCGCCAAATATAACGCATCCTTCACCCAAAACCTGTTAGGCAGTGGGCGCGTGGCATACATTCCGAACATTCTCACCCGCCGCGCCGCCGATTACACCGGCGTCATCGGCGAAGAACCGTATCGCTTCGGCACCGAGCAATGGGAAAACCCGCTCAACGCCGCCGACCTGCTCAACGCCATCCGCTGGGCGGCGGGTGGCCTGCTCGCCGCCGAAGTGGAAGCCCCCGAAGGTGTAGCGGTTGAATTGCTCCAACAACCCCCTGCTGCATCCGCTGGGGATGGTGGTGAAGGCGCATCCCCCTGGCCCTACGGGAGAGAGGCCGGGGGTGAGGGCGTTCTCCTCCTGCACCTGCTCAACTACCGGCTCGATAAATCCGTCCCCGAAACAAAAATCCGCCTGCGCCTGCCAGTGGGCAAAAAAATCACCCGCGCCAGCTTGCTCACCTACCCTGCCGAAAGTGAAATTGAGATACCCTTCTCGCAACTCGGCATTACCCTTAAGGCCACCCTGCCCGCCTTCGAGCGCTATGCCCTCCTCATCCTCGAATAACCAATTACTGGTCACTGATTACTGATTACTACCCATGCCCTCTCCCCTCCGCCTCTCCCCCTCCTTCGGCTTCGGTGACCGCCTCGGCCTTGCCACCCCAGGGCATATCGCTGCGCTACGCTTTTTAAGTACCAATCACCAATTGCCAATTTATCCTATCTTTGCCCAGCAATCTGTACGCGAGAATGCCCGCACCGGGCGCACCCCCCAGCAGGTAATGGATGATGCCCGCCGCGCTCTGGATGCCGCCCAATGGGATTTGCCCTGGGGCGCGGACGCTGACCACATTAAAAGCGTGGATGACCTGCCGCCCTTTATCGCCGCCGGGTACACCTTTTTTACCGTTGACCCCGGCGCGTATGTGGATAATGCCGCAGACACCGATTCCCTGCCCGTTTTGCAGGAAAAAGCCCGGGGCGCCGATTGGGAGCAACTTTCGGCCTTGTACCTGACCGGAAACGGCGAAACCGGCTACGGGGCGTTTGATTCGGAGAGTCTCTTGCGGGCGGTGGTCAAGTATGGGCGCGCCATCCAGCATGCAGACGAAATTTTCCAGCATCTTTCCCAAATGAAGGATGATTTTGATTTTGAGATTTCGGTGGATGAAACCGATTCGCCCACCACGCCGCTGGAGCATTTTTTCATTTCCAACGAACTGACCCGCGCCGGGGTGCGCTTTACCAGCCTTGCGCCGCGTTTTATTGGGCGCTGGGAGAAGGGCGTGGATTTTCTCGGCGACCTGGCCGCGCTGGATGCGGAGATGGCGCGCCACGCGGCGGTTAGCGCCCGTTTTGGCGCTTATAAACTCAGCCTGCACTCTGGCTCAGATAAATTTAGTGTGTATCCGTTGCTGGCGAAGCATTGGGGCGGGCGGTTTCACGTTAAAACGGCCGGAACGAGTTACCTCGAAGCCCTGCGCGTGCTGGCGCGCCGCGAGCCAGATTTGTTCGGGCGCATTTGGACGCTGGCGCGGGCGCGTTATGCCACCGACCGGGCCACGTATCGCGTTTCTGCGCAGGTGGAGCAGGTGGCCGCCCCCGATTTGCCCGCCCTGTTGGATGATTTCCACGCCCGCGAGATTTTGCACGTCACCTTTGGCTCGGCGCTGGTGGCTTTTGGCGCAGAACTGAAGGCGACTCTCGTTAAACATGCTGATTCTTACGCCGAAGCCCTGCAAACCCACTTTGTCAAACACCTGCAACTGCTCACCGATAACTGATTACTATGTTACTGAAAGATTACCGCCCTCATCCGCAACTCGTCACCAAGACGACCCGCATCGAAAAGCCGCGCTTCCCGGTCATTGATGCGCACAATCACCTTGCCGCGCCCTACGGCGGCGCTTGGGATGAAAAACCGCTCGACCAGCTGCTCGCCGTGCTGGATGAAGCCAACGCGCAAAAATTTGTTGATTTAGATGGCGGCTGGGGCGAAGCCCTGCTGCAAAAGCACCTCGACCTGTTCAAAGCCAAAGCCCCGGAGCGGTTTCAAATTTTTGGCGGGGTGGATTGGGCGCAGTGGCCCAGCCTGGGCGATAAATTCCCTGAATGGGCGGCCAGGCGGCTCGAAGCGCAAAAAGGCTGGGGCGCGCAGGGGCTGAAGATTTGGAAGCCATTTGGTCTGAGTGTGCGCGACCAGGCGGGCGAACTGGTCAAAATTGACGACCCGCGCCTTGACCCCCTCTGGCAAACGGCGGGCGCGCTCGGCCTGCCGGTGATGATTCACATTGCCGACCCGGTGGCTTTTTTCACCCCGCTCGACGGGCATAACGAGCGATGGGAAGAATTGAGCGCCCACCCCGAAGCGCGCTTCCCCAGCCCGCCTTTTCCATCTTTTGATGACTTGATTACCGCGTTTGAGCGTTTAGTCCTTCGTTATCCGTCCACTGTCTTTATTGGCGCGCATGTGGGCTGTTACGCCGAAAACCTGGGCTGGGTGGCAAGCCTGATTCAGCGCGCGCAGAATTTTTATGTGGATATTTCTGCCCGCATTCCAGAACTGGGCAGGCAGCCCTACAGCGCTCGGCGCTTTTTTATCGAGAATCAAGACCGCATCCTGTTTGGCACCGACCACCCCGCCAACGCTGAAACCTACCGCGCCCATTACCGCTTCCTCGAAAGCGATGACGAGTATTTTGCCTACGATGCCGACCCCGAAGCCATCCCCGGCCAGGGCCGCTGGCGCATCTATGGCCTGTACCTGCCGGATGATGTGCTGGAAAAAGTGTATTGGAAGAACGCCGCCAAAGTGTACGCCTGGTGAGCGGCCAACAACTATGATGAAAGACTATCAGGCTAAAGACCATGACCTATAAAACGCATTCCGAAATCAAAACCCAACCCGAAGCATGGGCGCAAGCTCTCCAGCGGACGCGCTCCGCCCGCCTGCCCAACCCCGCCGACTATGAGCAGGTTATCTTCACCGGCTGTGGCTCCACCTACTACTTGTCCCTGGCCGGGGCCGCGCTCTACCAGGAACTCACCGGGCGGCCCGCCCGCGCCATCCCCGGCGGCGAGCTGCTCCTGAATGGTCAAAGTGCGCTTACCAATGGCAAAACCTTGCTGGTGGCGGCCAGCCGTTCAGGAACAACCACCGAAACGGCTCGCGCCGCCGAAATGTTCAAGCGCGAAGGCCACGGCGACCTGTTCGTTATCAGCAATTACGATGAAATCCTGTCCAAACAGGCCGATTTCCAGATTGTGATTGAAGCCGGGCAGGAAGAATCAGTCGCCCAAACGCGCTCGTTTGCCTCGATGTATGTTGCCGTGACTGCCGCCTGCGCCCGAATGGCTCAACAGGCCAACCTGCTGAATGCGCTTGACAAACTCGCCGCCGCCGGTCTCCGTTTAATGGAACGCTACGAAGCCCGCGCCCGCGCCCTCGGCGAGGACCTTTCGCTCGACCGAATCTATTTTCTCGGCTCCGGCATTCGCTACGGGCTGGCCTGCGAAGCGAACCTCAAGATGAAAGAAATGACCCTGACCCACAGTGAGCCGTTCCACTTTCTTGAATTTCGGCACGGCCCGATGAGCATGGTCACGCCGCAAACGCTGATGGTTGGCCTGCTTTCGGAGAAAAATTTCAGCCACGAGCAAGCCGTATTAAACGAGATGCAGGCCAAAGGGGCGCAAGTTTTCGCGCTCGCCGAATCCGGGACGCAAGTCACGTTTGACAGCGGAATCCCCGAAGCGGGGCGCGCCGTTCTCTACCTGCCGCTCCTGCAACTGATGGCCTACTACCGCGCTCTCGCCAAATCCCTCAACCCCGACCGCCCGCGCAACCTGACGGCGGTCATTAAACTGGAACTATGAAACTTACCATCGGAAAACTACGCGGTTTGCAACAAACCGCCTCGGCGCGCGGCGCTTTCACCTGCCTGGCGCTCGACCATCGTCAAAACCTGCGAAAAGCCAACCCGGCTTTTGTAGATGACGCTGCCCTGAGCCAATTTAAGCTCGATGTCACCCGCGCCCTGGCCCCCGCCGCGACCTCGGTTCTGCTCGACCCGGAAGTTTCTGCCGCGCAGTCCATTGCGGCGGGCGCGCTGCCCGGCGATAAGGCCTTTGTGGTTGCGCTCGAATCCACCGGCTACTGCGGCGAAGCCACCGCCCGCCGCGCCCAAATCATCCCCGGCTGGAGCGTGGAAAAGGCCAAGCGCATGGGCGCCAGCATGATTAAACTGCTCGTCTATTACCACCCCAATTCGCCCACCGCCGCCGAAGCGGAAGCGTTCACCGCCGCCGTTGCCGCCGACTGCCAGAAACATGACCTGGGGCTGATGTTGGAGCCGCTTTCGTACCCGCTCGGCGCGGAAAAACTCTCCAGCGCCGAAAAACGCTTCGTGGCGGTCGAAACTGCCCGCCGCCTGACGGTCATCCCCGGCGTGGACTTGCTCAAAGCCGAATTCCCGCTAACCGCCGAAAGCCCCGAATCTGAGTGGAGCGCGGCCTGCGCCGAGGTCAGCGCGGCCTCTCGCGCGCCCTGGATTTTGCTCTCCGCCGCCGTTTCGTTTGAGACCTACCAGCGCCAAATCATCGCGGCCTGCCAGGCCGGGGCCAGCGGCGTTGCCGTTGGGCGCGCCGTCTGGCAGGAAGCGGTGACGATGGAACCCGCCGCCCGCCGCAACTTTTTGCAAACCACCGCCCTCGAACGTCTCACCCGCCTGACGGCCCTCTCCACCGCCCTGGCCAAACCCTGGACTGATTTTTACCAGGCCGAAGCGCCCTTTGGCTGGCACGAAACTTACTGATGATGACCGCCCAACCCCGCCCCTTTGACCTGTTAATTCCGGGCGAAATCAACCCCGATTTGATTCTCACCGGCAACGTGGAGCCGGAATTTGGGCAAGTGGAAAAACTTGTTGAACATGCCGCCCTCACAGTTGGCTCATCTTCGGTCATCACGGCCTGCGGGGCGGCCCGGCTGGGGCTAAAAATTGCGTTTGTGGGCAAATGCGGCGATGACATTTTTGGGCGTTTCATGCTCGAAGAAATGCAACAGCGCGGCGTCAATGTGGACTATGTGACGCGCGTCCCTGGCGGGCAAACCGGTCTGACGGTGGTGCTGAACCGGGGCACTGACCGCGCCATGCTCACCCGCCTCGGGCTGATTTCCGCGCTCACCGCAGAAGACATCCCCGATTCTTTGCTCCGTCAAACCCGGCATTTGCACATTGCATCCTACTTTTTGCAAGAATCCCTGCAACCGGGCCTGCCGCGCCTGCTGGAGCGGGCGCGCGCCCTGGGCGTGACCGCCTCGCTCGACACCAACTACGACCCCGCCGAAGCCTGGCGCGGCTTCGATGCGCTTTTGCCGCTCGTCAACATCCTCCTGCCCAACGAAACCGAGGCCAAATCCATCAGCCGGGCCGATACGCTGGAAGACGCGGCGGCCCGCCTTGCGGCGCAAGTCGAGACGCTGGCCATCAAACTGGGCGCGGCGGGCGCGCTGGCCTGCCGCAATGGGCAGCAGGCGCGGGTAGACTCCATTCCCGCGCAGGTGGCGGATACGGTTGGGGCGGGCGATAGTTTCAACGCCGGGTTCCTGTTCGGCTACCTGCGCGGCTGGGATTTGGAAAAAGCCCTCAAAATGGCAGCCGTTTGCGGGGCGCTTTCCACCCAACAGCCGGGCGGCATCGCCGGTCAGCCCACGCTGGCAGAAGCGCAAATCCATCTATGATTTTTGTCACCCCCAACCCGGCCATTGACCGCACCTTGCTCCTGCCCGCTTTGCAGGTGGGGCAGGTGCATCGCGCCACGCAAACGATTGTGGCGGCGGGCGGCAAGGGACTGAATGCGGCCCGCGTGGCGCGCATTTTGGGCGCAGACCCGCTTTGCATGGGCTTCCTGGGCGGCCTCACCGGGCAAGACCTGGCCGGGCGCGCCGCGCGCGAAGGCCTGCGCGCCGCCTGGACGTGGACAGACAGTGAAACGCGCGCTTGCGTCATCCTGGCCGCCGCCGATGGCTCATCCACGGTGATTAATGAGCCGGGAAACTCGGTTGCGAGCGATTCCTGGCGCGAACTGGCCGCGCAGATTCGCAAACATGCCCGGCCTGGAGAGTTGGTGGCTTTTTGTGGCAGTACGCCCCCATGGCGCCGCCGATTTTGGCGGTTTGTTGCGCTCGCTGATGGTGGATGGCCTTCAGGTGTGGGTTGATTCGAGCGGCCTGGCGCTGGATGCGGCTTTGCAGGCTGGCGCGCAGGGAATCAAAGTAAACTGGGAGGAAGCCTGCGCCGCGCTGGAGTTGGCAACCCGTTTGCGGGCGCGCGTTTCGCAAGTGGTCATTACGCTGGGAGCGCTGGGCGCGGTCTATTTTGGACCGCTGGGAAAGTGGCATGTCCCCGCGCCGCGCGTCGAGACGGTCAGCAGCGTGGGCAGTGGCGATGCGTTTTTTGGCGCATTCCTGTGGGCTGTTGAGCGGGACGGGGACGCGCATGTGGCCTTGCAGGATGGCGTCGCGGCGGGCGCGGTGAATGCCATGTACCCCGGCGCAGGCCAATTTAGCCGGGCGCAGTTTGAACAGTTACGGGCGGCGCCAGGGTGGCGACTTGGCGGTTAAAGAATTTTCGGATAGGTTCTTAACCCATCCTCGCATCACACTACCATTGAGTTTGGTCAAAGGAATCAACTGGCAAGTATCCACATTAACCAGCGCCGGGGTAATGAGCGGATTCAAATCATTGGTTCATCACACTGACAGCCAGCCACTTACCATCCGGGCTGAACAGTGGAGCAGCAACAGGCCAATAATCCAGTTGCATCAAAAGGCGTTTGTCTGAACTGCCCAGCTGAGTCAGGTATAAACCGCCTCCAATTTTGCCGGGAATTGTGTCCAGGCAGGCCAGCCATTGCCCATCCGGGGAAAGCGATGCAGAAGGCCAAGCGACTGCATCGTAATCGGCTTCCAGCAAAACTTTGCGGCTGGCATCATCGATGAAAAGCAGTTCAATGCGGGTACTAATGGACAAGCCGAATAAACTCCGCACAACGTGTTTCGCTCATTTTTCAAAGCCTTGGTTTGGACGCAGGCGAGCGCGGCGGACGGCTGGTGCTGACGCTGCGAACCGGCATGAAAGACCGCCACAACGCCTTGCTGCCCCTCCGTCAACCGGGCGCGCTCGCTGAACTGGCCGGGGTCGAAGTGGAAGACTATTACTCTCTGGAGGACCCGATTCTGGTGGGAGGAAAGTTGTTCCAGGGCAGAGCCTCGCTCTGATCCGAACGCCTGCGCCTGCTGGGACAGCGGTTCACCACCGTCATGGCGCGTTACAGCGCGAGCAATGGCTGGCTCGATGACCAGCCCGCGATTGTGGTCAATCCGGTCGAGGGCGGCTTCGTTTACACCGTTGGAACCTGGTTGGATTCCGAAAGCCAGCAAACCCTGGTCAACCAGATTCTCGCCAATAGCCTGCTCCAGCCTTTCGCCGCGCCCGCCCCGGTCGAAGTGCGGACGCGAGTCCGCCCGGATGGAACCGCGCTGCATTTCGTCATCAACCACAGCCGCGAGCAGCAGGTGATTGCGCTTCCCTGGCCTGCCGTCGACCACATCGGCGGGCAGCAGTTTGCCCAGGGGAATTTGACCCTGTACCCCTATGCGGTCGCCTTGCTCACCAGGCAAAACTGAAGGTGAATTGCTTTTGCCACTTTCCTTTTGCCTAATCCGGTGTAAAATACATTTGTTCTACATTTGCACCGCCGCATCGCGGCGGGACCTATACCCTCAAGGAGGCCCCTTATGTACCACACCCTAATCATCGTTGGAAATCTTGGTCGTGACCCGGAAATGCGTTACACCCCCTCCGGTCAACCTGTCACCTCGTTTTCTGTGGCAACCAGCCGTCAATATACCGGCAATAATGGACAGGTTGTCAAAGAGACCATCTGGTTCAAGGTTACCGCATGGGGTAAACAGGCTGAAGTCTGCAACCAGTATCTCAAGAAAGGCAGCAAGGTGCTTATCGAAGGCCGCCTGACCCCTGACCCCAACACAGGCAGCCCGCGCGTCTGGACGCGCCAGGACGGCACAGCCGGGGCATCCTTTGAAGTGACCGCCAGCACCGTGCGCTTCCTCTCCAGCCGCGAGGAAGGCGGTGGAGGCGGCTCGATGGGCGGCGGCGATATGGGCGGCTCATTCGTCGGCGCGCCGGAAGAAGATATTCCGTTCTAGCGTGACCGTCCCGAAGGTTTGATAACCGCGTACTTCTGCCGCGTCCAAACCTTTGGGACGTTTTGTAACAACGAGGTGGATATGAGTGTTTCTCCCCCACAAAATCGTCCCCCCACCACCCTGGAAGTTCCGGCGGACCTGGGCGCGGTGTACGCCAACCTGGTGCGCATTGCCCACTCTCCTGCCGATATTGTGCTGGATTTTGCCCACCTGTTGCCCGGCGAGAACAGAGCCCGGGTGGGCGCGCGTATCCTCATGTCGCCGCTCAGCGCCAAGTTGTTGCTGCGCGCCCTGACCGAGAACCTGGCGCGTTACGAGGCGGCCTTTGGCGAAATCCACACCCCGGTTTCGACCCTGGCCGACCAGTTGTTCAAGCCGTTCCAGCCCCCCGAAGGCTCTCCGCCCGAAGAAGGAAAAGCATAACTCATGAAGCAGCTCGATGCGCTGGCGGAACAAATCCGCCAGCAGTTCGATATTCGTACCGCCGCCCGCGACCAGGCCCTGGCCCAGGCGCGC